>CAYZKZ010000005.1:0-60171 GCA_964479325.1 uncultured Muribaculaceae bacterium
TCCCTTATCCGAATCCCGCTTCCGGTGCAAAGATAATCATTTCCCTCGAAAAATGAGGATGGAGCGGCCGTGACAATAGCGTCAGTAATTGTCCGAAAGGCGATAGAAGACCGTCCAGGCGACAGACTGTCCAGGAGCGACATCAAGAATGGTGTGCGGCTCAACGCAGGCGACGCGGCTGATGGCCCAAAAGACCGCGTGATGCATCCGAGCGTCCGACAAGACTCCGACCCCCAATCCGTTTTCGTCGTTGAAAAGCCTGAATGAATAGTCATTGTCCAGATTCCCCGAATGAAGATCTCCCATATAGACGGTCTCTCCTTCCCTTAGATTCCTTGAAAAACGGATTCCACCTCCCGACAAGGCCACACTGTCATATTCAGAACGCCAATGCCCCGACGGCGGGAAAGGGAAATCAACCTTGGTGGCCGCACCGACGCGCGAATCAGCCAATGTGAAGAAATTGTGATTATAGACATAGCCCGAGATGGCTCTCTTGCCCATATTGTGGAATCTGTGTCTGATGGAGAAAACTCCGTCCTCCCGCTCGATGGCGACTGTCTTGGAATATTCATAAGCGAATCCATCCCCGGATAGTCTCTGGCCAAAGACAGCGGAGACCCCGTCAGTCTTCAAGGTGCGTTCTCCCTCATCCACGATCTCATAACGATGAAACCAATCGTATGGAGAATCATCCTCACGACGAAGAAGACCGACCCCTGGCTTGAGGAATATCCCTCCGGGCAATGTCTCGTCATAGCCGTTCTGCGAGAACTCCTCCACAGGTCCGGTAAGACAATCGTGCCTGTAGGGATCATAATTAGCGAACCATTCGTCTGCGAAGACATCTCCCTTGTACTCTATCCTTCGGAATACTCCGGCGTGATCGAACCTCGTGCCTCGGTAATAGCCTCCGGCGCTGTCCGGAACGCATAGGTAAAGCCTCAGGTCACCAGACCTGAGGACTATAAATCTGTCTGTGTCCATCACGAGCCGATCAGTCATTCTTCTCGAAAATCAAGACAGCAAGGTCGTACTGACCAAGCCGCACGGTTCCGCGGGAGCTAACCTCCGCTCCTCTCAGCGCGGTCCAATCGGCGAGTCTGTAGCCAGGAACATCAATCCGGCTCTTCAGTGAGCGAGGGGCACGCTGCTGGTTGGCTACCACGACAGCGATTCTGTCTTTGCCGACGAAAGCCCTTGCATCTACATCAGGATTGGAATTGGTGAACCCGAGCACATCGTTGTAACGTCCTAAAAGAAGCTCATCCTTGTACTTGGTCTTCAACGCATTGACCTTCGACAGGTATGCCTGATAGACCGGGCAGTCATCAATGAGGTCACGGCAGCGGTAGATCTCGATGTCGTTGCGCTGGCCGTCCAGCACCGTGTTGTTCACGTGCCAGAAGACATCATTGTCATCTCTCTGCCCCCTGTCGGTGAACACCAGTTCAGGGAACGTGTAGCGGAAGAAATTAATGAATCTCTCAGGACTGTCATTGGCCGGGTAACCGTGCGTGTAGTCACAGAACTGGGCCAGGACATCGACCGTGGCCTCCGCCCCGAGAGCGAACTCCGGATCTTTCTCTGCATAGCGGTCGCGCAGAAGTTTCAGCGTCTGGGCGCGCTTGGCTATTCCATAGACATCGGGAACAGGATATTCCCCTGAACAGTCCCAATTCGTACTCTGCCTCTCCACATAGCCAAGCTGGTCAAAAAAGACGCTGCTCGCCCCTAAGGCGTGAGCCCGATCCTGAAGTGAGAACAGCACCTGATTCCAGGTCGAGTCCATCATCGTCGCCACGGCGAAAGTCCTGGCGTCATATTCCCCAAGCCAAGTTCCCATTCCGGTAAATCGGTAGTGTTCGTGAAGTTCGGAGCCTGTGTTGTCGTGACGGCAGACCTTGCTTCCAAGTCCGCTCTTGTAGAAACGACTCTCTCGGTCTATAAGTTTGCCATTGAAATAAAGCAGGAGTCTGCTACCGTCGCTCTGGTACTTGGCTATCGCATCCTTCAAGGCAGCGTCCCCACCTTGGCTCTCATCAGGAGAATAGTCAGGATTGCCGTGATCCATACCCTCGGCCCACCATCCGAACAGGAAGACCGCATTGGAATTGACACTGCGGTCAACGTCCTTCAAACGGCCGTAAAGATCCGGATAACGGAAGAAATACTCTCCGTACTGATGCTTGAAGATCACCCTCTGCCAGCTGTTCAACTGACGTACCCACAGAGGGGCCTCTCGATGATCCCACCAAGTGTCAACCCAACGTCGATAAAGCTTTGACGCAACGTGCCAGGTCCCTGCATACGCCGACACAACATTCGCCTCGCAGCTCCACTTATGCCCGGCGAAGCAATGAGGGTACTTGTAGAATCCGCATTCCAACTCGTCGAATTTTCCGTCCGCACCCTTATAGACACGGATTCCGTGCCAGGTGTCCTGGAAAGTCTCGTCGTGGCTACCGAAGTAAAGTCCCTGATTCTCACCGATCAAGGCGAAACAGTTCATAAACACCTTGCTGCCGTACTTCACATCCTTGCTTCGGAAGAACTGCTCCGGGGTCTTGTAAGGAGAAGCGCTGAGCTGCCCTCCGATCAGCCTGACCGGATCGGAATACAACTTGCCTCCGGCCTCGGAAGTGTAAAGTTTGTGGTCTGAAGGCAGATTGATGTTCCGCACCAAAGGATAATGGATCTCACGGATCACCGTGTGAGGCTCGTTATTCTCAATCTCCACCGCAAAACGAACCAGATCCGGCTCCAGAATGACGCGGAGGGTCATCCGGATGTCAAGTGCCCGGCCTCTTGAACTCAGCGAGGAGTACCTCATCTCAATCTCATTTTCCTTCTCCGAAATCTCCGAAACCTGCCCGTAGCCTACCACCTGAATCTCCTTCTCTTCCGGGGAATCATAGTAAAGCCGCCACAGGTAGCCTCCAGAGGCATAGTCCTGCCCCGTGGCAACATCCTTCAGGCTCAGCAAAGACCCATCCTCGCCGACACAGACGGCAAGCCTGTCATTCGCCAATGAATATGTCCGCGCGGAGGCCCCGACACCGGCCGAAACGAGTAGCGCAATGATTGTCAAGAATTTTCTCATAATATTATCTTGTAATTTTAATATCAGCCATAATCGGGAAATGATCCGAGGCATATTTCCCGTCATACAGAGAACCGTCACAACCGTACGACACGACATCGATTCCCTTCCCCCGATAGTAGATGTAGTCGATCCGCTCACATCCTGACGGGAAGCGGTAGTCGTTATAGGTGTTCAGAAGCCCGCGGCGGGCGGAGGCGTCAACCGAAAGGAAGGCGTCTTTCCAATGCTTTCGGAATATTCCGGAAGCCTCTGAATCAGGTCCCGCATTCAAATCCCCAACGAAAAAGGACGGCAGCCCATCCGGGTTGTACCTTTCCTCCATCCGGCAATATACCGGAGCGTACCTCGCGTTGGGTCCGGGATTCAGGCAGGCGTGGGCGCACATCAGAAAGAGACGCATCCCGGAAGCCTTGTGGGTCAGGACAGCGCAACAGCCTCCGCGCCTATAGTTTCCGCGGACTCCCGTGTCGCTTAGCGAAAGGATGTCCGGGGTGTCCGAAGCCCAAAAGAAGCGCTTTTCAGAGATCGCGAAGAGCGATGTCTTGAACATAATGCCGTGAGACTTGTCCCCCACCCCGTCCTGCGAGTAAGGACTGAAGAACCAGAAGGTGTAAGTTCCTCCGAACTTGTCCGCCAACTCTTTCTGCATCCGTGCGTTGACCTCCTGGATTCCGGCGATGTCAAAACCGCTTTCAAGCAAGGATCTCATCAGACGAGGCTTGCGGACAGACCAGATGTTGTCGGGGTCGGTGTCCAGATGACCCATCCTGAGGTTGTAGGACCCAAGCCTGAAACCGACGGAACCTCTTGAGGAAAGTGAATCGTTAATGTTCATCGCGGCAACTGTTTGTCAATGATTCTGAAATCAGCATAGACAGGGCAATGGTCGGAAGGATAGATCTCCCCGTACATCCTGTCATAGCAGACGTAGCTGAGCGGAGTGACACCCTTGCCCCTGAAATAGATGAAGTCGATCCTCGGAGCCTCGTCCATAACCTTGTTGCGTCCGTGACTGTTGAACGTGCCTTTAGGGCCGGCCCTCAACTCCTCCGGAACAGTCAGGAAAGTGTCGTTCCAATAGGTCCGGAACAAAGCCGAGGACTCTCGCTCCTCCCTTGTGTTCAGGTCGCCCACGAAGAACGAAGGAAGCCCTTCCGGGTTGTATCTCCCGGCCATCTCAAGGATGATCGGAGCGGATTTGGCGTTAGCCTCCCTGCCAAGCGGCATATGGCTCATCATTAGGAAGAACCGCAGGCCTGTCCGTTTGTCCTTGAACACGGCGCAGCACGCCCCGCGGCGGAACTTCATCTCGTCCCAACCCGAACTCATCACCTCCGGCGTGGGCGAAAGCCAGAAGAAATGGCTTTCCAGCATCTCGAACCTGTCCCTGCGATAGACGATTCCCTGCGCTTTGCCACCTCTGCCGTCCTGCGAGTATGGGCTGAATATGAACCATTCATATTCCCCTCCTTCCTTTTCGACAAGTCCAGGGAGTTCCCTCTGGATGGTGGTGTCAACCTCTTGTATTCCAAAGACATCGAAACCGATGTCCACGATTGAGCGGGCAAGTTTCTCCTTTCTAAGACTCCATTCATACTCGTTCTTGCCAAGGTCCGAGCGCCAAAGGTTGTAGGATCCGAGCCTGAACTCCATAACGCCGGACTCTGATTTCGCACCGACGGCTTTCGCACCGGTCCCGCACGAGCAAAGCGCGAATGCGGTCAATGCCAATAACAATAATCGTCTCATATTATATTCAAACGCCACGTTTTTGGTGTTGTGTAGTGTGGTATTTTAACCGCAAATATATCAACAAATCACGAGACTGCAAATTTTTTCGGCAAAAAAGGCGCGGCCCCGATGGTTTTTGAATATTCAGGGACAGCTATGGCTTAAAACGAGTTGCGACGGGTCATACGGAAGTCGCACTTGTACTTGAAGTTATTGCCGTCAAGGATCATCTGCGCCGCGAGCCTTCCCATCTGAACGAAATCAGCGGAGATTGTCGTGAGTCCGTCCAAGACTATCTCGCTCATAGGAGACTCATTGTAGGAGATGATGCTGAAGTCCTTGCCAGGCTTGAGTTTGAGAGAACGGGCAGCCCTGGCAAGGTTGATAAGTTCCATATCGAACTGGCTGTGAAGGATGAGGTATGTCTCCTTAGGCTTGACAATCTCCGGCGTGACCTGAGTGATGAAATTACACTCTATTCCGTTGTCGTCGCAGAACCTTGACACCGCCTTTGAGACCAAAGGGTGGTAAAGGCTGGAAAGCTCGATGATGACATTGAGCCTCGGAACATTCCTAAGTTTCTTGACACCCATCTTCAGCCCTTCGTAAGCGTCATTCTCAAAATCCTGATAGACAGCGCCATAGTTTCCCTGAAGCTCAGGCATATAATGGTCCAGAATGATGAGCTTGCGGTTAGGAACGCGGCGCAGCGCTTTCAGGACTCTCTTCTGCACGGCCTCATCCAGAGGAAAGTGAGGGGTTATCACATAATAGTCAAACTTACCCAAATTCTCATCCAGATAATACTCAAGCAGGTCAACCTGTTGGTTGTGCAGGTAAATCGTCATCTCGGCCTTATCCCCGACAGTGGCGGCGAAAGAGTTGAAAAGGATCTGTTTGATGTTGCTCAACTTGTCGAAAAGGAGCAGTATCTTCATCTTCTTGTCCGTCCTGGCCTCGGCGATGTAATAGCCCTTACCCTGAGTCGAGCTGATGACACCTTTGTCGCGCAAAAGAAAATAGGCCTTCTTGACAGTCTCCTTCGAGATGTCAAGACTGGCGGAAAGTTCGTTCATTGACGGAAGAATGTCACCGCTGAGAAAACGGCCTTCATTGATTCCGGACTCCACCTGATCCATCAACTGCTTATAGACAGGGACACTGGACCCATTATCAATTTTAAGGACAACAGACATAATAAAAAAAATAAGTCTCCGGACAACAGCCGGCAAATAAACCCAAAAGCACCAGCACCAAACGTTTAAATAAAACCATCTACTGTGGTAAGGTTTGGTAACATCACAAAATTAAAAAAATATTTTGAATTAGAAGCGGATTAAACCTCATTCGTAAACAAGAAGCACAAGACTTTCCGGACTTACTGATGAGGTGTCGAGTCCCTCGGGGGACTCAGCAGACACCAGCGTCTTGCCCGGCACGTTCACCTCGTATTCGAGACGCTTGTCTCCGGAAATGTTCCACAGCACTACTCCTGTCCAGTCTCCGGACACGAATGCCTTGGCCATACACAGTTCGTGCGAACCCTTGAAGGTGAACCCCTGAGTGTCCATAAAACGGCCAAGCCTAAGGAGATCCTTGTGCCGCGCCTGAAAGTCAGCAAGGCATTTCTGATAGACGCTCATCGCAGCAGGATCCTGCGAACGGACAAGTGAGAGATCCGGTTTGGTTGTAACGTTGGCATAGTCCTCGATTTCCGGGATATGATTCTCCTTGAGATACCTCACATCGGCGCTGTAGCGACATTCTATCTCATTCTTCAGATGGCTGACAAGAGTGAAATTGCTCATATTGCGACTTGTCACAGGAGCAGGATTGCGAACCGTCATCAGCATCTCCGGGAATGTATATTCCAACATTTCGGGGAACCAGGTGGCTCCGGCCCTGCCGTTCAGCCGGTCTTCCATCGCATCCTGGTCAGGCGGATACACGTCGAACGAGCATCCGTGGAATATATTGATGCAACTCATCTCATAATCGGCCACACCCTCGGTCATCACCACGAACTCCGGGTCGATTTTCGTCATTTCCTCTCGAATCTCCTTGATGAAGTCCAATCTATCCTGCTCCACGACCACAGCAGGCACGGTGTGTCCGTGACTCTCACCGTAGCAGAAAAGCGGAGACCTCGTCGCAAGCTGGTCATAGATGATGCCGTCAGCACCGTACGCCTGTGCCATTTTGGCCAGAGACAACATTCTCCTGTGCCAGACATCACAGCTGAAACAGGCCCTGCCGTGCGTCCTGGCAGGGGCATCGTAATACTTGTGCCAAGTCTCGGATATTAGAGACCCGTCTTTTTTCATCATCGTGATGAAACGTCCCGTATCCGGCCAGAAATGTGTCCCGTCCTGATCAATCAGCTGGCCGTTAACATAAATTATGGAACGGAGTCCACGACTCCTGATTCCTTTCAGGGCTTTCCTCAATTCTTCCTCTCCGCCGCGCGCCGGGTCTGGATAATAGTCCGGGTAAAACCTGTCGTGACCTCCGTGAGCCCAACCGAAGAGGCCGATGATGTCGAGTCCCCGGTCTATAGCGGCGTCACTCAGTCCTCCGGCGAATTCGTCATAGTCCCACATCACTTCCTCGTTCTGCTGTTTGGTGATGGCGAGAAGCCATCCTGAGCATTCCTTGATCCAGTCAGGTTGGCGAACATATTCAAAGCAGCTGTCAAACCAGGACTTGTAATAGTCCGCAGCCTTGTGCCAGGTTCCGCTGTAGGTGTGAATCCTTGTCTCCGGGACCTCGTATTCCTGTCCGGCGAAACAAGTGAAAAGATGCCTTATGGACACGGAGAAGGAACTGTCAGAAGGGTCATACACAACGTTGAATTCCTTTCCCTTGCGAGCGGAGTCGTGGCTTGCGAAATACAATCCGCGTTCCTCCGAGGCAAAGGCGCACCACTGCATAGACATATTTCTGGAAGGATAACCTGCTGACAGTATATATTTTCCGTCGGTCTTCTTCCAGAGTGCGTCCCTGAGCATCGGAGTCTTGTCATCCGGCTCGGAAGGGCATTTACGGTAAAGTTCACCCATTCCGACAGGCATCATCAGATGGTAGTCCTCAAGACGGAAATCCAGCCCGTCAACCACTGGCCCCTCAAGGCTCTTGACCACATAGTCCGGATTGTCATTCCGTACGGTAGCCTTTGCCACGAGGTCACCGCCATCCTTCTCCCAGCGGATGTCCACTGAGATTCCCGGAATCACGCCGCAGTCGGAGGTCACTGTCTCCGTCCTGGCGCTATCCAGCGTCTCAACGGTAAGGAGATACCTTGTACCCGGAGTCACGAGGACGTCCTGAGCCTTGAAGGATATGTTTCCGGCACATCCGGAAAACACGACGGCCGCCGCTCCGGCAACCATCGAGAATATTATCTCGCTTGTTTTCATCAGAATGTCATTGCCTGTAATGTCACCGGATAATGGTCGGAGATGAACTTGACACCATTGTAAGGTTCGTTCACCGTCCTGAAAGCCATACCGGTCACGTTCTTGTAGAATATGAAGTCAATATTGCTTTTCTGCGTGCGACTCTCGTCGGAGAATCCGTTGAAACTGACGATGTTGTCAGTGGAAAGGGCGGATGTGCGGGCGTTCTTGAAACCGGCGTCAAGATACGGCTTCAGGCTCACCGCTCTGGCGTCGTTTGATTCCAAGGAAGCGTTCAAGTCTCCTGCGACGAACACTACCGCCTTGCTGTCGCCTCCTGTCACTTCCTCTATCCTGGACAGAATCAGATTCGTGGAATTGGTCTTCGCCGCGATATCCACATCGGTAGAACCCGTGTTGTAATGCGTTGCGAACACGTAAAAGTCCTTCTTAGTCTCCTTGTCCTGTAGATGAGCCCAGAGACAGACGTGATACTGCTTCTGCGTGCTGTTCCAGGTGAACGAAGGCACATTCGGAGTGGCGCTCAGATAGAACGACTTGGAGGCCAATAGATTGAACTTGGACGTTAGGTACATCATATTCACATTCCCTCCAGAGGATGTGCCGGTATTGGGTACTTCGAGAAGGGTGTATCCGGGCAACAGGGTCTTGAGGTCGGACCTTTGGGCGGTTCTCGCCTCGTTGACGCTGATCACATCGGGCTGCCGCTCCTGAATCATCGCCTTGACGGCATTCTTGCGGACAGTCCAGTGGGTGTCACCGGTGTCATCGCTATTCACATACCTTATGTTGAACTGCATAATGTTCAAGTAATAAGGCTTGTCCGATTCCGTGCCGCCATCCGGCTCTGCCGACCCTGAGCAGGAACCCAGGGCCAGCAGGCAGAATGACAGAAGATAAATGTGTCTGAATTTCATATTTTGCTATTTTACAATGATATCGTCGAGGAAGAACCGCCTGTCTCCGGAAGAGACCTTGCCGGCCCCGGCTCCGATGAAAATTCTGGTCGCGGCTGTCGCCCCGCTAATCTTCACCGTGGCCGTATGCCAGTTGTAGTAGTCGGTCTCCGGTTCGGTGTCCCAGATGAGTTCGCCCACACTGCCTTCTCCAGCCACGACTTTAACGCAAATGTCATCTTTGGCGCCGACAAATGTCGAAGGCATATAGAGGCAGCATTTGAAGGTGACCGTGACATCCTCCGCACCGGAAATCCCGGAGAGAGCAGGTGTTGTGATTCCGTGATCACCTGATGAGGCCGAGCCATACATAGTGTATCCTGTCCTGCTTGTACCGTTGGCCACAGTCCACCCGTCTTTTGTGTATGATGGAGTGACACAGTTTCCGAAATATCTCACCTCGGAACCGAGCATATAGTCGGTGCCGGCGACACACTCGGAGAAATTGTTGAACGCAAGCGCTCCAGCAGGCTCGGCGGTATTGACAATGTCTCCCGGAGCGACGAAAAATCCGAATCCAAGCTGAATCTTGGCCGCAGCGGCCGAAATTGTCTTGGCAGGGATAAGTTTGATGTACAGTTTCTCCCCTGCGGCAATCTTCCTGCTGGCAGGAACGGTGAATTCCGTCCTGGTGATGCCTTTGGACGTAGTGCTTTGCGCAGTGAACGTGTTCTTCGCTGCTGTGGAGAGGTCGTTGGTGTTGTTGACATAGTTGTAGGTGTATTCCGTCTCCGTCCAGTTCTCTCCGTCCGTGCCCCAGAATATGTGCCACTGTTGCTGCACCTCCTTGGTGCTGCTGTTCAGCGAGAAGGTCACGGCCACCCTGCCGGAAACGTCATCCTTCATCCGTGCCGAAAGCCTGTAATAGGTGCCTTCCGCATTCCATCCGGTCGAGTAAGCGAACACATTGTGTGGAGTCGAGGCTGAGCCTTGGGCAAACACCATATCCCCCTCTGTGCCGCCGACCTTCTCGATGAGTCCGCCGTTTTCAAACACAACGGAAGTCCCAGATACGGTGGCGTTCTTGATGTTCGGAGTCGAGGTTCCCGGAGTGAAAGCATAAGTGCAGAATACTGGAGTGAACGCCTTGGTCTCTCCGCCGCCTCCGATGCGGTCGAGTACGAGATTGATGTCGGCGGCAGTCCTCGGACACACCTTTCCTCCGATGACAATACCCTTCACGCTTCCACTGTAGCCCGGGATCTCACCGCCAGCGAAATTGGCGGAAGGATAGAGATAGAGTCCGAATGTGGCCTTCCCGCTGTCCTCCATAGTCACTTCGCCGGAGAATCTCTTGCCCACGAATGCGTCGGTGGCCTGAATGTTCTTCACCTCCACGAGATGATATTCATAAGAAGGGATCTGCGCCAATGTCACGCTCTCGGCCGCCGGTGCTGTTCCATCCTCTGCCTCGATGATCATCTCCGAGGATGCGGCTATGGATGCCGACGCCTTGTCCAAAGACGCTCCCTTGAGTCTAAGGGTGATCTTCTTTCCCGCAGCCAAAGTTGATGCGGACGGGATGTTGAGGGCCGCATAGGATGTTCCGTCTGTGATGATGGCCGTGTTTTCCGGAAGGTTTGCCCCGGAAGGGTCCGACACCACGGTGACGGTGGTCTTTATGGCCTCGGAAATTGTGCCTGACTCATAGCCAAGCACTTCCGAGAGTGTTTTCGGAGTCTCGGAAGGCAACACGATGTCCGATATGGCCTCCACCACGACATCATCGAGATAGAACCTCCTGTCGCCCGAACCGCCATCACTCGCAATCTTGATTCTCGTGTCCTTGTTCACGCCCCTGATGATGACGCTCTTCTCCACGAAGCTCTCCCAATTCACGCCTTCTGTGATGACATCATCCTCCACGATGCCTTCACCCTCGGCTACGGACACCTTGATACGGCAAGACGCCTTGCCTTCCGTATCGGATAGGTAATCGGCAGACTGGTAAAGCGCTACCTTAAAGCTCACCTTCACGTCAGCGGTTCCGCTCCCAAGTTTCTCGTCAGAGAGGGCTGGGAATGTGAGCCCTCCGACCCCGGATGCCGAGCCTATGCGGACACTTCCCCACTCTCCGACCACCGTGCCGGACTTTGAAATTCCGTCATATCCCACGGCGGCAGGGTCGAATGCCACGGACGAAGATCGAAGATATCCGAGAGGCAGATCGTATGGACAGCCGTCCACAACGTTGTTAAAGTCGCAGGTATAGAGGATCTTGTCCCCGGAAGGGAGATCCGATGGGTCAGGAGTGCTTCTCGTCAGGAGGAATCCGTTGCAGAGTTGCACGTAGCCATTCTTTCCGAGAGATGTTTCCGGTATGAGCTTGAGATACAGAGTTCCGCCGGCCGGGATGGTCTCAGGAACAGAGAAGAAGATGGTTCTGTTGAACCTGCTGCTCGTGGATATTGAGATCTTCGCTCCAGTGTCGGTATAGTTTTCCCCGTCTGCGCTCACGGACACTTTCCAGTCGGAAGACGGTGACGATGTCCATCCCCAGAACATTCTGAGATCACCTGAGAGAGCCTCCTTCACAGGAATCGCCACCACGATGCCATCCGAGCCAGCGCCATCCCATCCGGTGAATCTTGCATTGAGCTGGTAATATCCTGACGCATAGAACACAGCTGTCGCTTCCTCCCCGATCATCGTAAACGACGCTCCATCGTCGAACTTGAGCGTTCCTCTTTCGACACTTGCATTGGCTATGCCGAGGCTCACGTCATTGTCGCTGATGTTCTTCAGGATGGAATAAGCCGGGAGATTGTATCCCTCGGCGGCCGGTTCCTCACCTGATGACTCCTGATTGACCGTGATAGAGTATGAGACCGTTTCGTCCTTGGACATAACAGTCACGACAGCGGTACGCTGATCGTAGGAACCTTTGAGAACAGTCACTGTAACGGTGTCGTCCCCGACGCCGCTCGAACTGTTGAAACTGATCCACCTGGCGGTCGCCCCGTCGGCTTCCGCCGAGACAGTCCACTGCAGGTTGCTGCGCACGACAAGGTCAAACTCACCCCCCTCTCCGGAAACGGTGATGTCCTGTGTCGAAGGTGACTCAAGTTCAAGGTACCTTGCTTCGGCGACCCTCTCCTCCACACATCCGTGTATAATAGAGGACAGAATTGCCAGCCCGATGACCTGTGTCACAAAAATAATAATCTTTTTCATTGACCTTTTTAAAAATTGTTTTACATTTGCATCGGTACTTAGGTATGGTATGGTATGGTTTCCACGTGCAATATTAGAAATTATGAGAATAAAAAGCAAATTTTTCCGAAAAAATCGCTTGTTCCACGCGATCTTAGCGATGCTGTGCTTCTGTACGATGTCATTTGCTCAGAATAGGACAGTAAGCGGTACAGTGGTCAGCGCCACATCTGAGCCAGTTCCCGGAGCAAGCGTGATCGTGTCCGGAACCACGGTCGGCACCTCTACCGACATTGACGGAAAATTCACATTGAGTGTTCCGTTGTCTTCCGCTTCCTTTACCGTGTCGTGTATTGGCTTTTCCGAGGTGACAGTCCGGCTGACGGACAAAGACATATATGATGTCACCCTGACGGAGGACTCAAATTTCCTCGAAGAGGTCATCTTCGTTGGATACGGTACGATGAAGAAGAAAGACCTCACTGGATCCGTGAGTTCGGTGGAAGGTTCAGCCATTAAGAAACGTCAGACCACAGAGGTCACCAATGCGCTCCAAGGCGCTGTATCCGGCCTCACCGTGACAAGAAGCAATTCCGAGCCAGGCGGAACCGCCACCCTTAGGGTCAGGGGTATCACCTCTATGCAGGAGTCCAGTCCTCTCGTGATAATAGACGGAGTGCCTGGCAGTCTTTCTGATGTCACGCCTGGTGACATTCAGGATCTTACCGTACTGAAAGACGCCGCTTCGGCAGCCATCTACGGTTCGCGGGCGGCGGCCGGAGTGATAGTGGTGACAACGCGAAGGGCGAACCACGATGAGAAAGCCAACGTCGATTTCTCATATTCACTCGCTCTCGATCTTCCTACGGCGATGCCGGAATATACTGACGCGGCGGGGTATATGTCCGCGATGAACGAACTCGCGTACAATGACACCCCTTCAGCCGGAATACATTCAGTGTGGCCACAGGAATATATTGACAATTACTCCTCCCTCCACAAGTCCAATCCTGACCTGTATCCAGACACCGACTGGGCCGGGATGATCCTCAAGAAAGCCGCGCCGAGACAGAACTATGCGCTTGGCATCACCGCCGGGACCAAGAAGCTTAAGACCAAGGTCTCCTTCGGCTATGACAACGTGGACGGACTCTACACGGGCAACACTTACACCTACGACAAGTATTCAGTCCGGGTGAACAATGACATCGAGCTGAACAAGTATATGACGTTCTCCATCGACCTGAATGCCAGAATAGCGGACAAGAGCGTGCCGTATTACAGCCCAGCGGCGTGGATGAGAAACGCCGGACCAATCTACGCCGCCGAATGGTCTGACGGAAGGATCGCCGAAGGAAAAGACGGAACAAATCCTTACGCCAAGATGCTTTACGGCGGAAGCAAGGACTCCCGCTCCATTGTCGGCAACGGCAAGGTTCAGCTCGACATCCGCCCATTGACGGGACTGGTCATATCAGGGGTCTTCGCACCGAAATACACCGAAAGCCGGGACAAGAATTTCAACAAGGCCATCACCTACACCCCGTATGATGACCCTAACGGCCTCGAAAGGTATCTTGCGGGGGCCAACACCACCGACCTCCAGGAGGTTCGAACGTCGGCATATTCCTACACCACACAGCTCTTCGCGAACTACAACAAGAATTTCGGCAAGCATTATTTCGGCATAATGGCAGGTATCGAGGAATATTACTACAACTGGCAGAACATCTCCGCCAAGAAATCCGATTACTTGACCGACTATTTCCCTTATCTCTCGGCTGGTCCGGATGACAAGGTGACCGCGGACAATTCCACACCGTACGAGAACGCATATTTCTCGGCTTACGGAAGGCTCACATACAATTATGACTCGAAATACTATGCTCAGGCCAACTTCCGTTCCGATGCGTCGGGGCGTTTCGCCAAGAAATACAGATGGGGCTATTTCCCTTCTGTGTCAGTCGGTTGGGTAGCGAGCAGGGAAGAATTTATGAAAGGTCAGGATGTGGTCAGCTACCTGAAAATCCGAGGATCATACGGTAATCTCGGAAACGAGAGGATCGGCAACTACCCTTATCAATCTACAATGAGCTTCACCAGCCCAGCCGCGTTCTCAGGCAATTCAGTGATCGGAGTCCAAGGCGTGTCCAACTCCAAGCTCGCGATCGAGGACATCACCTGGGAGACCACTACCACCTACGACGCAGGAATCGATATCAACTTCCTCAGAGACAGGCTTACCCTCAGTTATGACTGGTATTACAAAAAGACAAAGGATATGCTCATCGCCCTCGACATCCCTACATTTATGGGCTACAGCGCCCCTGATCAGAACGCAGGTGATATGAACACCAAGGGATGGGACCTCACCGTCGGATGGAGCGACAGCGTTGGCGATTTCAGCTACGGCGTGAACTTCAATCTCTCCGACTACAAGTCCGTGATGGGCGACATCGGCGACAAGCTCACCATCAGCTCTGGCACCATAGTCGCCTCCAACCTTGAGTACAAGGCTTGGTACGGCTACAAGTCCGACGGAATATATCAGAACACCAAGGAAGTGGCCGAGTCAGCCGTCACATCGGCTACCGTACAGCCTGGAGACATCCGGTACAAGGATCTTGGTGGAGCCAACGGCGTGCCTGACGGAATCATCAACGGAGACTATGACCGCACCGTCATCGGAAGTTCCCTTCCAAGATTCAACTACGGAGGTAGCGTCTTCTGTAGTTGGAAAGGCATCGATTTCAATATGACTTTCCAAGGAGTCGGCAAACGTGACGCCCTTCTCACCGACCAGATGGTCCAGGCACTCTACAGCTATTGGGGCAATGTCCCGAAATTCGTGGCCAAGAATCACTGGAGTCCATTCAACACCGTCAACGAGAATCTGGACGCAAAGTATCCAAGATATTCCCAGACCACAGGAACCAGCTCACAGAACTATGCCGTGTCGGACTTCTGGCTCATCAACGGAGCGTATCTCCGCGTGAAGGACATCACTTTCGGCTACACTCTCCCGCAAAAATGGATGAACACCATAGGAATCCGCAGCCTGAGGATATCCTGCTCGCTCTCGGACTTCTTCACGGCCTGCCATTTCCCGAAGGGATGGGATCCAGAGGTAAGTTCCAACGGCTACCCAATCACAAAGAGTGTAGTCATCGGAGCAAACATTAAATTTTAGGAGGACAGACAGATGAAAAACACAAGAACAATATTCGCATCAATACTGATGGCCACATTCGGAGCCGTGTCCTGCATCAACCTTGACCTGGCGCCTCTTGACAAACCTGCCACCGGCAACTGGTATCAAGACAAGGAACAGGTGATAATGAGCCTCAACAACATCCAGCTCGTGCAGTTCTGGCTTTCCGACCGTACGGAGGCCGGCCTCACCGCCGATCTGGACGAGTTCACCGATGACGCGGTGAACAGGAATTCCCAGAACCCGATGAAGCTCGGAACTCTGACCGGAAACGGCTCTGTCAATGTCAAGAACATCTGGAGCTACACCTATAAGGGAATCAGCCGCTGCAATTCAATCCTCGACAATATGCACCGCGCCAAGGACACTATGACCGAGGAGGAATATGCGATGCTCGAAGGCTGCGCGAGATTCTACAGAGCTTGCTTCTATTCAAGAATATGTATGCTCTACGGCGATCCGGTGTTCTTCCTGAACGACATCACCCTTGAGGTGGCCTATACGACAGGCAGGACTCCTGTTCTCGAGGCACTTCCGAAAATCTTAGAGGATTTCGACTATGCGGCCGAGCATTGTCCCGCCACATACAGCGGCCAGCAGATGGTCACCAAGGGAGCCGCTCTCGGAATGAAAGCAAGGACCGCCTTGTATTTCGGGACTATGTTCAAGTTCCAGGATATTCCGGACGAGGCCAACTCGAGGAAATATCTCGAAATCGCGCGTGACGCCGCCGAGGCCTGTATCAACCTCGGAGTTTATGACCTATATCCGGATTTCAGCGAGCTATTCCTTAGCGGCACCCACAACACCTGCGAGGCCGTGTTCAGCATCGCGAGATCATACGAGTTCTCAGGAGGCAATGACAGCCAGTACCTCAGCAAGCTCGGAGTGACATCCGGCCTGCCTCGAATGCACGGAGGCTATTGCTCCAACAATCCTACCTGGGATCTGTTGTACGCGTTCCTATGCGATGACGGAAAGCCAGTTGACGAGTCTCCTCGCTTCAATCCTAAGAACCCTTGGGAGAACAGAGACCCTCGCCTGAAGGCCACTATCCTGGAACCCGGAACCAATTTCTGCGGCATCGTGTATGACTTCCGGTTCAACGCGCTCAAGGTATGGAGCGACAAGGCAGGAGGCCTCGTGGCCAACAACGACTGTATGCTCGTCAACACTGACCCGAAACTGCCTTCGCGTACCGGCCTGATCAAGTGCAAGGGCGTGGACGAGGACTGGACAGACGACTTCATTACATCTCCGGACAAGCAGATCCTGCGTTATGCCGATGTGCTGCTGATGTACGCCGAGGCCAAGATCGAACTCGGAGAACTCTCTGACGGAAAGGCCGTGGAGGCAATCAACAAGGTACGCGCAAGAGCCTACAGGGTGGATCCTTCAAGTTCCGATTACCCCGCCGTGACCGGTTCAGACCAGGCAAACCTACGCAAGATCCTGAGAATCGAGCGTCGTATGGAATTCGCCGGCGAGAGGCTCAGGATGTATGATCTCCGCAGATGGAGAATCGCCGAATCCGTCCTGAACGGATACGAGTGGGGCTTTGCGTACAACAAGAAAGCCAATCTTCAGGCTCTCGGATCGGATTTCATCGACTTCACTCCGAAGATTGATGAGAACGGAACCCCAGACCTGAACCCACTTTCAGCCTTCGGTGCGGCCCAGACTATCCACGAGAGACATTTCTACCCGGAATCGGGCTATCTCTGGCCTATTCCGACGAACGATGTGCTCGTGTCAGGAGGCAACATCGAGCAGAATACAGGATATTAGAATATTTACAAATAATGTATAAGGTGAAAAATTTTCTCATTAGGATTGTTTGCGCCGTGGCGGTTTTCCAGGGAGTCTTCTCTCTGGAAGCCTCCGCCACATTGAAGCTTATGTCATTCAATGTCCGCTACAACACCCCGAAGGATACGGGGGTTCTGAACTGGGATGTGCGCAAATATGCCATCCAGAAACTCATCAGCGAGGTGAAGCCGGATGTAGTAGGCGTAAACGAGGCACGGAAACCGATGAGGGACGACCTCAGGGAACTCCTGCCGGATTACGATATGATAGAAATCGCCGGTACTGGCTCCGGGAAAGGTGCCAACGCCGTGATCATCTACAACAGGAACACCGTCAAGCTGCTGCACAATGACTGGTTCTTCCACAGCGCGACCCCAAAGGAGCCGTCCGAATGCTGGGACGTGACCACGAAGCAATGGAGGGGAACCGTGTGGGGTCTCTTCAAAGAGAAGGCCACAGGTAAGAAGTTCTATTATTTTTGCACCCATCTGTGTCTCGGCCTCCAACCGTGGGATTTAGAGGGCAAGGTGAACTCCAGCCTGCTGAATCTGGATATGATGCAGGAGGCCGCAGGGAACAAGAAAACGGTGTTTCTCGCCGGAGATATGAATGCTTCATATCTCCAAGACGATGTAAGAAGATGGGGGCTTCAACCATATTACTATTGGATGAAAGACGCGAGGCTCACTGCTCCTGAAACGGACAACGCCATCACTTTCAACGCTTTCGGCAAGATGCAGGTCACAGAGCGCCACCTGCTTGACTACATTTTCTACCGCAACGCCGATGTCACCCGCTTCGAGACTTTCAACGAGCCTATCTGGGGTGTCCCGTATATCTCCGACCACTATCCAGTGATGGTCACCGTTGAACTTTAGTAAGCGTTAAAAAATAAGTTGGTAAAGGTTTGGCGGTATTTTCGAGGATAGATGTCTTTTGGAAGAAGGAGTGTGCCGGTGGCACACGACTGATGAGAAAAGGCATATAGACCGAAAAGACAATCAAAGATTACCAAGTTATTATTGAAGGATTACTTAATCACTGTCGATGATGGACTTCAGAAAAAAATTGATTCTTCCTTTCGCCGGAGCCGCCGCTGTCCTCGGAGCACAGGCCCAGAACCAGCGTCCGGACATCGTCCTGCTTTTAGCGGATGACTGGGGATTTCCACACGCGGCGCCTTATGGCGACAGGGTGGTGGACTCCCGTGTCTTCGATTCGATAGCGTCGGATGGAATGCTGTTCACAAGAGCCTACAGCGCCGCCCCGCATTCCTCCCCATCGCGTGCATGCATACTGACAGGCCGCTATGCCCACAGGCTTGGGGAGGCCTGCAACCTAAATTCCTATTTTCCACGAGAGCTGACGGTCTATCCGGATCTCCTTGAACAATCCGGATATCAGACAGTATATTGGCACAAGGGATGGGGGCCGGGAGTGTTCTCCACCACCGGATGGGAACATAATCCCGCCGGCCACGAGGTTCAGGATCTTGCCGCCTGGATAGAGCAGGCTCCGTCCGACAGTCCGATTTGCGTATGGATGGGTAGCCGTCGTCCACACAGACCTTACACCGTCGGATCCGGGGAGGCGCACGGATTCTGTCCAGATTCCCTGAGACTATGTCCCGATCTTCCGGACGCTCCCGATGTGAGAACGGATGTCGCTGATTATTATTACAATATACAGTTATTCCAAGATGAGTGTGAGGAAGTCATAGAGGCGTTGCGCAAGACTGGAAGACTGGACAACACCCTGCTCATTATGACGAGCGACAACGGATATTCTTTCCCGCGCGCAAAATCCAATCTGTATGACCTTGGATGCCACGTGCCGTTGGCAATCCGCTGGCCCGGAGTAGTGAAGCCGGGAAGTGTATGTGACGGGTTCGTGAGTCTGATGGATCTGACCGCGACTTTCTACGAGGTGGCCGGGGTGAAACCTCCTGAGGGAATGGACTCACGGAGTCTGGTTCCGGTGCTGGAAGGGCGTAAAGATGAAACCCGCAAGGAACTCTATCTCGACAGAGAACGTCACACCAACACCCGTCCTGGAGGCTATGGTTATCCTATGAGGGCCATTGTGACTAAAGACTGGCACTATGTGGAAAATCTTCATCCTGAGAGACTTCCGGCCGGAGTGGATCCCGTGTTCGGAGACACCGGCAACGGACCGGCGAAAGCTTATATGTCTTTCCACAGGGATGAATATCCTGAAGAGATATTCCAAAGAGCGTTCGGTCTAAGGCCTCCGAGGGAACTTTATGATGTACGCAATGACCCTGATTGCATTGTGAATCTGGCCGAAGAACCGACCTACGCCCGCATACGCTCAAGAATGGAGAAGAAACTGCATAGGTGGATGCGTAGGACGGGAGATCCGAGGGTGGATCCGTCCGATATGTCATTCGACGAATATCCTTATGTACGCAAAGCTATGAAGGCGGTGGTGATCGATCTTGAAGGAACTGTCAGGGACACCTCCGGCAATCCTATCGCCTGGGTCGTGGACAAGATCAAGGAGCTAAGCGGCAGGGGATTACCTCTTTATGTAACCTCCTCGATGGAGAAGGATGAACTTGCGGATTTCATAAAGACCCAACTGAAAGGAATCAGTTTTACGGGAGTATATTCAGGAATTGACACCGGAGAAGTGGATTCTTATGCGGCCCTGCTTTCCGGAATCGTAAAAGAAAACGACTTGACACCTCGTGAAGTGACTCATATCGGGGATGACGAGAGAGGAGTCCTGGCCTGCAAGAAAACAGGTGGAGTGATTCCTGTCGGAGTGACTTGGGGTGATCTCGACGCCGCGGGAATGCTTATGGCCGGGGCAAGCTACGTTCTTTCGGACCGTGAGGATCTTGACCTTTGTCTCGATTTCCTGTAGTCATCCCTTCTGACACTATCTTCAGAAAGTGCTTCTGCGAGTGAGCCTGAAATCGCACTTTACACGTTTCTGCTCGTTTGCAAGAATCATCTCGGCGGCTATCCTGCCCATCTGCTCGAAATCAGTGGATATGGTTGTGAGGCCGTCGAGAATTATTTCGCACACCGGCGAGTCGTTGTAGGCTATTATCCTGAAATCCTTTCCCGGCTTGAGTTCCATCGCCCTTGCGGCGCGGACAAGATGAATGAGTTCCATATCAATCTGGCCGTTTAGTATGAGATAGACTTCCCCCTGATGGACGATGTCGGGAGTGACCTTGCTGTAGCAGTTGTAAATGATATTGTTCTCATTGCAGAATCTCTCCACCGCCGCACACGTAAATTTGTGATAGATTCCTGACTGTGAAGTAATCACATTCAACTTTCCGATTGCCCTCAACTCTTCCGCCGCCATTCCGAGACCGACGTAGGCATCCTCGGCGAAATCCTGATAGACACATCCGTAATTGCCCTGAAGACTGTCCATCTTGTTGTCCAGAATGACCAATTTCCTGTTAGGTATGCGCCGGAGTATCTTGAGTACCTGACGCTGGGTCTTTGAGTCGAGAGGAAAATGCGGAGTGATCACAAACCAGTCGTAACTTTCGAGATATTTCCCGACATAATAGTCGAGCAGTTCCACCTGCTGGTTGTGCAGGTAGATGTTGATCTCAGCCCTGTCCCCGATGGTAGAAGCGAACGAGTCGAAAAGAACCTGCTTCAGATTGCTCAGCTTGTCGAAAAGCAGGAGGATCCTCTTCTTGCGGTTGGATTCCGGAGCCGCTATGAAATAGCCTATACCTCTGGTGGAATCAACCGTACCGTGGTCACGCAACTGTGAGTATGCCTTCTTGACAGTCTCCTTGGAGATTCCAAGGGATAACGCAAGTTCATTCATAGACGGAAGCATTTCCCCGCTTTTAAGCGAACCGTTTCTGATACCGTCTTCTATCTGGTTGATTATCTGTTTGTACGAAGGAACAAGACTTTGTTCGATAATGTTCAGATTCAATGGCATAGTTGTTTCACAATAATTGAGACCAAACCAAATTACACTTTCTAATGTTTGCAAAAGTAACATTTTATTCATTCACTTGTTCCGACATCAGAAATTAATTTCCTTTTTATTTTGCTCAGAAAAGAAAAAAACTTATATTTGCACCACACTACAACACACCAATTACCCCAAGGGGATATTTTTAGAGTGTTGGAGTGGTAATAAAATCAATAGCGATGAATATAGGTTACACTAAAAAGAGTTCGTACAAATGGGAGGTCTTGGCTATCCTCTGGATGGCTTATCTCTTGAACCAGGCAGACCGTCAGGTGTTCAATGTCGTCCTCCCGATGATACGCGACGACCTCGGCCTCACGGATGTGGCGGTGGGGTCGATCGCCACGATATTCAATCTATTCTATGCCATTTTAGTACCTATAGGAGGCTATGTCGGGGACAGGTTCAACAAGAAATGGATTGTGACCGCGGCAGTTATGTTCTGGAGCGTCGCGACGATGTTCACCGGCCTCTGCAACGGGTTCATAATGCTCGTTGTGATGAGGAGTCTTGCCACGGGAGGCGGCGAGGCATTCTTCGGCCCGGCGAATTATTCGCTTCTGGCCCAATATCACGACAAGACCAGGGCAACGGCTATGTCAATCCATCAGACTGCATACTACATCGGCATTATCCTTAGCGGCTACCTCGCCGGACTTGTGGCCCAGCATTGGGGTTGGAGAGCGGCGTTCTACGTCTTCGGAGGTGTGGGCGTGTTCCACAGCATCTGGATGATAATCAGGCTTCACGACAAGAAGGAAGTCGAGGAGCCAGACGTTCCGGCCGAGAAAAAGAAGCAAGAAGCCGGAACTCCAGGCTTCTTCACGGGATTCAAGGTGGTCTTCACAACCCCGACCGCCCTTGTCCTTACACTCTGCTTCTCGGGCTTGATATTCGTGCTGACGGGATATCTCACTTGGATGCCGACCTATCTGTATGAGAATTTCAGTATGGATCTTGCGGCGGCGGGATTCCACTCAATGTTCTACACACACATCGCGGCTTTCGCAGGCGTGCTGATCGCCGGACGTCTTTCCGACAGGTGGGCCGGGAAAGATCCCGCCAACAGGATGGTGATGCAGGGCTTAGGACTGCTTGCGGCAGTGCCGTTCATCGTGATGATGGGGCATTCCACAGTCCTCTGGGTGGTTTTCCTCGGCTTCGCCGGATTCGGCTTCGCAAGGGCATTCTTCGACGCCAACACCTACACTGTCCTATATGATGTAGTCCCTGAGAAATACCATTCTTCCGCTTCCGGAGTGATGATTATGACAGGTTTCGCAATCGGGGCGCTGGCTCCCCTCGTACTCGGCTACGTCAAGGAAGCCGTGGGTCTATCATTCGGCATCACGATGCTCGCAGTTATTTGGGCAGTTTGCGGAATAGGTATGATCATAGCAAGCAAATCATTCTATGACAAAGACTTCCGCAAGAAGCGGGAAGCCTCTGAATAATGTTGAACATTCTGACGAAAAAAACATTGACAAAATGAAACGTGAGGAAAAAACAAGAAAAGCGAAGGCAGGCCTGCTTCTGATAGCCTCGCCGCGCTTCAAGAATCTGGGCGAGGGCCTTTCACGGGGAACTTACGGGGAAAGAAAGGCTACCGACGTTGAAAAGATAAAGGAAGGGCTTGATTTTCTGGACATTGAATATCCCGGAATCACCTACGAGAGGGAGGATGCCGAGAAGGCGATGAGAACATTCTTCGACTCTAAGGTGGATTTCGTCATCGCAGAGTTCCTGTCCTGGTCGGAGGACTTCGCCTGGATAAGGTTCCTGCGCGATATGCCGGAGATTCCAATCATCTTCGTCAACGCCGCGAAGCCTAAGATGACGTTCGAGGACACCTTGGACGAGGACGATTTCATCGACTACCTCTGCTCCGGGACACTTGTGGGGTCACTGGAGGCCTCCGGCTCAGTGCCGAGAACCGAAAGGAAGAATCTCCACATCGTGATGGGCACAAGGGAGGAGGTCAACGAGAAGATCAAGGTCTTCGCCTCCGCCGCCAAAGTCCGTACGATCCTAAGGCACAGCAACATCGGGCTTCTCGCCAACTACAACGAGGCGATGTGGTCCACCTATATGGATCCGTACAGGATCTTCACCAAGATCGGTCCTGAGATGCACTTCCTGCCATATTCAGTCTATGGCGATGTCATCGCGTCAATAACAAAAGAGGAGCTGAAGGCCTACTGTGACGAACTGACAGGACGCTACAAGATGATGGAGGATGTGGAGTACAGCAAGTTCGAGGGTTCTGCGATAGCGTCGCTCGCCCTTGCGAAACTGGCCAAGGACTCCGACACAGACCTGATGGTCTATAACGACATTGACACCGCTACATTCAAGGTGGCCGGATGCCGCGCCGGATTCTACCACCCGTGGTTCAACGAGAACCGCTCGATGTTAGTGCCTGAGGCCGACACAGGAGCGGGTCTAATCTGCTACATCCTCAAGCTCCTGACCGGAAAGAACATCAACTTCCTTGAGCCGTTCCACATCGAAGACGATTTCGGAACATTCGCCGGAGGACACGCCGGTCCGAACGACCACAACGACCCTGATTGGCAGGAGAATGTCGTGATAGCGCGCGACGTGCGCTTCGCCAAGACGCATTGGAAATATGCTGGAGCGCCTTTCGCCTGGTACAGAATCTCTCCGGGAATGAAGACCCTTGCCCAGTTGATTGAGGACAACGGCAAATACAAGCTGATCTGCGGAATGGCCGAGTCTCTGCCGGGAAAGCAGATCTTGGCGACATATTCACACAGCATCTTCCGCCCGACAGTTCCGGTAAAGTCGTTCTTCGAGCAGATTCTCAAAATCGGGGCGACGCAGCACTTCGGAGTCGTGGATGGCGACTGGAGAAAGGAACTCAAGGCCGTGGCCGAGATTATGGGCTTCGAATATTACGAAGTCGGTTGAGACACCCACAAGGCCACCACCAAATAATTGAAAATAAATTTCTTAACACAACAGCAAGATTATGAGCTTTATGTACAATCCGTTTCCTTACGATGACCCGCGTCCTGTGAACAGGCCGGTACTCGCAAAGGAGACAATCGAAGGAGTCACCTGCGGCACTCTGAAGTCCGCTGCAAAACTTGCGACTGAGTTCGCCGGGATGCTGAAGGACGGCAAGGGTGTGGTAGTTGCCCTCGACGGCTACACGACCGCAGACTGGACACGCCTTGTGAACTGCCTCTCCCAGCAGCTTGCGGCCAAAGGCATCGGGATGGAGACCGTCCGGTTCGCCGACATCTACAAGTCCGGCAAGGAGATCCACGAGATGATCGACCCTTATCTGGAATGGGACAAGAGCAAAGACCCGACACTCCTCTACGGAAAAGTCTTCAGGGGAGGCTATCCGGCCATATTCGACGAAAAGAAGAAAGAATGCTTCAAGGCGGCGATGAAAGAGGCCAAGACTGCCTCCAAGGTCACTGTGGTCTATGGGTACGGCTGTCTTGACAAGGAACTCCGCGGACTTTATGACGTGAAGTGCTACCTTGACGTGACCCCGAAGGAGTCCATCCTGCGCATCAGGCGCGGCCAGTTCGCCAACTACGGCGACGCGGTGGCAGACAAGGTGAACCTCACGATCAGAAGATGCTACTACGCTGATTTCGAGATGGCCGTAGGGCTTCGCGGTGAGCTTCTCCGCGATGGCGCTCTGGACTGGTACCTGCCGTCTGACAATCCTGACGGGCTTCAGCTTCTGAGCCGTAAAACTATGGAGGACATCCTCTCAGCCCTCTCTCTCTACCCGTTCCGCTGCAAGCCTGCCTATCTTGAAGGAGTCTGGGGAGGCACCTATATTCAGAAAATGCGCCATCTGCCGGACACGATGAAGAACTGCGCCTGGGTGTTCGACCTCATCCCTATGGAGGTCAGCATCGTGGTTGAGGCCGGGGAAAACAAGGTCGAGTTCCCATACTTCACATTCCTCCAGAAAGAGGGTGTTCCGGTGATGGGCGAGCCTTGTGTGAGAAAATTCCACGGCTACTTCCCTATCCGATTCAACTACGATGACTCCTGGCACAGCAACGGGAATATGTCCATACAGTGCCACTCAGGCGAGAAATGGAACAAGGAAAACTACGATGAGTTCGGCCGTCAGGACGAGAGCTACTATGTGGTGGAGGCAGGTCAGGACGCCAAGACCTTCCTCGGCTTCAGGGATGACGCCGACACGGACGAGTTCATCGAGAAGATCAAGAAGGCCGACACCAAGCACGAGCCGTTCGACTATATGAAGTACGTCAGCTACGAGGAGTCCAAACCGGGACTTCAGGTGATGATTCCGGCCGGCACCATCCACTCCTCGGGGCGCAACCAGCTTGTCCTTGAGATCGGCAGCCTCACCATCGGCTCCTACACCTACAAGCTGTATGACTACCTCAGGAAAGACCTCGACGGTGTTCCGAGACCTATCCACACCTGGTACGGGGAGCGCAACCTCGCGTTCGAGAGAAAGACATCCTGGGTGAGAGGCAACATCGTGCAGAAGCCTCGCACAGTCCGCGAGGGAGAGGGTTGGAGAGAGATCATCCTCGGAGAGAGCGACCTTCTGTACTTCTCTCTTCGAAGGCTCGACTTCCAAACCAGCATTGAGGATGACACCAACGGCAAGTTCCACGTGCTTTCCGTCGTGAACGGAGAGCGGATCCGCATCCGTTCCATCGACCATCCGGAAAGATCGTTCGAGGCTCAGTACCTCGACATTGTGGTCGTGCCGGCGAATATGGGCAGGTACGTTGTCGAGAATCTCCGCACCGAGCCTGTCAGCGTGCACAAGACAATGCTGAAAGACGGTTTTGAGAATGACTGATTCCGTGGTGCTTCTGGATGTCGGCGGGACATTCGTCAAAGGCGGGATAGCTGATTCCTCAGGGAACTTGGCTGACACTCCTGTCTGGCAGATACCAATCCGGTCTGAAGGAAGCAAGAATGAGATGCTTGAGTCCCTGTCGGAGTCCCTTCGCCAGGGCATAGCGAAATCAGAGGAACTGGGGATGCGCGCCGCCGGACTCGCGGCCACATTCCCCGGTCCCTTTGACTACAACGCCGGTGTTCCGCTTATGAGACACAAGTTCGCGGCCATCTACGGAATGAATCTCAAGGAATGGATCCGTGGGATAGTCGGTGACGGATTCGATGTCAGCTTTGTCCACGATGTGAACGCCCAGTTGTCCGGAGAAATGTTCCGGGGAGCCGGAACAGGTTACAGGGATGTCTGTGTCATCACATTGGGTACTGGTCTCGGATTCGCTTTCAGCAGAGACGGCAGGATACAGTACTCCCCCACCGGCTCTCCGGCAAGAAGAATCTACGACCAGCCTTGCGGGGACGGAATATTAGAGGATTTTGTCTCGAAGCGTGGTTTTCTCAGAGCCTATCGTGAGATCACCGGCAAGGACGAGCCCGAACTGACCGTGAAGGAGATCAGTCGCAGAGCGGCCGAAGGAGAGTCTGACGCATTGGAGACTTTCTCCAAAGTCGCCTCGATTCTCGCGTCTGCCGTCAGCCCTGTCCTCGAAGAGATCGGCACGGAATGTCTGCTGTTCGGGGGGCAGATTTCCCGCTCGTTCAAATTTATGGAAAGCGCTCTGAGGCAAGGTCTTGCCGGTGTAGCATCTCTGCGCCGCATCTCCCCCGTCGCACACATCGAGGAGGCCGCCCTATATGGAGCTTTCGCCACCTTCATCAGTGAGCATCCGGATCTTTGACACCTAATCGCCTATTATATTACCCGGTCAGTTGGATTAAATTTAGCGCAGGCCATACTTGCGCAGAATCCGTCTGACCGGCTTTTCTATGGACTCCGCCCAAAGAGTGTAGCCTGAGTTCGACGGATGAACCCCATCCACGGACGTGTCGTTGCGCTTCGATGTCGCGTTGGGATGGATGAAATACACATCCTTATACTTCCTGCACGCTATTCTCATCAGAGAGTCGGCGACATCTGCCTTTTCCTCCTCTTGTCTGGCCTTGGCGGTGTTGTAGCGCCTCTGCTCCCTCCAGATCGTACTTTGGAAGATGAGAGGCACGCCGGGATAAGACTCCTGAAGCCTCTCTATGAACGGAAAGAGCCTTTCCCTGATCTGGCTGGCGGACGGATTGGAGAACGCGTCGAAGATGAACGCGTCGATGTCCTCCGCCCCGCAAAGGATCTTACAGAAAGCCGGCTGAAGCTTGCAGTTGCCGCTGCATCCAAGGCTCAGCAACTGAATCCCGGTTTCCCTGGTGAACTGTGCCGGGTACGACATTCCGCTTCTTGTAGAGCTTGAGCCGTGGGTAAAACTTGAGCCGAAAACGGCAACCCTATGGCGGAACGGAGACTCAAGAGGCTCTATGCGGCTTCCATTGAGGATTCCTATCCTTACAGAACGAAGCTCGCTGTAAAGCGGGAGGTACAGAAGGCACTCATACTCCCTTCCCTCCGGCATATTCTCAATCAGTACAAGATTGTCTCCAAGGCGATCGTCCGCCTGCACTCCTGAGGCAGCATAGAGCCAACGGCCATTTTCACGGATGTAGAGGTCATAACCTCTGGCGCAGAAGCCGTTGCTGTTGAGCGGCCAAGTCGGGGTGATGTAATCGGTCTTGACACTTATCGCGGTTGAGTTTGTCTTGAAAAGGCACGCCAATCCCGAAGACATCCGTACAAGCTCGCTCTCACGCCTGGTCAGGCCTCTGAAGCGACCTGTGTCAACCCGATGATAAGGATTCGGAGTGTCGCTGAAGAGTTTCCCGACCATAGTGAGGTCGGCAGCCTCCGTGAACACATATTCCCTATTATTAGCGGATGCCGCCGCCCCGAAGAGCAGCAGCATCCAAATTATGGAACAAAATTTATTCATATTCAAACCTTATGTGATTCTTCAGGTCACTCGGCCTTCTCATATTCAAGCGTCAGGTTCATAACTCCGACACCTCCCTTTGTGCAGACAAGATAGTAAATTTTCTCCGGATCAGTTCCCTCAAGAACGTAGGAATATGTCTCCCCTCTCTTTGTCCAGCTGATCGGTTCTCCTCCGGCGACAAAAGTGTTAGGCCGCATCGTGTTGTCCGGCACTATGTCCGTGACTCCGGCTTGGCGGTTTGAGGAGTCTCCGGTCCCCATAACGCAGGAGATTCCGGCAAGTCTGAATCCTTTGACCACAGGGAAACCGAGGTACCTGTAAACGGCCCCAAGGACAACTCCCTTGTCGGCTGACCAATAGACCCTGGCAGCGGTCGCATTGCTCACATCAGTGAGGACAAACGCATAGTCGTTGCCGTCCGGATGCTTATAGATGACCGTGGTGTCTCCTGGAGCAGGTTTTTCGGCGATGCCTGTCTTCCACTTGTCGGCTGTAGGCCAGCCTTTCATCGCCTCTCCGGAGAAATCAAAGCTGACCGTCTTCTTCTCGACATCCTTTTCTTTCGGAGTCAAGCCACCGATCTCGCCAAGATCGACAACCGTGTTCCTCTGTAAGGCAAGGGCTGTGACACCCACCTTTTGCGCGGTAAGCAGATTCGGAGTCACGATGGTGAGGGTAAGCCCTTTATCCAAAACGACAGGGGCGATCCAGACATAATAAGTGTCACCCGTCTTGAACTTATCCTTTGGAACAAGGGTTATGACATCGGAGCGCTTGCAGTCATCGGAAGCGGTCAGACTGACGTTCCCTTCGTCATACGAGACCCCGACCGCTCCATCATAACCGATCGGCTCACCATTGTTCGACTTGATCTCGATTCTCTTGAGGGTGTCGGCTCCTTCCTGGGTCAGCCTGAACTTAAGCAGAGCGCCCACATTGCGAAGTGTGGCCTTCTTTTCGGTGTCGGATTTACCGATGGAAAGATTAAGCCCTTCCGGATACGACCCGCCCACAACAGTCTGTGTCGTTGAACTAACCGTCGTTGTCAGGACTCCGCCGTCATAAGTGTTCGTCTCCGAGTATGGATAGAACACCAAAGTGTTGTTGTCAATCGTGACCTCCGCACCCTTGAATGTCACACTTGAGCCGCTCTCCGAAGTCGCGAACTTGTGAGAGTTGAATGCGCTGTTGTCGCCCGGCACGAACACATTGACCGCGTCACCGCTGTCCCAGACCACATCCAAAGACGCCAGGTGCGTCCTTGTGGCCACCTCCGAGGCCACCGTAAGTTCGGAGAATGACTCTATTCTATCCTCATTAGTAGAGCAAGCGGCGAACCCTGAGGCAATCGCCATAATAATACATATCTTTCTCATATTCATTACCATTTATATTGTCCGCCATCCTTGAAACTCTCGTTGTCGCCTGTGCCCGAGGTTCCTGAAGACAGGATCTTGGTCACCTTCACGACAACATCGTCAATATAGAAACGGTAGTCCTGAAGATAGTTCACGTTCGAGCCTCTGCCAAGAGCGGCCAGTTCGTCTTCCGTGAGCCTTGGAGTCGTGAACGTTATCACGGACGCCTGGCTCAAGGACGTGAGCGCCACCGAGCAATCCTTCATAGCTCCGACGGTGAGATCAAGAACAGTGGAGTTGACTCCGTCCGACACTGTCACCTTGGCAAGAGGATCGCACCCTCTGGCATCCTTGTAGAGACCGGCCTTAAGAGTCAATTCGCAATCAGCGGATGAGATTCCCATAGCCTTGAGCCTCTCGCCTATCTTTATCGCATACGTACCTATGCACTGTCTGGTCCAGAGCGACTCGTCATAATAGCCTACCTGGAGGAGTCCTGGACGCTCGTAGCAGCCTTTGGCTTCTGAATATTCAGAAAGAGCGTCATCCACCCGATACTGGTTATTGAATGAGGTGTAGCTTGAGGCATAGCCGGAAGTGGCGCTGAAAAGATAGTTCTCGGCCATTCCAGGATACGCTCCCTCTGCGGCGACGAGGTCATCGAAACCGGTCGAGAAAGCGACGGTCTTGTCATCCATCGCCGGAACAGAGGAATATTCAGCCTTTTGCGGGAATATGCAGAATGCGTTAGAAAGGCAGAAATAAGTCTTTGACCTCTCTGCGTCGGCGGTGAATTTCAGGTACAGAGTGTCGCCCGCCGCGATCGCCGAGGCCGCCGGAATGCTGAACGGGATGTTGTTGAACACTGCGTCCGAACCCGGAGTGGTCGCGTTCGCCACATCAATCTTGTTCCACGCCTTGGTGTCAGCGCCCCAGTAGTAAGACCATCCGGCCTTGGTGAATGATGCAGCTCGGGCTCCGAAGAACATCCTGAGGTCTCCGCTTAGAGCGTTTTTGACCGGAATGCGGACAATCATCGACTCACCTTGCCGGAAATCATCGAATCTGAGACTCCTGTGTATGGCTCTGGCAGCGTCATCTCCCGTAGAAGGCTGCGTGTGGGAAGGACACTCAAGAGACAGAGTGCGTTCCTTGTCGCTTCTGGAGACTATCATACCGCCTTTGAAGAAGCATTCGTTGCCTGAGATGTACGCATTGGTCAAATTTCGTGTCTCGGGAGAATCGATGTCGATTGTCTGGACGATCGGGAAATCATAGCCCTCGCTTATGACCGCCTCGCCGGCCTCCTGCCTTACCGTCACATTGAGGACAAGATCCCTCGACGCCGGAGTGGAAATGGTAATGGCAGCGACCCGCTCTTCCGTCTTTATGTTGGAATCAACAGACACTTCTATTGTAGAGTTCCCTTGACCTGAAGTCGGAGACAATGTGATCCAGCCGGCCGGCTTACCGTCTTCCTGCGCCGCGGTGACATCCCAATAGCAGTTGGATGTTATGTTGACCGTGACCTTCTGTCCATCCGCAGGTACGGCAAAAGATGTCTCATCCAACACCATAGTCGCCTTTTCTTCTGAAATAGTGTCGTTTTCCCGGCATCCCCAAAGGGCAAGGAGAAGAAGGATCACAGAAAGTTTTCTAAAAAAAATTGGCATAATTGTTTAGTTTATTAAAAAAAGACCTATCTTTGCACCACACCACACAACACACAAAGGTAAAGATTATCGAATAAAAAACAAAAAAAATGAAAAAATTTATCTCCGTGGCCGTAATATCACTGCTATCGATATACTCCGCCCTGGCACAGAGCGCCGAGTTGTCCGGCACAGTGTCCGACACGTCAGGAGAACCTGTTCCAGGCGCGGCGGTTATGATCACCGGATCAACGGTCGGCACGACAACCGACATCGACGGAAAGTTTGTACTAAGCCTCAAGAGTTCGCCTTCCGAGAAAGCCACACTCACAGTATCCAGCATCGGATTCAAGACGGCCGTCGTGACAATAGGCGGGAAAACCGTCTTCAACATTATTCTGGAAGATGACCAGAACCTTCTTGAAGAGACTGTCGTCATCGGTTACTCCACCATCAAAAAGAAAGATCTCACCGGCTCCATCGCGTCTGTTGACGGAGACAAGATCAAATCAAGACAGACAACCTCAGTTTCAGGAGCTCTTCAGGGAGCGATGCCTGGAGTCACCGTGACAAGGAGCAGCTCGACTCCCGGAGGAGAGGCGACCATCAGAGTCAGAGGCATCACGTCAATGACTGACGGAGCCACCGATCCTTACATACTCATTGACGGAGTGCCGGGATCGATAAGCGATGTCAATCCCAATGACATCGAGACCATAACCGTGCTTAAGGACGCGGCCTCGGCCTCCATCTACGGATCACAGGCAGCGGCCGGTGTCATACTTATAACGACCAAAAGAGCGAAGGATGGCAATGCTTCCGTGTCATACTCCTACAGTCTCGGAATCGACACACCGACCAGAATGCCTCACTATATGGACGCAGTAAGCTATATGGAAGCGTGCAATGAACTCCGCTACAACGATCTACCGGAAAGCGGATGGTACCAGGCCTACGGGCAGTCTCTCGTGGAGAACTATATGTCACTTCACACATCCGATCCTGACACTTACCCAATAACGGACTGGATGGGACTCATCCTTAAGAACCAGGCTCTCAGGCACTCGCACAATCTGAAAATCTCAGTCAGCGGCAAGAAGATGCGCTCATCCATCAGCGCCGGACTTGACGATGTCGAAGGCTTGTACAAACAAAACCAGAACTGGAAGAGATACACAGTAAGGATCAACAATGACCTGACGATATTCTCCTGGCTGAAAGCCTCTGTGGATTTCTCGCTCAGGTACATCGACAAGATCGACCCTCACTCCTCACCTGAGCTGAAGATGAGGTATATGCCACAGATCTACCCTGCGGTGTGGTCGAACGGCAAATACGCTCCCGGCAAGGACGCGTCGAACATCTATGCGGCGATGATGTCCGGAGGCGAGGACAAGACAAAGACTCTCCGAACCCCATCCAAGTTCCAACTCGACGCCACGCCGGTCAAAGGGCTCACCATCACAATGCTCTACTCACCTAAGTTCACATTCTCACACGCCAGCGAGTTCCAGAGACAGACTCCGTACTATTACTTTGACGAAGAAGTCAGCGACAAGTACATCTCAGAGGCGCTGACAACGACACTGGACGAGAAAAGAGGCTGGACCTACGAGGGGACATTCCAGACTTACGCCAACTACCAGCACACATTCAAGGGCAGTCACAACTTCGCCGCTATGGCTGGCTACGAGAACTACTACCTTGGCTCAGACACCATCCTCGCCGGGAATTCCGACTTTCCCAACTCTCTGATTGAGGATCTGAAAGCCGGCAACCCGGCCACAGCGACAGCGAAAAGTTCCGGAATATACGAACTCGACAGAAACTCGGTGTTCGGAAGGCTGATGTACAATTACGCCTCAAGGTACTACCTTCAGGGCAACATCCGTGTCGATGGAACATCCAGATTCGCCCCGAAGGAAAGATGGGGGACATTCCTCTCCGGCTCGGCCGGATGGCAGTTCACTGAGGAGCCTTGGCTCAAAGGCATCAGGAATGTTGTCAACCACGGCAAGCTGAGAGTCTCTTACGGCCAGCTCGGCAACGAGAGGATCAACGGCTACTATCCTTACCAGTCGATGCTTTCCGTCAGTCATCCTGTGGGATACGTCGGGGACGAGGTCACGCCTGTCACAGGTTATGCACAAAGCGCAGCGGTAGTGTCCGATCTTACCTGGGAGACGACGACCACCTTCGACATAGGTCTTGACCTGTCGATGTTCAAAGACAGGCTCACCCTCACGGCCGACTGGTACCACAAGGAGACGACCGGAATGCTTATCGAAGTCCCGGTAGCCCCTGTGGTCGGCCTCTCGAACCCTTACGACAACCTCGGCGATATGCACACGAACGGCTGGGAGATCTCGCTCGGCTGGAGGGACAGCATCGGTGATTTCACGTACAAGGTAAGCGCCAACCTTTCCGACGATGTCTCGATTATGGGCGACATCCAAGGCAAGGAGGTCATCTCCGGCGGCAGGATCATCAAGGAAGGAGTTGAGTACAGATCGTGGTACGGCTACGTGTCCGACGGCCTGTTCCAGACGCAGGAAGAAGTCAACTCATCTCCGAATATGGGCACGCAGTACCCCGGTGATGTGAAATATAAGAACCTTGCTGACGCTGACGGAAGCGCGGAGATCATCAACGCCGAATATGACAGGACAGTCCTCGGCTCCTCGCTCTCACATTTCAACTTCGGCGGCAACATCAGCCTTTACTGGAAAGGGATTGATCTTTCGGTTGACTTCCAGGGCGTAGGAAAACGCAACGGCTACCTGAGCAACTATATGGTCCAACCACTCAGGGGGCAGGTCTATAACTTTCCTACATACCTTGCGAACGGAGCGTCCTGGAGTCGTAAGAACACTATCGAGCAAAATCTCCACGCGAAGTACCCTCGATACTCCTGGACATCCGGCGGTTCCACGACATCGGTCGGCAACTACGCCTACTCGGACTATTGGATCATCAACGGAGCCTATTTAAGAATCAAGAATATTGCCCTTGGCTACACCATCCCTGAGAAATGGACATCGAAGATAGGGATCAGCAACCTGCGCGCGGGTGTCAGCCTGACGGACTTCTTCACGTTCAGCCACTACCCGACAGGATGGGACCCGGAGGTCGGGGCGACATCCTACCCTATCACAAAATCAGCCGTGTTCTCTGTCTCAATCAACTTCTAATATTATGAAAAAATCTTTAGCGATCATAGCGAGTACCATTCTTGCGGTTTCTTGTATGAATATGGATCTGAACCCAAAGGACGAGGCCTCAACAGGCAACTGGTACAAGAACGCAGAGCAGTTCGAGATGTGCCTCAACGCCCTGCTGCACCAGATGTACTGGCCGATGGAACGCAACGAATGGGGTTCTTCAGAGCAGATCGAGCTTGATCTGCTTACCGATGACGGAACCAACAGAAACTCCCTCAGCCGCTATCTCAAGAACGGCGTGGATGGTTCGTTCCCTCTCTCCACAACGATGTGGGACATCTCCTACAAGGGGATTAACAGATGTAACAAGATCCTCAGGGAACTTCCTTCCTGCAAGGAGACAATCGAAGAAGAAAGGTACAACCGCATTCTCGGCAACGCCATCTTCTACAGAGCCTGCTTCTATTCAAGACTCATCATCCACTTCGGCGACCCCGTCGTCGTTCCTGAGGAGATGGACTTCGACAAAAGGGAGGACAGAGACGCCGCCTACGACCTTTCCAGAAGCGACCGGTGGGAGGTTTCGGACTGGGTTCTTGAGGAGTTCGACAAGGCCGCCGGGCTTCTTCCGGTAAGCTACACCTCAGCCGAAGTCCAAAGAGCCACAAAAGGTGCCGCCTGGGGAATGAAGGCACGTTTCGCCTTGCACATCGCATCCATCAGGAAATGGGACACTTACGGTCTTGGAAACGCCACCGAGGCACAAAGGCTGTTCAACGTCGCGGCCACAGCCGCGAAGAACGTGATCGACCTCGGCCAATACACCCTGCACGAGGACTTCGGAGAACTCTTCCGGATGAGGACACACAACTCCCCCGAAGGAATATTCGTCCTTCCTCGTTCCAAGAGCCTCTCGGCCGAGAGCAAATACGAGTACCTCTACAAAGGAGCGACCACGGCAAAGCTTCCACGTCTGTCCGGAGCGGCGACCTGCTGCACCTGCTGTCCGTCCTGGGATCTTCTATGCGCGTTCTATGACGACGAGGGAAAACCTATCGACGAGTCTTCTGTCTATAACCCGAACAAGCCTTTCGAACACAGAGACCCACGTCTGGCCAAAACCATCGTCGAGTTCGGCACAGAGCATCTCGGTGTCATCTACGACCCCTCGTTCGATGTGCCGAAAGTAATGGGACGGGACGGCAAGATGGTTGACAACAATGACTCCAGAACCTACCTGATCTCAGGGACAGGCAACCAATACGCTTCCTATAACGGACTTGTCCTCAAGAAACACGTCGATGAGGACTGGCTCAGCCCGTTCGAGGCGGAGAACGACAAGATCATCCTCAGGTACGCCGACATTCTTGATATGTATGCCGAGGCCCGGATTGAGATGGGAGACATTGACCAAAGCGTTCTCGATGCGATGAACACAGTGAGAGCCAGAGCCTACGGTGTCTCACTTGAGTCAAATGCTTATCCAAGGATCACAGAGACAGATCAAGCCAGACTCAGGAGCATTCTCAGGGCAGAGAGGCGTATGGAGTTCGCTTGGGAGAATCAGAGGCTCTACGACATCTGGCGCTGGAGAATCGGAGAGATCGTCCTCAACCAGCCGAACCTCGGTCTTCCTGCCAAGAATGAAAAGAATCAAAGGCGGTATATGGACAACGGGATGTGGTTCTTCGGAGCCGTCCCGCAGATAGACGAGAATGACTGTCCTATCTTCACCGAACCTGTGGCGAAAGGCGAGGCAGGATTCTTCACAAGCGGAGTATATGCCGTAAAACTCTCTCAAAGGCAGTTCGTCGCCCCGAAGAGTTACCTCTGGCCTATTCCTACAACAACGACAAATGTAATGAAAAACATAAAGAACAATGAGGACTATTAGTTCCATCGTCTTATCATTGTCAGTCGCTCTTTGCCTCCTTCCCTCGTGCGAGAAGGAGGCGAAGAACAATGACACCCCCGACACCAAAACAGCGACTCTTAAAGTAATGTCATTCAACGCCCGGGGAGCCACCATCAAGGAAGAGACACCAGAGAGAAGCTGGACGGCGCGCAAAAGCGGAGTCAGGAATATGATCGAGGAGACCAGGCCGGACATCATCGGGATGCAGGAAATGACAACCGTCCAGAGGTCTGACCTCAAGGACCTGCTGCCCGATTATGACCTGTTGGAGATTCCCGGAACAGGAACCGGCAAGGGCGGAAACACTGTGATAATGTACAGAAAATCCACCATAGAGAAAATCAAGTGCCGATCCTACTACCTAAGTCCGACTCCCAGCATTCCGTCCGTAAACACGTGGAACGGCGAGACTCAGTACAGAACAACGATATGGGGAGAGTTCCGGATCAAGGACAGCGGCGTCAGCTTCATATTCGCAGACACCCATATGCCACTGTATTCAACACCGGCCGGCAACACGGCGAGGAAAAATTCGGCGGATCTGAATGTGTCAATGATGAAAGAGAACAGCCTGGAGAATACCCCCGTGTTCATTGTCGGAGATATGAACTGCCAGACCGCCTCCTCCGGTCTCCAACCATATTACGATTGGATGTCAAGCGCGAGAGAGACCGCTGTGACATCAGATTCCGGCATTACCTACAACGGCTACGGCAACGGTAAGACAATTCTTGACCACATTTTCTACAGAAACGCCATCGCCAGTGAATACAGGGTGGTCAACTCCGAAGGCTACGGCGTGAAATACATCTCCGACCATTACCCTATCACGGCCAGGTTCACCATCCTGGGGCAGTAATCGTTATGGCGGCCAACTATCCAATTATCAGTAATATAGCGCACCACACTCCTGCCCTTCAGGGCGGGGAGTATGGTGCGCCATATCGCTCATTATCAGCGCCATAGCCGCCACTCAGGCTGGACGGTTCAAGACGGGACCGTGTGTCAGCGGACAAGGCGAGCCGGGGCGGTTCAAGACTGGCCAGGAATCAGCGGACGGGGGCGAGGGCCGTCGGAGTCCAATTCATATCCTTGTCCAAAGGATAGACCGGCCGCCTCACCTTGCTGAAAGGGAGAGAACACATATCCAGATTGCAGAATCCTGAGGTCAGCGCCATAAGATGGACCGGTGCGATGTCCCTCAGCTCAGGGTAAAGGTAACCCAATTTAACCACCACAACCTTGAACGAAAGAGGATCCAATCCCAATTCCGTGAACTGGGCGACAGTGGTAAACGAGTCTCTTCTGTCAAGCAGGGCGATCTTCAGCGAATCCGACTGGATCAGGACAGCGTCATCGGTCACTTTCAGGACCGTCGCGTCAATGTCAACAGGTGATCCGAACACATTGTCCTTCACTCCGCCTACCGTCAGATCCAGGCGAGCGCCCTCTCCAGCGGAGACACATTTGTCAAAAGCGTCCTTGTCAACCAGACCAGCGAACAAGGCGTTTTTCGCCCCCGCTTCAAGCAACGCCTTGATGACCTGCGGATTGTCTCCTGGAGCCCCGGCCGTCGTGTTGTCTCCTGAGTCGGAGATGAACACTGTCGATTCCGGCAACTCGTAGGCTCTTGTGATCATCTTGTCAATCGGTCCGGACTCAACATCCAATTCCATCCTGCCCCTTGCGTTCCAGATTTGTGAGGACAGGTCACAGGCAATCTCCGAAGCCTGTTCCAAATGCTCCTCGTCCTCAGCCACGACATAGACTCTCATCGCCGAACGCGGAAGATCCGCCCAGGCATAGCCGACAAGGATAGACGCGTCAAGTATTCCATCCAGTCTCTCGATTGAATCGAGACTGGCGTAGATGCTGTGCAATGGCTCAACCTCCGTGATGCTCTTTTCTCCTGGAACAAGGATAGGTATCTCGACACGGGACATCTTTGGATCAAGTCCCTCGCGGAGAACACGCATAAGATTCTTGACACTTCTCAGCTTTGTCTCCGCTCCGTCACGGTGCGGGGCGGTGCGGAACGCTGTCATAAGATCAAGTCCGGACGCGAACTCGTCCGAAACGTTGCCGTGCAGGTCAAAGCTTGCGCTTATGACCACATCCTCCCCAACCAACTCCCTGATGGACTTGACGAGATCCGCCTGGGCATCCTCATAGCCGTCAACGTGGATTGCCCCGTGCATATCCATATAGACACCGTCAAGATGTCCGGCCTTGCGGATTCCGTCAAGAATCTCGCCCTTCACTGTCTCATAGACATCACGGGCGACAATTCCTCCCGGCCAGGCGTATGCGTGGGTTGTAGGGATCAGTTCCACATCCTTCTGCTCCAAAAGGTACTCGCTCCAAGGCTGACGCTCGTCAAGCACCTCCTGCCCCCTCCAGATCGTGAAGTCATCCATTGTGACAGGAATCGTGGAGAATGTGTTGGACTCGTGCCTGATGCCGCAGGTGAGAATGCGGAATCTATGGCTTTCCGATCCGCAGGAAACCAAAAGCAGGCTTACGGCCAGAATAGCGGCCGCTTTAAAAATATTTTTCATATTCATCTGATTTCTAAATAATTCTAAAGACTAAGCACCAAATTAGCATCTAAAAGATAAGGCGGTATGATACCGGCCAGGTCTGACAGAGGCAGCAGTTCCTCCGGCAACTCGAAACCAAGGCTCTCCATAAACGTCCTCCGTCGCATACACCGGTCATAGACATCGGGATATTCATCTCTGATGCGGCGGCGAAGATCGCTGTCAGCGACCACCACACCCTCCTCCATCCTTACGGAAGAATATTCCTTGGACCTTGGAATAATGTCAATCTGAACGCACATTCCTGATTCTATGGTCTCCTGCGAGCCTTTATAGACAGGGGATGAGACCCATTCATCGTAATGAATAAGATGCCCCGGATTCAGATAGACGCCGAATTTTCCGAAAGGAAGGTCATCAGCGATTATGTCGTAGAGTTCCCCGCCACGGGTCCCTATTCTCAACGCCTTCAGCCAGTGCCGCACGGCAAGGAAGAAAGGAGCGGCGAAAGACTCGACATAATCCCTGGCCTCCGGAGGCAATCCGTCCTCATCCCTGACCACCCATCCGGCGCGGCAGACATTGCTGCCCCAATAGGCTACGCTCATCGAGCAACTCATACCCTCTTCGATGACATCTCCGGTCGGGCTTGAAAGTCCGTAATGGGAGTTCCCCTTGCTTTTCACGCTTGGATGACAACTGAAAGGATAGCCGGTAAACGGAACTTTGGACATAAGCTCAAAGTCGGTCATTCCAGGCCTTATGTTATCCAGAATCGACTTGACCGCGCGGGAAGCCATTATGTTGGAACGCTCGAAAAGAGCCACCTCGTAGGCGGAAAGCCTCGTTCGAAGGCCATACGAAGGCGAGATCATCAAATCCGTCGAATTCACCACACTTCCCGACAAACGACAAAGCGCGTTCCAGATGTAGGAAGGGATGTCACTGACGGCGGCGCTGTCCGGCAGTTCAGGATAGTACTTCCAACCAACCACTCCAACCGTGGAATCAGCGCCGATATCTTCGTCAATGAATATGCTCTCAAGGCTTCGGCTCTCATCCTTCGGCTGGTTCATAAGCGAGAATGTCTGGTACCTCTCGTACCTAAGCATCCCGGAGTCGTACAAAGCCGAGACGCCAAGGTGTCCGACACCTTCGTTGCCGACAATAAGAAGCGGTGTTCCGGAAAGGCCGAGAATAAGGAGCGCCTCCTCGAAACGGGGATCAAAATTGGTCAGGTACGTAAGATTCGCGAAATGTTCCCGGTCACCGTAAACGACCAGATGGGTCAACCGGGCTTTCCGCATAGCCTCGCGGGCCTTGCCTATCCTTCCTGCAAGCTCACTCCGGGACGGAGGCCCCACGTTGGCGGGGAATGAATATTCCGGATACTCTATTCTCCTCAGAATCACTTTCTCACTCATATTCCTACAATTCCGCGACAACGAGCCTGCGTATTTCCCAATCATTGAGGTTCCTCCCGTTGAAGGACATATTGTTGTCATATCCCTTGCCTTCCGGATTCAGCCTTACGGTCAGGACGTGCCGACCGGCCTTCAGATCCTTAAGGACAATGTGGTTCGTCAGGGTCACTTCATTCCAGTCTCCGTAGGCCTCAAGGAAGACGGTCGCCTGATCCTTTCCGTCAAGGAACAAGGAACGTATCGTACAATAGACATCGTGAGGGCCAAGGCCGTTCGTCCCTTCGAACCAGATGACATAATCTCCGTCGGAAGGCACATCGAACCTCACCTCCACATCCTTGTGGTCTTCACGGAAATCCTTGACACCCACATCAAAAGAACGTTCGAATCCAGTAAGAAGAACCGGATTGGACAGGTCGGACTCAAAGCCGTTTTCAGCCACGGCGCAGACTGAGTAGTAGCCTGACGGAAGCGAGGACACATCGAACGGCGAATGAATATTCCCGACACTCACGCCTTTGCCTTTCAGAGTGTAGGTGCAACCGGGAACCATACTCCAGAAGATGTGTTTGTTCTCAAGACGGATGACTGGCTCGACAGGTGACCAGCACTCTCCGGGACCGGCCTTGACAACGTTCACAGACCGCCGGACATCATCTTCCGACATCACGATCTCCAAGTTATAGTCGCCCTTGGCTCCAGCCGGAATCCTAAACTTTGACGGATCTTTCTTCCGTCCGTTGACCCTAAAAGAGGCCACCTTGGAGCCAGAGCCGCTGACGTTGATGTTCACAGTGGCGTTCCTGTAGCGGAAACCGGTGAGGCTTATGCTTCCTCCCATCCATTCCGGCAGCATAGGGGCCACAGACATTCCGTCCGGAGACAGACTTATTCCGAAAAGAACCCTATAGACCATACTCAGATAGGAGGCCACCGACCATAATTGTCTCGGGGAATTCAAGGCCGTGTTCCTGTCATAACCGGTGTCGTAGGTCATATTCTCCTTGTGCGAGAGAAACAGGGCACCGGAACGGATTATGGTCTTGGCGAGAAACTCCGCCACATCCTCATTGCCCGCATCCTTGGCCGCATACATCAGCGGGGTCTGCCAGACAGGCCATATTCCTTTGTTGTGATAGGAATATCCGTCCGGTTTCGAAGGATAAAGGACAGAGGCTCCGTAGGCGTACATAGGATAATTCTCCAAGATTCTCTGCCTACGCTCCTCAGAGGCCACGCCGAAGACAGCGGCGAGGCCGTTGGACATCGCACCGACTCGGCCGGAAGGCAGATAGCCCATAAACTCAGGATAAAGCCAGACATCATACAGTCCTTTTTCCTCCGACCAGAACGAGTCATTGATTCCCTTGGAGAGATCGTCCCTCACCGTCTCCCAGAGGCTCAGCTCATCCGCGGGGGCCTTGATGATCTTGGCGGCCTCGCTCAGGAAATGATAGAGGAAGTAGTGCAACGCATTGGTTCCGCTTGAGAAAGACTCTCCGATGACGGCATTGGTGAACCAGTTAGGATAGGTGTGCGTACGCCAGTCCATCGAACAGGTTTCTCCTCTGAACAAATGGACATTCCGGTCATAGGCCAGATGGAGATCCTTCTTAGCCGTGTAGCTCAACCCCTTGTAGGCTTCCCTGAGCCAATCCACATCCCCGGTCGCGAGATAGTACTCCCAGGCGGCCACCGCCCAGACGACACGGTCTGTAGAGATAGGATATGATCCGCCCGTTCCGGTGTCCTGCAACGCCTCGGAAGGATTCTTCAGGGTCTGTTTCTCCAATGTCTTTCTCGAAGTCTCCGGCAATATCCACGAATAGGCGAACCAGATGCTATAGACAGCGTCCCTTGTCCAGGTGTCGGGCCAAAGGGCACCGGCGCAGAATGTTCCGTCAGAAGGACGGATGTCCAAAAGCATCTCTTCCAAAGCCATATTGTACAGAGCCTGCACCATCGTGTTACCTTCCGCCGTAAATTGAGGGAATGCGGAGATGTCCTTGGAAAGTTCCCAGAAGGAAGCCCCGTGGTAGTCGGACTCTATCCGCTCCGGACTTACAGCCACAGCCGTACGCTCTCCCAAGAACGAAGACTCCCGAACGGAATCCTTGTCCAGAACGTAAGGTATGGAATCCGAGCCGACACGCTGGAAAGTCCAATGGGCGGCATAGTCGTTCAGACGGTCGGTGCGGCAATTCGCAAGAGTGCCTCCTTTCATACAAAGGAAAGAACCTTCCCCAGCCCGGGGATTCCTGACGGTGTACCAACCAGCGTTTGTCTTGGACTTGAAGTCAAATCCTCCATACAGCCACCAGAAAGAGACGTCCTCAGGAGAGGACAGGGCGGACATCTCCACCGAACCTGATTGATTCAGATGGATGTAACGGCCGGTTGATTTGTTTGAAATCCTGACAGCCTCGCCGCCTGTTGACTCAATCAGCCATACGAAGCTGTCGTCATAAGGCTCGGCCGAGGATCTGACGGCAGTTCCGTCATCATAGATGTATTTCCCCGACTCCCGGAGATTGATAAGCCATTCGGAGCGGGTCTGCGCCGCCGCGGAAGAAAAGACAGCGGCGACAGAAAGAAGCAAAACAATTATATTCCTCATCATTGTCAAAGAGTTCGTGGTGATCCACCGTTTTTCCAATGCGCCTCGATTTTCTCAAGAGGCACCCCTTTTGTCTCAGGGACAAAGAACCACCCCCACACCATACCGAGTGCGGCGATGAGAGCGTAGAACAGAAACGAGCCCGCCGGATTGTAGATGGTCTCTCCATCCACAACGACCTCTGTTCCAGGAATCGACAGAAGCCTGGCTATCTTGAAGAACGTGAACGTCACGATGCTGTTGCAGACCCAGACGGTGATAGAACCTAAGGACGATCCAAGCCCACGCATCTTCTGCGGGAAGATCTCCGAGATGATCAGCCATCCCAAAGGGCCTACGCTTATGGCATAGAACGCGACGTAGAGCAACGTAAAGCCAACGGTCACGAACTTTCCGGCGCTTCCGACATCGAAAATGAAACTGCCGGCCAGGAGGCAAAGCGACACGACCATTCCTATCATTCCGATAAAGAACAGTTTACGTCGGCCGATCCTATCCACGAAATAAACCGAGAGCAACGTCGCGGCCACATTGATGACAGCCACGCCCACGGACGCTCCGATCGCGGCCACGGCTCCGTCAAAACCGGCCATCTGGAAAATCTTCGGGCAATAGTACATCACGGTGTTGATCCCGACAAACTGTTGGATGAACATTATTCCGACGGCGGTGATCACCGGCATCCTCCAAAGAGGCTTGAACAAGTCGCTCCATTTTGAACATACATCCGAATCCTTCTCGATGTCCTTCCTTATGGATGAAGCCACGGTCTCGGCGGCTGCTCCTTCAGTCTTCTCCAGCACCGCCAAGGCATCCTTCTCCCGTCCGACAGACAAAAGCCACCGCGGGCTTTCCGGCAAAAAGAACATCCCGACAAACAGAATCAAGGCCGGAATCACTCCGACATAGAACATCGGCCTCCAGGAAGCGAGATTCGACTCGTCCGCAAAGGCGAAGTCCGAGAAATAGGCCACAAGGATTCCCAATGTGATCATCAACTGGAAAAGCGAGACAAGGGTGCCGCGGATTCTCGACGGAGAAATCTCGGCGATGTAAAGCGGCACCGCGAAAGAAGACGCTCCGATCGCCACACCCAAGAACAGTCTGGCGGCGACAAGGCTCGACGGACTCGACGCGAAACCCGACCACAAAGCGCCGACGGCGAAAATGAACCCCGCGGCCAAAAGGACCTTACGTCTTCCGACCCTGTCAGTGACCTTCCCCCCGAACAAAGCGCCCAAAATGGCACCTATCAAGCCCGCCGTGGTTATAGCCTCGACGGAACTGTCCGTAATACCGAAATCCTTCTGCAAAAACGGGATGGCACCCGAGACAACACCGGTGTCAAAGCCGAAAAGCAAACCTCCGGTCGCCGCGATGACAGCCATCACATAGACCAGCATCGAATTATTTCCTTTCTTACCCATAACTTCAAAATCTAAGGAATATAATTACGCCAGACATCCGCCTTCAACGCAGGATCAACCACATAGGCGAAGGTGTCTGGATTATTCTCGAAAGTCCTGTAAATAGGCTCACCATTCACAATGCCAAGCTCAGGATGTGAATCCGGACTCTTCACAATCAGCTCACAATCCGAGTATTTCGCATTCTTCTTCCAGACCAGAGCGCCGTCAGGATCAAAGACCGGGAACCAGGCTATTCCATTATGAGCCCTGACACCCTTGTAGTCAAAACCGTAGTCCCGCACACACCAGGCGCCGAAAGACATCGGGACTTCAGGGTCGGAGCCGGCGTTCACCGTGGCGTGCGCCCAGCCCGGAGGCACGATGACGACATCACCCGGCCCTGCCTTCACGGCGAAGCACCGGCCAGGATTGTCGTCGGCATATTCCTGCATATAGATGAACGCCTCCCCCGTCCAGATCTCATAGACCTCCGGAGTGGAAAGTCCGCTGAACGCAGACAACGAATGAATATGCCCCTGACTGCGCACGGGCTCGTCCCCCAAACGCCCGGAAGCGTAGATCACAGCCCCGTAAAGCAGGTGCATCCTCTCAAGGATCTCCTTATGTTCATTTTTCCCGACATCCATAGCGATCGAGTACACGATTTCCGGACCGTCACAGGACGGATCCATCAGACTCTTACGGATGTCATCCAACTTTCGGTTCTCGACCTCTGGGCCGAAAATGCCTTTCCCGTACCTGAATCCCATCGGATTCCTGACAGGAGTTATGTCAAATCCAGGATCAAACATATTCTTATTTTCTTATTGTAGCCTTGATTGTCGCACATTCCTTGCCTTCAGACTCCCCGTAAGGACGGATTATGTAGTCACCCACAGAGGCAGGGATGATGAAGGTCTCCGCATAGTGTACCACGAACGGCTCGAAAGCGCCTGTAGGACTCTCGACAACCGCCTCGCGGCCTTCTATCAGATTAAGCACATTGACTCCTCTGCCGGTGTTATGGAGGACAGGCTTGGTGAACCAATGCCTTCTTGTCTCGATGAACTCTCGCTCGTGGAGACCGGTATGCTCTTCCCTCCAGCCGTCACCCGAAGCGACTTCCCGGAAGTCATCGATACCCTCTCTCCTGACCCAGTCCTCGTTCCTGTCCCACTGGATGACATTCTTGCCGTGTTCCACATTGATAGGCCTCGGCAGACCATCGAGGCCGACTCGTCCCCAGTCCCAAAGCTTGAATGTGAATATGTACGGAGTGGCGCTGATCTCCAGGACCATACTTCCCGAGCCGGAGCAATGGACTGTTCCCGGCGGGATCAACACGTGGTCGTGTTTCTTCACCGGATAGCGGCCCACATACTTCTCCGCATCGAACGAACCCGTCTTCTGAGCCTGACGCAAGGCCCCCACCATCTCCTCAGGGACGACTCCGGACCTTACACCGAGATAGACTCCGGCGTCCTCCTCAGCATCCAGAATGTAGTAACTCTCCTCCTGAGTGTAGTGCATTCCGAACTTTTCCTGAATATACTCAATCAACGGATGAACCTGAAGACTCAGGTTTCCACCCTGCATAGTGTCAAGGAAATCAAAACGTATAGGGAACTCGTCTCCGAAACGGCCATAGACATTAGGGCCGAGAAGCTCGACCGGACGAGTGAAGACAACATCTATCGACGGCAGTTCGAAACGGGCGTTGTCAAAGCCCAGATAAAGGCTGTTTTCCTCCGGAACGCAGTCAAAGCACCAGGCGAAATTTGGCGAATCGCTGTCAAGACCGCAGACTTCCTTCATCCACTGTCCTCCCCAGACTCCCGGATCGAAATACGGCACCACCCTGAACGGGCCTGAGACCGCTGCGTCCATCCCTTTGAAAAATGTCTCCGACGGAATCATCTTGGGATCATCCGGGACATTCGTGTCGATAAACCAGTCTATCTTCTTGAAAATATGCTTTTTCCACCTGTCCAGAATCCTCCAGTCCACAAAGTACCCCTGCTTGTACTGAAGCGAGGCGCTCTGTCCCTTGTTGTCAAAACCCACATTCGAGACAGTTCCCGCGCGGAAACGCATCTGGATCTCCCATCTCGCCATATCAAGATAGACCAAAGTGTCCGGAGACTCGCAGATGTATGAAGCCCCCACTCCATAGACAATGCGAAGTTCCGATCCGTCAGACGCGACAGCCTCGCGCATCGAGGCGACCTTGGAATCATCAAAATATATGTCAATCGTGTGCCTTGTGATGTAGCCGAAAACCCTGTCGTCCGTGATGTCATCCTTAAGAATCGAATAGAGGGTGTCCTGGTCTTTCATAGCGTTGGCGGACCTATATACAGGAATCCCCGGGAACGCCGCCTTGATCGCCGCAAGAACCTCATCGTCATTGACTCCCTGATAGCACTCAAACGCAAGCACCGCTCCAGAATGCGACGGCAGTCCGGCCTTCAGACTGTCCATAATGTCACTCCAGCCCCTGTGGCAGTCTCCCGGCATCCTCACGACAGGAAACTTGTCATAATTGGGCTTCAAACCTTTCAAATACTTTCCCATATTCTACACATTTCTAAAATAATAATCCGCCGACAACAACGCAGCGTCATCACCTGACTCAGAGGCCACTATCCTGACCTTGTCTCCCGGTTGCCACGCAAGTGAGGCGACCTTTTCCCTGACATAAGGCAGGATGATGTCCGAGCTTTTCATAACGCCTCCCCCCATAACGACAATTTCGGGATCATAAGCGTGGACATAGTTCACAATTCCGTACGCCCACACATCCATACAGGACTCGACGACAGTCACGGCTTCCGGATCTCCCTTACGGTATTTCTCGAACAACGTCCTGAAATTCCTGTTTGACGGGTCTTCGGCGAACTGTTCCGACACCCCGCTCAAATCCTTCATAATCTCCGGGAGAAAAAACGAGGATCCGTGCGCCTCGACACAGCCGATGTTGCCGCAAGTGCAGCGCCGTCCTTTGTAATCCACAATAAGATGTCCTCCAAGCGAGCCCGCGCAGTTATTGTGACCGTACAGAAGATGTCCGTCAAGCACGACACCTGTGCCTATTCCTGTGCCGATGGTCATCATCACCATATTCCGGCAGCCTCTTCCGGCCCCATAGAGCCACTCCCCCACCGCGGCGGCACGCGCGTCATTGTCCATCGCAAATCCCACATTCCAGCACTCACGGACCCAGGATCTCAGATCGAGTTCCGGAGCGTCATCGTACTTCGCGTTAGTCCCGGCCGCCTTGGCACCGGCGACATCCACAATCCCCGGAAACGCAAGGGAGACACCTCCCAATGAAGACGGTGTGACACAATGTTTTGCCAGCAAGGTGTCCACCGCCTCTTTCATAGGACTCAGCCTTGAGGCGAGACCGGATCCGGAATCACCGTCCAGCCTTGCCGTGTCCAGGACCTTCCCTTCCGAGACGAGACCTATCTTGATCACCGTCCCGCCCAGATCTATTCCAACATAGTACATAACCTACACTAATTTAGGACTCCCATCCACTTCCAGCAGCCTGGAGGCAAAGCCATACTTCGCGATGGTCTCATAGTCGTGTCCCGCGTCCGAAGGCCAGCTTGCGGCGAACACCAGACAGGAGTCACCGACATTAGCCACCCTATGAGCTACCCTGGCGGGAATATAATGCAGCGATCCCGGAAACATCCTTTCCGCCCAGACATTCCGTTCCTCATCCATAAGGATCAACATACCGTCTCCCTTGACACCCCAATAATACTCGGCGCTGTCAGTATTCGTGTGGAAATGTCCTTTGGTCATAAAATACTCATCTCCGACCTTTCCGGAAGCAAGATAGGTTATTCCTATGTACAGCCCGCCAGGAGTACCCTCGCTTACCGGCATAAAAGACGACACCCGGTAGATCTCCTTGGACAAATCCATAGACTCGAAAGCGTCTCCGTCAAGGAAAACGCCTCTCAGATCTCCCAAGACACGCACACTCTCAGTCACTCCCGTTCCTTTCAGTTCCTCATTGTTGAAAAAAACCTCAGGGTTTAAAATCCTTTTATCTTTCATAACTATTGCATCAAATTACTTTATTCTGATTATCAAAGAATTATCTTTCAAAGGGGAAAGCCTGGCAACATCCTTCCCACGAACCGTTCCCCAGCCTGATGTATGCACGACAATTCCGGAGCAATTGTCGGACAGAGAGCCGACCGTCATCCTTGCGGTTTTTCCGTCAGAATCAACAGCCAATGTGAAAGACAACGGTCCGAACGGAGTCGCCATATCGCGTACCTCTGTGCGCATTCCCGGCCCGAGCCATTCCTCGGGAATACCCTCCAAAAGATGCAGACAAGACCCACGGTCAATCTGAAGCAGATGAGAGGCCAGTCTGATGAACTCAGCCCCGCTCCAATTGTGAGGCATATCCCCGACATACTTGTCGTGCAGATCGCGCGGATTATGCTCCTCTCTCCAGGCATACATCGTAGAGGCGTGATTGGCGAACGCATACAAAGCGTCAGCTGCTTTGTCACCCCGGCCGTTCCACAGCCAGGCGTGTCCGTAGAAACTTGCGAAATAATTCCATATTCCTTCCGGAATCCAGCCGGTACCCATCACCACACCTTCCTGAAGGGTCGTCTCAAGCATATTCATAGTCCCAAGAACGATCGGGTCGCCGACTTCGAAGATCTGCCCGGGATAGACACTCTGGCAGAAAGTCCACTGCGCTCGCTGAGGGAGGTCACGCTGTTCAGGCCTCATAATGTTGTTCAGATAGCGGTTGCCGAAGCTGTCCATCGCAAGATCCCTCTGAGCCGCTTTCCTGAACGTTGACAGGAAATCGTCATATTCCTCACTCAACACTGCCGCATCATCCGCCTTTCCCAGCCATTCGGCCGCCATCACCATTGACTTGAGTCCGGCGAGATTCCAAAGTATGTTGGAATACTCCGGCACATCCTTCCCTCCTACCAAACCACCGTCAATGTAGCCCGGAGGGATCAGGCCATCATCCTCAGGGATATCGTTTTCGTAAGTGGCTGACCTTAAGGACTTGACGAAATCCACTGTCTTGATCAGCCGGTTCCACCGTGACTCAAGCCAATCCTTGTCTTGAGTAAGCATCGCGTGCCTGACGCTCGTCCAAAGGATCAATCCGTTTTCCTTCCAGAAAGTAGGATTGAGCTTGGCGAATCCACCGTTCTCGTTCTGGAACGACAGGCTGTACTCAATTCCGTCACGGGCGTCCTTTCCGCTTCCAAGCATAGCCGACACTTCCGAAAGGAAGGCTCCGTCAACAATCCAAAGCCCTCTGTAGCAGGTAGGGCCGACCTGAAGGCTGATGTGGCCGTCTATTATTTCCCTGGCCTGCCATATTCCTCTGACAGAAGCGTCGATCAGGTTCTGAATCTCTTTGTCAGGAACTTGAATATGCCCGTACGGGATGCCTGTCTCATTCTCCCAGTAATCACAGACCCGTGAATAATCATCCGGAATCGAAGCGACACATTGACCGGCGTCCGCAAGAAGTTGTTCCACAAGACCAGACTCCAATCCGTTGTCATAGACTCCGACAACAGTGCGCTCGCCGCCGGCCGGAATCTCGACCGGAGACAACTCGATGACAGTTTTGAAATCCGCGAGGTTGCCCCTCACCCTTTCCACAGGAAGAGAGACGACTAAGTGCTTCGACCCGTCTATCGTCACAGTCCTGCCATCCACACTGACATCGAATTCCGAATTGACAACAACCATAGGCCTGACCGTCCTCGGCTTTTCCGAATGATTGCTTATGACTGTGTAAACCACATCATCGCGACCAGCGGTGAACGGTCTTGGGGCGAGAGATCCGGCCGCGAGGCTCTCCGACCACGAGTAGATTCTCTGTGTGACCGAAGCCTCACCCAAGGAACTCTCAAGCACAACTACAGGGACCTTGGCCGAAACCAGGGATGTCGAGACAAATCTCTGATTCTCGTCAGCCAGCATCTGGATGGTGGTCTTGAACCCTTTGTCAAGGGAATAAGGGAAAAAGCCGCCTCCATAGTCGTATAACAACTGTCCCAGAGGGCCTACCAAAGTCTTGAAATTATCATCGGGGAAAGCGGTCGTGGACTCCTGCCAAGCGGGTGCGTACCTGTAATCGACGTACCGCTCCGTTCCCGAGCCGAAAGCCGAAGCCGAGGACAAAGCCATAGAGACAGCCAACAGAACAATCACCTTCCTCATCTTGTCAATCTGTTTAGGACCTGCTCTCCTAAAATACCTTTCGAAAGAGCCGGGGCAATCAAAGTGTAGCCTCCACCCTTGTCGTTATGCACGACCCTGACAGCGCAAGGATAATGTTCAGACTCCATCGGGTAAAGAAGATGCTCTGATGTGACGGTGTAGGCCAGCACCTCGAAGTTCATCGGGGCGAAGAGCGCGAAGTCAGTGTAAACCGCATCGACATTCATAGACTTGAACGGAATGTCGCCAAGCGCTGTTCCCTTCACGAAGCTGACACCCTGACCAGATTTGGCGAAGCCGAACAATCCCTGGGATGTACTCCAGGAGTTAAAGAATTTCTCGTTTCCCCAATAGTTCACTCCCTTCCGTTTAGGGAATTCGAAACCGAAGCCTTTTATGTCCTCGTCAACATACTGCCAGGCCATACCACCGGTCAACACGCCAAGATTGGGAGCGTTGCGGTCGGTCAGCCCTTCCCGGCAAACATCTTTCCGGATACGGATCTCGACCTTGTTGGTCTTTCCGAAATTGATGTATTCCTGCCCGGAAGCCGGAATCACGTACATCCTGCCCATCCTCATATACTCATTGCTGTTGGGATAGTCAGTAGCGGCCGGATATTCCTGCGCGCGATATTTCTCCATAGAGGAGAATGCCCCGACAAGGGTTCCGTTGACAAAGACAGAGTCAAGTCCGGTCAAGGGACCTACCTCAAAATAAATGTCCCGTCCGGAATATTCATCCGGTATCACGACATCCGCCGTGTAGAGATAATCGGAATAACGAGGATAGTCCGTCGATTTTTGCTCCCATCTGCGGATGAACAGCTTGGACCGCTCAGGCAGGTAATCGATCCAATCGACTATTCCGCACTGTTCCCCGAGGATACCCGCTCCATCCTGATCATTCTTGGCATTGACGCTCGCCCCGAAGAAGACCACGTGTCCACCTCTACTGACAAACCTTTCAATCGCGCCTCTTGCCTGCCTCGGAAGAGTGTTTCCCTGAATCACCAGATGAGTGTAGCAGCTCTTGTCGATCGAAGACAGGCCTTCAATGTCCACCAGATCCGGGACCGACACCAACGGCGCCTGATGGACACGGGAGTCAAAGAACTGCACCGCCGATCCTGTCGAAACCGGAGGGACAGGCTTCGGACGGACAGGGGAATATTCATAAGACTCCGCTTCCGGTGATTTTTCGAGAATGGCCTTCTCCGCGCCTTTGACGGTCGTTCCGGATGCGACGAAGACCCTTTTCACCACAGGAGACTCCACTGTCACGATTTCCCTGCGGTTCTTTACGACAAGTGTGATGAACCCGCCCGGAACAGGCACACGGCAGGAGTAGTTTCTCCAGGATGAAGGCACGTTCGGAGAGACCTCGACCTCCTTCCAACCTGCCGTGACAGACTTGATGCCCATAAGATCCTTAACCACGACCTCCAAGAGATTACCCGCCGCGGTAGGAAACGCGTTACCACCGAACGTCTTCCCTGAAAGGTCAAAATTCTCCTCCATAAGGCCGGGGTATTTCTCATCCTTGATCGAGGAAACGCCCTTCGAAAGAAGCCAGTACCCACCGTCGATGTCACCATTGTTAAGGCGAGCCTCCGCCTCCCAGAAGTTCCACCACGGCCAGACATTCATATTCTGATCATTCGAAAGCGGAACGTGGTTCATCTTGGGCGTGATGGTCAGCGAGCCGAAACCGACCCAATTATGTTCCTTAAGATACCTCAGGGTACGCTGAGTCCTGACCCTGTCCGTAGCTCCGATCTTCAGAAGCATCGCCTGTGAAGCCTGGGCGCTGCGGCGGCTGACATCCCCCCACAGGGTCATATTGTTGAAATAGCCCTCGCCTTCATTCCAATAGACCGTGTTCAAGGCATTCATCGTACGCTCATAAAGCGAGTTCATCCTCGCGGACTCGTCCTGATTTCCCAACTCCTTCTCAATCTTGGCCGCGAACATAAAGATCGACGAGTACATCGCGTTGGCGGCCAGAGTGGAGACACCCTGAGTGGTCAGCATCATAATCATATGATCCATAAACTCGGTCACGTCTATGATAAGACCGTCCTCGTCATAGTCCCTGCCGATCCAGAACTCTATCCACGGCCTCATCACAGCCATATCCTTTTCCAAAATCTCCTTGTCTCCGGAATACATATAATAGTTCCAGATCGACCTCACAGTCCAACCTATTCCTTCCGCCGTACCGCCCTGAGAAGGGTCATTGGTGTTCTTACAGTCCGAAGGAATACATCTGGAATAGCGGTCAAGGTCATATTCCAAAGACTTGCGGGCGGGGACAGGCCGCCCTGAAGCCAACGCTCCGGGCAACAACCCGGATCCCAAATCCCTTGCCCAGATGTCAAGCCAACGGAACAGCTCACAAAGCATAAAGCGACCGTTGAAACCCAAATCCAAAAGGTACTGGGAAAATTGGACAGACAAATCCAGGGTGTTGTCCGGTGTTGAGATCAAAAGCCCTTCAGAGTAGGGTTTGTAGAGGCGCAGTCTAAGCTCTTCATACTCATCTTTGCCAAGTCTCTCAAATCCGTCAGGTGAATGATGTCCGCAGACAGCCGCCACCATTGAGCCATCCGCCGCTCCGTAGAGAACCTTCGTCCCGTCCGCATAGCGATACTCCACACCGCCGGGGAAAAATGATGATCCGACGCAGGCGGACTCCAGACCCAATGTTCCGGAGAAATGGCCTCCTCTCACGCATTCATAGCCGTCCTGAGTCGTCCTGACAAGGAAAGACCCGTCACCGACAAGACCTGCCAGACCTTTGCCGTAATCAAGTGACGGAACAACCGCCACCGCCGCCGAAAGCCTGACACAGAGAGACAACAGGAATATCAGAACTAAAACTGACCTCTTCATATTCTTCAATCAAATATGACCGGCCCGGACAACACCCGTAAGAGTTCCGGGCCGATCTTCCAAATCAAACAAACATCATCAATACCCTTCCCAGTTCTGGACGATCTGGTCATTGTTGTCTATGACAAACTGAGGTATCGGGAACAGCAGAGTGTGTCCGTCCGGGCTGTCAACAGTGGTCTTGAAATCGAACGTTCCCATAAATTTTCCGAAACGGATAAGGTCGTTGCGACGCCATCCCTCAACAACCAGCTCGCGTCCTCTCTCGGCAAGAAGCTCGTCAAGGGTCAGGGTCTTGATCTCCTTCGTCTCATCGTAATTGTCGAAATTACGCTTGCGGCAATCATTCACGATCTCAGTCGCCTCGGAAGTCTTTCCCTGGCGGAGAAGACACTCGGCCTTCATCAGAAGCACATCGACATAACGGAACACGGCGAAATCATTGTCGAGATGGTTGTAGCCGTTCTCCTCGACCTCCCACTTGAGGATGCGCGCGCCCTCGACCTCCGTGGCGTTCGCATAATCCTTCATCTCTATCGTGATGTTCAACGGATTACCGTTTCTGTCATAAAGGAGAGATCCGTCCTTGGCGTACTGCTGGCCATACATAAACCAGCCAAGACGCTTGTCATCAGGATCGTATGACTTCATAAACCCAGGAGTGAAGCACGGACCGTTCCAACAGCCGAAACGCACGCCCATCTTCTCTTGGACATTGTAATGCCAGGACATCTGATAAGGGATGAAATAGCATTTGAAATGCTCATAGTCATAAGGAATCACAAAGATGTTCTCCCTCGACCCCTCGTTGTTCACGAGGAAGTTGGTGTTGTTGTCAGGCTCAAGAATATACTTTCCGCTTGCGATCACAGCGTCAAGAGCCTCCTCCGCGCCGGCCCAGTCAGCCGTGCCGGTGTAGATCTCCGCATTAAGACGCAACTTGGCGAGAAGAGTGTAGCCGACCCATTTGGTGAACTTGGAATAGGTAGCGGAAGTCACCTCCTCGGTAAGCGACGGGATGATGTCAAGAAGCTCACTTTCAATGAAATCATACACATCCTTACGAGTCACACCCTTATTTGTAGGAATAGAGTCATCGAACTTTGTGACAATCGGAATCGCTCCCATCTTGTCCATCATATAGAAGTACCACCAGGCTCTAAGTCCCCGCAGTTCCGCGACCACTCTTTCACGGTTAGGGATCTCGACAGTCGTGTTCTCCACAAGATTCATAATCTTGTTGATGGTCGTGACATCCGAATAATGCCAGAAATTATAGACATCATTAGCCTCCTCGGCGGTGAATATATGCTCGTGAGTGTGACGGTAGATGCCGCCGGAGTTCCAGTCGTAGCCGCGCGAAGGGATGATGAAATCGTCACCGGCGCACATTCCATACCAGAAATAGCCATCAATGTAATTAGCCATCGTGCCATAAGCCGGACCTATGAGAGAGTTCATCTCTTCGGTGGTGGTTCCGTAATTATCCTGGGAAATGTAGCTGTAAAGCTTTTCGTCCAGATCCGTGCAGGACGCCGCGGACACCGCTATAGCCACGGCCAACAATTTTTCTATATGTTTCATTTTTCAAGTCTGATTTTTAGAGAGTGATGTTCAGCCCAAGCGACACTGAACGGGTCTTAGGATAGTACTTTCTGGCGTCAATACCGAAATAAAGCCCATCCTGACCGACCTCAGGGTCGATTCCTGAATATTTTGTAATGACAAACAGGTTGTTAGCCGTCAATGAGAGACGAATCTGCTTGACAGGAGCGGACTCCTTAAGCTTGAAGTCATAGCCGAACTGGATGTTGTCAAGGCGCACGAAACTTCCGTCCTCAATGAAATATGATGAATATACCTTTGTCTGGGAAGCCCTGGTCAAAGCGGACTTCAGAGCGTTCTCTCCAGGGAGACGATCGATGTCACCAAGGTACAGATCCGTTCCGTTCAGGACATCGTTGCCGAAGACTCCGCGCAAAAGGAAAGAGGCGAACCAATTCTTGTAGGTGAACCTGCTGGAGAAGTTGACCGTGAAGTCAGGCTGAGGGTTGCCGATGTACGTCCTGTCGTCTGTGTAAACAAACTTGCCGTCACCGTTCACATCCTCGTACTGGAATATTCCGTCCTCGTCAGTTCCGATGTATTTCGCTCCATAGAAAGTTCCAATAGGGTGTCCAGACTCCAGAATGGCGGTCGTCTCGGCAAGACCGGTGAGAGAATAGGAACCAAGATAGACCTTGTCGCGGGAGAACTCCTCATTGGAAAGGCTCTCCACCATATTCCTGTTTCTTGCAAAGTTGACAGACGCGTCCCAAGCGAAGTCGCCCACCGCCACAGGTGTTCCGGAAACCGTGATCTCCACACCCTTGTTGCTGACCTTTCCCACATTCGCCATCATCGTTCCATACTGGTATGGAGGGACAGGCACTGAATATGAATACAGAAGGTCCGAGGTACGCTTGTCATAATATTCAACGGATCCTCTCAATCTGTTGCCGAAGAAGGCGAAGTCGATTCCGAGATCAAGCTGAGCCGTGCGCTCCCATTTAAGATTAGGGTTCTCATTCTGGCTCGGAGCGTACTGGGCATAGAATTTTCCGGAGTCATAGTAGTAGCCGGAAGCCCCGTAGATAGCCATAGTCCTGTAATTTCCGATGTCCTGGTTTCCGGTGACTCCGTACGAGGCGCGGATCTTCAGGTCATCGATCCAACCGGCGCTTTCCATAAACGGCTCGGATGAGATACGCCAGGCGGCCGAAGCTGACGGGAAATATCCCCACCTGTTGTTTCTTCCGAACTTCGACGACCCGTCCCGGCGAAGGGTCGCCGTGAAGAGGTACTTGCTCTTGTAGTCATAGTTGAGCCTACCGTAGAAGGAAATCAACTTTGACGAGGCCTTATAGGAAGTCACATCACCCTCCATAAGATCCAGACCGGCTCCAAGGTTGTTGTAGGAGAAAGCGTCCGTGGAGAAATTACGGTTCGAGGCGCTTCCGCTCTCGGACATATATTCCTGCCAAGAGTAACCAGCCACGAAATTAACCTTGTGGGCATCGGCGAAGAGCTTGTCGAACGTGATGTTCGCCTCAAGAAGCTTCATACGGTCCAGGCTGGCCGTCCGTGTGGCGGAGCCGTTGGTGGCGCGCCCGGATTCGGCCGTTCTCGGAACGTAGAATCCAGAACTGAAACTGTTGCGTGACATCGAGCCGCTGACACTGGCCGAAAGGAAAGGCAGAATCTTGTAGTCAACCGCAAGTCTTCCCTGAGAGTAGTTCCTGCTCTTGTCCATATCCGTGAGTTTCAGCTCGGAGACAGGGTTGTACTCAAGGTAGCCGTAAGGCTGAAAATACCCCTCGTCCGGATTGCCGTTGTTATAGACCGGCATAGTAGGATTGAGGTTGTAGGCATAACTCCAGATGTTGCTGTTCCAGGACATATCAGTCCAATCCTCGTAGGTCGTCATCATCGACAGGTCTATCTTCAGCTTGTCGTTCATCGCCTTCTGAGTTATGGACGCATTGGCATTGATACGCTTGAGTCCGTTCTCCAGCACGATTCCCTTCTGGTCAAGGTATGTCACGCCAGCCCTGTACTGAGTGTTGGCGGTCCCTCCGGAAAGACTTACGCTGTGGCTCTGGGATGATCCGACGCGCAGCATTTCCTCCCACCACTTTGTGTCATAGCCGTAGTCGATGGCCGAGGTGATGTTGTTCTCGGCGACGTAGGCCCTCCATTCGTCAGCGGTAAGCATATCAAGGTTGTTCGCAGCCTTCTCGACGGCATAATAGCCATTATAAGAAACAGAGGTCTTGCCCTCGTGTCCCTTCTTTGTCGTGATTATGATGACTCCGTTGGCCGAACGGGCTCCGTAGATGGCCGCGGCCGAAGCGTCCTTCAGGACAGAGATTGACTCCACGTCCTCAGGAGAGACGAGATTCATCGACGCGTCAGGAACACCGTCGATAACTACAAGCGGGCCGTTTCCTCCGACCAGCGACGTGGTTCCTCTCAGACGCATAGTGGCGCCGGTGGTAGGATCACCGCCCTCCTTTGTGATGACAAGGCCGGCCACCTGACCGGAGACCATATCCGAGACAGAAGTCACGACACCCTTATTGAACTGCTTGTCAGACAGATTGGTCACCGATCCGGTCAGATCCTTTTTCTTGACCGAGCCATAGCCGATGACAACAAGTTCCTGAAGCTGCGATGAATCATCGCGGAGAAGAATCGAAAGAGGCTGGTCATCAGCAGGAATCATCACGCTGACCGTCTCCATACCAATGCACGAGACAGTCAACGATTTCGCGTCGGCAGCCTGCTGACCGGAAAGCGAGATGGAAAACAATCCATCGATGTCAGAGATTGTACCGACATTCTTAAGTTCGGCCACCATAACACTGGCGCCGACCACAGGATTCCCTTGAGGATCCGTGACAGATCCCTTGACCACCTTTGTCTGGGCAAAGGCGGACAAGGCCATAAGCGATGTCACCAACAAGGTGATCAACTTTGGAGAATGTTTAAGAATCATAATAGTAGTGTTAACAATTAGTATTATCAGTATTAGCGTTATTATGTTCGTACATACATAACTTTGTGCAAATATACTAATTCGATTTTAAAACACAAATTTTGAGTTAATTTTTATTTAATTATCTTTGCAAATAATTTCAAGCGCACGTAGATGCGTATTTGTTCAAACATTTCTAACGTAAAGAATATGAACATAGACCATAACAGCAGCGTTCCTCTTCACCAGCAAGCCGAGAACCTACTAAGAACATTGATCGAGAAGGAAGAGTACCAGAACGGGAAGCTGCTTCCAAAAGAAACAGAATTGGCCAGCCAGTTAGGAATCTCCCGGAACACTCTACGCCAGGCCATAAACAAACTCGTGTTCGAGGGTCTTCTGGTGCGCAAAAAAGGCTACGGTACCAAAGTGGTGAAAAGCAATATGATGGTAGGTGTCAAGAACTGGCTAAGCTTCTCCCAGGAGATGAGCCAGCTCGGCATAAAGGTCATAAACTACGAGCTGCACATCAGCAGACAGGTGACCACCCCTGAGATATCAAGCTTTTTCGACATCAAGGAAGACACCCGCTGCCTTAAGCTTGAAAGACTAAGAGGTGACGAAGAGCATCCATTCGTCTATTTTGTCTCTTACTTCAACCCTGCGATTCCTCTGACAGGAGAGGAGAACTTCAACCGTCCGCTTTACGAGCTTCTGGAAAAAGACTATGGCGTGACGGTGAAGACCAGCAAGGAAGGCATCTCGGCGTCACTGGCAGGAGAAAAGATCGCGGAGAAGCTTGAGATCAAGGCTACCGATCCTATTCTGATAAGGAAAAGATGCGTGTATGACACGAACGGTAATCCGGTGGAGCATAATGTCGGCTACTACAGGGCAGACTGCTTCACTTACTTCATAGAGGCCGAAAGATAAAAGATACAATTCAGAGTTCCATAAATCATTTGGCCGGAGCCTCTTCAAATGAAGACTCCGGCCAAAATCACACAACAAACCATCAAATCTTCGGGAGCGGAGTCACACCGCCCCGAACAGTCTAACTACTTTTTCACTATCTCAACCTTTATCGCCTTAAAATCAGTAAGATCCACCGTCACAGAATACTCGCCGGTCTCCGAGACGGAGAAATGATCGTACAAGGAAGTGTCCTCGTAATAGATCGAGGAGCTTCCGACATAGACAGCCGAACCGTCAACCGTTGACTTCATAATGGAAGGGAACCAGTCATCCTTTGTGTTGATACGGAACTGTCCGCCGGCTGTCAACTTGCCCTCCCAAGTGTAAACATCGTACATAAGGCCATTCTTGGGAGTCAGGCGGACACTCGGAACAGTACCTATGTTCCAACTTCCCACACAGGCGTCGCCGCACAGGTAAACCATATCAATGTCCGGCCAGATGTCAAAGCCCACGTTGACACGCACCTTATTAGAATAACTGGAAGTCGAGCCTTCCGCCTCAGACAGCACCCTGACCAACAATTGATAGTCAGCCAACACTCCGGTAGCGTCGTGAACGGCCTTCATATCATCATAAGTGACGGCCATCGATGTGCTGCCCTCGGAATCCTTCACATAAGCCTTAAGGAACTCAGGGTCGGAATCGGCCGTGAACTGCACGAAATACTTGGTGGCACCGCCGACCTCATCCCAACTCAGGTTGAAAGCCACACTCTCATCATACTTTTCCACGACGATGTTCTCCTGATCAGCAGTGAGACTTGCGGGGGACAATGCGCTGTCAGTGTCGGAGCACCCTGCCAAAGAAAGCGCCGCGAAGGATGAGACAGCGGCCAATGAAAAATACTTTTTAAGATCCATAATGTTATTAATTATTTTTGTATTGTTCATACATACGATAATATGTGCAAATATATTCAACTGTTTCTAAAAAAACAAGTACTTTCAAAAATATTAGTCACAAAACCGTCGGCACAGGAGGAAACCACGCCCCGACTGCGCAAAAGAGCGAAGGAATATGCCCCCGGCGGGACAAACAGCGGAATATTTTTGTATTTTTGTGAGTTTAATACTGACAGATAATGGAAGAAGCGAAAAATCCAACGGCCGAGGAGCCGAAAAGACTCAACTTTCTTGAGGAGATAATCGAGGATGACCTGAAGTCCGGAAGAGTGAAGAGCGTGATGACACGTTTCCCTCCGGAACCTAACGGGTACCTTCATCTCGGACACGCGA
>CAYZKZ010000006.1:0-58733 GCA_964479325.1 uncultured Muribaculaceae bacterium
TGATCATCCTTCTTTGGGGAGAGACCGTCCTGAAATGGCTCGGCATCACTCCGGGCCTGTTCTTTGTGGGATAGCCCGCTGTCCTCGCCGACACCGCGCGCCGTCGCCGGAAGGAATATTCCGGTGTCGTTTTTCCGGCTCATTTTGACAAGGGAATGCTATGATTGAGATCGACACAAGAATACACGACCGTTACTCGATAGAGTTGAAAGTCGGTTTTGTCACACGCAAGAAACTGCGTATGAACGACTTCTCTTTGGCGATGTGGTTTTTCGTCCCCGGAAGCCTTGACATCACAAGGGCCACCTATCCAAAGGATATGTTCTACCAGGATGTTAAGTCGAACATCCGTCTCATCACCCCCGTGTTCCTGCTTCGGGAGATCGCCGAAGGCCCTGCCGAGCCTCTTCGCAACATCCGCGAGGCGTTCAGTCGTATGGCCTCCAATCCGACCCGCACGCTGATCTCGGAGTACGAGTACCAGATCAAGATGTTCGCCGCCATCGTCAAAAGCGCCCTGCGCGACGAGTTGGCGCACATCAAGCAGAACCGCATTGACTCGGACACCGAGGCCTTGTGCGACGCGTTCATCAAAAACGCTGAAAGAATATGTGATGAATATTCCGCCCTGCGTTCCATCATCAACGCTCCGACTGTGCCTCCCGATGTGATAAGAATGTATCTTTGCGGGGACGAGTTCATCAGCGACATCACCTGTAAGCATCTGCTTGAACTCATTGAGTGGTTGAGAGTAAGGCGGTTGGAGGAACTGGCTGGAAAGGCGGCAGGGCTTTACCGCAAGATCGGCGGCCACAACAGGAGTATGGGCTATCCGGAGATCCGGAAGGATGACCGGATGCACAACCGCATATTCATTCATCGCTTCAGCATTCTGAAGAAGTACATCGAGAGCGACCTTTACCTCCGCGCCCCGAAGCGGCGTGACGGGGTGATCGTGGAGCAGCTCTATTTCAGCATCGCCGCCGGTGTCGCTATGCTTTTCGCCACCGTCGTGAGCTTCGCTTTCCAAAGGAAGTTCGGCTCGCTGACGCTTCCTCTGTTCATCGCATTGATCATCAGCTATATGCTGAAAGACCGCATCAAGGAGTTGATGAGGTACTATTTCGCCCATCGTGTCGGAAGCAAGTACTTTGACAACAAGGCGAAGATCATCCACAAGGACACCGAGTTGGGGTGGCTTAAGGAAGGCGTTGATTTCATCGCCCCTGAGAAAGTCCCTACGGACGTGATGGCTCTGCGGAACAGTTCGCATCTCACCGACGTGGAGAACAGCAACGTCACGGCCGAGAAGATCATCCTCTACCGGAAGTCAGTCCACATCGACAGGGAGAAACTCCAGGCCAATTCTGAATATACCTTCAGCGGCATCAATGACATCATCCGCCTGAATGTCACCAACTTCATCAAGAAGATGGACAACCCCACAGTCCTGATGCGCACCCTCGGTGACGACGGCTCCATCCAGACCGTGGAGTGTGACCGCGACTACTACCTGAACCTCGTCCTCCAGTACCAGTACGATGACACCGCCGAGTTCAAGCGCTTCCGCATCGACCTCTCCCGCGACGGCATCAAGTCCATCGAAGAGGTCCGCTGACGCACCCACGCCCGCAGCCCAGGGCCGGTTGAGAGTACTCTTTTTTTTTGTGGCGGGTAAGTTGTTGATTATAAGTGTGATAGATTGTATTACTCCCTCCTGGAATGGGTGGGAGTATGATGTGCTATTTTATTGATTTATAATATTTTAGCTGCCACGGTAGCTTATAAGTCGTTCTCCGATTTTGCGGATTGTCGACTGTTGATTTCGGTCTGGATGTAATCTAAAGTCACATATCTACGGTACTCACCGCCTTTTGACCGGCTTCTTTTGTTCGAAAGGATTACACCCATATCGTTGCTGCCAAGATAGATCACATACTTTCCGTCATCGGAATCCTGCTCCTCCTTTTCTCCATACTTTGCTTTTAACTTTTCCTTGTAATAATCGTATGTCTTCTGGGCATCCCTCATCTCGTCCTCATAGAGGGTACCATCTTTGAGGCTTCGATTCACTCTTAGCTCATAGAACAGACCACCTTCGGTTAAATAGAAATTGGCGAAATCCCAGGTACTTCCGGCAAACGAAACGTCTTTGAAAACAATTATTTTCCCGTTGGAGGTGTGTTCTTCATCGAGGTATGTCCCCTTGTATCCGATCGCATCCGTTATAGTCCGACGTGTTTGGAAAGACCCCATCTTTATCCCGAAGAAAGAGTCCTGAATAGTGGGGCGCAGGGACTCAAAGACATCCGATAAAGTTGCCGACAATGAAACGTACGATACTTCGATATTGCTGGTATGACCGTTTTCGGTATATTTGTCAAGGCGCACTGTTATGCCGTTGTTTATGGCGATAAACCTTTCCACCTCCGGATGGTCCACTACGGGAAAACTTGTTATATCGTAGGCTTTCGACAATTCATCCTTGATCACGTTATACGTGGAGTCGAGAGCGGCGGTATTTCCGGAGTCACTCGGATAGCAGAAGTCAACTAATGCCAACTTCCCATTCTTTAGTGTCAGGAGGACCATAAGAGGGTAAGTCCTACCTTCATAGTACACATTCTGGAACCCGTACCTGTAATACGATGTACCTCCTGTCTCGTATGGCTCGGAGTTGTCTATTTCAAAATAGCTGCCTCTGTCTCCAACGGCGGCCTTCATCTGTTCAACTGTGTACTTTTCACCGAATTTGAGTCCAAAAAATTCTTCGGGTAGATTCTGTTGCGCCTTCAGTGTCATTACAGCGAATGAAAACAGTAAGACTAAAATAATTCTCTTCATAGCTATTGCTCTTTTAGTGGATAAATCATTCAAATATGTAATAAGATTACTGTATGTTTCTTCATTAAATGCTATGGGGTAAGGATGGCAAGATTAATTATGCCCGAACCTGATAATGTTCAGCTGTGCGTGATCAAAAGCATCAAATTCTGGATATCTTGCCCATTCTCCTTACCTCGCGCCTTTCCGGCGGTTGCACTCGCGGCAGAGCATCTGGCAGTTCTCAGCGACTGTTCTTCCGCCTTCCTTCCAAGGGGTGATGTGATCCGCCTCCATCTCGCTGATGTCCAGAACCTCATCTCTCCTCGGACAATCCGGATTGGCGCAATGGCCGCCTTGCCGCTCATAAACTTCTCTCTTGGTGTTGTCATCAAATGTGCGGATGTCAAGATGCCGTTCGTCGCCATCGAATATGTACGAATATATTCCTGCTTTCTTTTTGACATCGCTGTCCATCATCAATCTGGACACTTCATCCTCCAAGGCAACCGTGTCGAAGGTCTTTCCAGAGTATTTGTTGAACAATTCACCCCAGGCGACCTTCTTCATCTCATTACGATACTTTGGGAAAGTCACTTTCACCCATTCGATGACTCTTTGGAAATATAACCACAATTCATTGGCGTTCGGATCGTGTTGATGTTTGGACATATAGACTTCAATGTTGCCGTGTGATATCCACCTGATGGCGGTCTCAAGATAATCCTGACGAATCGGCGAGCCATTCAAGTACTTGCCGGCCAATCCGTAGGCCGCACAGCCGGACTTGCTGAAGTACCTCTTGGCATCTGAAAGCCAGGAACCCGAATAGACCGCGTTCCTGAGTTCCTGGTCTGTCAGTTTCTCTCCGGCTATGTTGATTGTCCTGAACCACTGAAGTTTCTCGCTGTCCGTCCCTGTGCAGACATAAACCATCAGCTTATAGTTCAGAATCTTATCCTGTTCGTCGTTCTGAAGATTGTGAAAGGCTCGGAAATCAAAACTGAAGTCTCCGCCTACATATTGGCAAAGAGAAATTGTGCGCTGCTGTCCGTCGATGACCTCAAAGGTTCCGTCGTCCCTCGTCGCCCAATACATCACATTGAGGGGAAAGCCTTTCAATACCGTGTCAATCACCGCGTCTCTCTGTTTTTCCCCATAGACGAACTCCCGTTGGTACGGTGGTCTGATGTCAAGCCGACCCGAATAGCCACGGACTCCGCCCTCTTCGTTGTCTGTGTAGCCCTTTGTCAACTCCTTGACAGTTATCTCTTTAAGTGTTATGTTCATAACCTGTTATGTTTTGATGTTTTTTATAAAGAGTGATTCCTTCGTCTGATTAGGATGCGTGAATATGGAACTACCACTTCTCTGCCTTTCATCATATACAGATCACCATCTACAGCTCCGCATTTCTGAATCTCCCTGCGATACTTTTTGTGTTCCGGTTTGTACGGCCGTACACCTGCGGCAAGACCAAGCCCCGCTATTCCGATGCCGATAATCTCGAATTGATCAGGATTATACTTGTCCATAAACGTAATAGGTACGCCCATAGCTCCATTCCAATCACAAGGAATATCCTCAGTCCTGTCAACATTTATAGCGTCAAAATTCTCGTACTTTGAATATTCTTCCGGAGTATAGTGCTTATAGAGAATGAGTTCTTCGTGTCGCTTCTTGATGTCAAGATTCGTGAACCACGTCACGCCTGAGACTCTGATCATCCCCTCTTTATGATTTCCGGCGGAAGCCACATCCTCATAGTTAGATATGAAATGCCCGGCACCTCCCTTGAAACCGAATCCAAGCCAGATTTTATTATCCTTGATTAATGGGAATATCTCTTTATATTTCAAGGCATTCTGATGTCCGACAATAATGAACTTCTTTCCGTACTCGATGAGTTGTGCGACATATTCGCGGAAGAGGCTGAAGGGTGGATTTGTGACGACGATGTCCGCTTCCTTCAGTAGTTCGATGCACTCGACGCTCCGGAAATCTCCGTCACCCTTTAGTCTATGGATCCCGATCTCTTCGGGACTCGGCACCCTATCACCGTTGCGGTCGCCAAAATATTCAAGCCAAATGGCTGACTCGCAGTCATTGCGGCTGAAAAGATCCATATCCTGGTTCTTATAGCAAGTGGTGATCAATTTCTTAAGGCCAAGAAACTCAAAGTTGTAGGAGAAGTAATGAAAGAAATTGCTGACTCTCGGGTCATCACAGTTGCAAAGGACGGTCTTGCCTTTGAAATGCTCCTTGTAATGCTTAAGTTCATTCTCAATGTCGGAAAGCTGAGTGTAGAACTCATCTTTCTTGGCACTCTTTGCCTTGTTGAGGTTGTTGTTCCCTGCCATAGTGATTGATAGTTTTCGAGCATCACTATCAATCACTTGACGCAACAAAAAGGTGTGAGCCTCTTATTGCGTTGAGCGAGGTAGCGTAGGAAGGCACCTCTTTCCTCTAATAAGATACCCACACCCTAATCGGGTGCGAGCATTGCCAATTACAGAGGAAAGAGAAATCCTTCTTACGGAATTCCTCAAAGTACCATTAAATCGGTTGTTATGCCTTAAAAAGTTTCCTACGCTTTAGCTCAACGCGAAATAATAGCAAATGCTGCGTTAATAATATGTCCTTGCTTCAACGGGTCTCCCCGCTCCACATCAGCAAAGTTAGTAAATCCTAATGACTTGCGGAACACCTCTGCTAAGATTCCCTGAACAATACCTTAAATAGTCCGATTAGTGTACTCCGACATCGATTCCGGTGTCTTTAAGTTCTGATATTTATGGGCATCTCCTTCTCTTCCCTTGGACGAGTGCGGAAAGCCCGGGGAAGACGGCAATGGGGATGTGTGTCCGTACTCTAAACCTACAGAAGCAGCCCCGAAGCGTAACTGTCCGTGGCGGGTAAGTCGTTGATTATAAGTGTGATAGATTGTGTTACTCCCTCCCGGAATGGGTGGGAGTGGGGCGTGCTATTCTATTGATTTATAATACTTTAGCCGCACGGTAACTGTCCGTAATAAATTTACCCGCCAAAAGATCAGTGCTGTCTTATGACGGGTGGTGCTTTTTGTGATGAGACTTCACCTTTTTAAGGTGTGTGACATTCCTTTAGGCGATCGGAATCCAGAGTTCGGTGAGAAGATCCTCCGGTTTTGTGTACTCCGGGTCGTTCAGGTACTTTTCGAACATCGCTTTGGGAAGGACTTTCACCTTGCTGCCACGGAGCAGGTTTCCTTAGACTTCCTCGTACACTTTTCCAAGCTCGGAGTGCGGCCTTTGAACAGGAACACGATGAACTTGCCGCCCTCAATGGTGCGGATCTCGACATTCCCTGACGGCTGGAGTTCGTTCACGACCCCGGTGGCGATGCAGACATCCAGGCGGCATCTCTCGGTTAGGGTGGACAACGCCAGAATTTTGACCAGCCCAGTCACGGTGGTTCGACCGGTTGCTGAGTTTGTCGAAGTGCACCAACTGGTCGAAGTGACAGGACAGGGATGACCACTGAGTCTGTCTGAGTGCCGAAGCGCCGGACAATCTGTAGTAAGTTGCGTTTCGCGCAAGGTGTCTCGAAAATAAGTGTTATCTTTACCAACAATATTCAGAAACAGAATGGCAAAGAAGAAGAAAAGTGCGAAGAGGCAGCAGACTTTCCTGTCCGAAAGGCAGTATGTCAAGGAAAAGGCAAGGACGCTGGAGATCGGGAGTTGCTTTATCAATGAGGACTATGCTGAAGCCGGTCTTGGACATATTGTTGTGACGAGGCTGCATAAGGGCGGCAGGAAAACCATCGGTGTGTATATGGTTGATACCTTTTGCCTTGGCGTGAAAGACGCGTTCTTCCGGACAAGGATGGATGAGGTTGATTATGAGGATATGGTTTTCACGATGAAAAACAAATACCATCTGAAGGAAATCCCGTACGAGGAGGCTCACAATCTTATCTATGGAGCGATTGAGTTCGCGTCCGAGGCCGGGATTGACCCTTGCCCGGAGTTCTCCTTGGCCAAGTATGTTCTGGAGGAAGACACGGAAGCGATTCCATTGATTGAATATGAGTTCGGAAAGGATGGAAAGCATTTTCTCATCGCCCGCGACCAGAATGAGGCCGACAGGTATCTGCCTACCCTGAGAGAGAATCTTGGATCCGACATTCATTACATTGTTCAGATTGCTCCTTTAACTGGTTCAGATACTGATGAAAATGAATATTCCGTCGAGGATATGGCCTCGGGATGGTCTGTGTTGCAGGAACAGTATAAGAAGGCCAGCCGTTGGAACAAACCGTATTCCTACAAGCATCCTCAGTACCCTGAGACCTTGGACGTGGAGAACCAGTCTGTGTTTGCGATAATCTCAGACTCTGCCAATGCCAACTATCTGTCGGATTCTCAGCTCGATGAGATTCTTGCCGTCCCTGCCGACAGCCTGCGCAAGGATTTGGAGAACATCCTTCTGTACAACATCGGGCTTTCCTGCGACGGTGTTCCTGAAGAGATGCGGGAAAAACCATTCTCCGGCGTGGTAGGGCACTGCGTTATGCTTCTTGGAGAGGTTGGAAATGAAAAGTCCAGTCTGGAAGCCGTGCTGGAAACACTTAGGCAAAGCGATGAGTTCCTTGACTATCATTTCGCTGATATCTCTCACGACATAGTTGTCCCTACTTTGTGCAGGCTTGCGGGAAACAGGTTGGACACGCTGATGGATTTTATGAAGGAACGCGGGCTTGAGGCTCATTGGAAAAATTGTGTCAGCGATTCTGTCTCCCAGATGTCTTTGCTTGAACCAGACAGAAAGCCGGAGATTGTCGCTTGGTTCAGCGAGTTGCTCCGGGCGATCAACAAGGATTTTCCGTCGGCCGACTACACGGACGCTTTCTTGAACGGGCTTATTGTCAGCGATGTTCTTAATCTTGGCGCTGAGTCCATTCTGCCTGAGATAAAGACAATGTACGACAACGAGTTCGTGGATCTGATGGCTTGCGGTGATTATACCGAGGTCGAGAAAGAGATGTTGTCCGAAGAGCGTCATTGTGATCCTGTTGTCAAACTTGGCATCAGGGAACGTTACTCGGATCTGAAAAAAACTTTCGACAGATAGTCTGCGTCCTCCTAAGAGTGCCACCTGTCCGCAAAAGAGTTGTCAATGACAACAGCATCCAAATCAACCGGCTGCTATAAGTAAGCGTTAAAAAATAAGTTGGTAAAGGTTTGGCGGTATTTTCGAGGATAGATGTCTTTTGGAAGAAGGAGTGTGCCGGTGGCACACGACTGATGAGAAAAGGCATATAGACCGAAAAGACAATCAAAGATTACCAAGTTATTATTTAAGGATTACTAAATATCACCTGTGAGCGAAAGTCTTGCCTTGACGCATAGGTGATTTTGATGGCTTTGGTATATTCGGCAGGCATAATGTTGTGGGAGTTTGGATTATAAGGTTGAATTACCTATCTTGGCGAAAAATCTAAAACGTTATGAATAAGAGGACATTGTCCATTGTGCTTGCGATGATACCATTCGTTTTGGTTTTCGGCCAGCAGGCTGACAGCGTGATCACGGAATTTCTCTCGGCATCGGTCATCACGGAGGGAAACATAACCTATAAGGTAGATAGGACTACGCACTTTTTCTCGGTGGAAGAGGTGAGGAATGCAAGAAATGCGAGAGATCTGGTCGCCACAGTCCCTAACCTGCTCATCGACAAGCAGAGCAACACTCTGGCGACATTGTCAGGCAAGAAGATACTCATACTTATCAACGGTGTCAAATCGACGGACGCAGACCTTCAGCTGATCCCTCCGTCAAAGATCAAGAAAGTGGATTGCTACGATGTGCCGCCGGTAAGGTATATGGATATGGCCGATGTTGTGCTGAACATTGTGACCTTGCGTCTTGACACTGGGTGGAACGGTAACGCGTACGCCAGGATAGGCCAGATGTACTCTCACGGGGAATTGGCGATCAGCCGGGTCAGCGGGGACAACAAACTGACAATCAATCTTGGATCCCACTTCAACCACAAACGTAAGGTGTGGGACGAGGAGACAGGAGAGTTCTCCTACGGACTTGGAGACGATGAGTATAAGTATGAATATTCACAAAGGCAGCGTGATTGGGGGAATCAGTACAGCGGAGGCGTGTCCTGGCTGAACGGCAAGCCTGACAATTATATGCTTCAGGTGTCGATGAACTGTTCGTTCCACAAGGACAGGATGCGCAGGGAAAGGGACATCGATTTTACACTCAACGGTTTAGGAGGCGTGCGTTCAGGAGAGGCTGACAACAGGATAAGCGCACTACAACCGCACCGACGGCTTCCTTTATGATGCGTTTGTCGAGGACGGCAAAGCCTGGTACCTTGAGACAAGGAACGCTGACTATTATTCCGAGGCGGGAATGAATATGTCTGTGACCTGTCTGCCTTGGAAATGGCTGAACATCGGGTTGGAGTTCTCCGCTGACCGCCAGACAATCAAGGAGAACTCATCGAACGAGGCTTACGGCGACTGGTTCTTCCCTGTCTATCTCAATGTCTCGGCGGTTTGGGGCAACTGGTCATTGGCGTGCCGTCAGACCTTCGGAGGAAAGATGCTGGACGGATTGTACAGAAAAGGTCTGGAAAAGGTGTCCTACCTATCATTGACCTACGGTTGGAAGAATTGGCAGTTCGGAGCGCAGTGCCTGTTCCCGTTCTACGATGACAAGTTCTCTGCTGAGACCGCAGCCATCGCACCTGTCCGGCATCTCACCCGGACAAACCTTCGAACCAAGAACCACGAGTTCGGAATCACCATCTCCTGGTTCTTCCAGCGAGGCAAGAACAACCATTCCGCAAAGAATTTAGAGAACTCCGACATCGATTCCGGTGTCTTTAAGTTCTGATATTTATGGGCATCTCCTTCTCTTCCCTTGGTACGAGTGCGGAAAGTCCGGGGAAGACGGCAATGGGGATGCGTGTCCGTACTCTAAACCTACAGAAGCATCCCCGAAGCGTAACCGTTCGTGGCGGGTAAGTTGTTGATTATAAGTGCGATGAGTTGTGTTACTCCCTCCCGGAATGAGCGGGAGTGAGGTGCGCTATTCTATTGATTTATAATATTTTATCCGCCACGTTAACTGTTCGTGATAAATTTACCCGCCAAAAGATCAGTGCTGTCTTTTGACGGGTGGTGCTTTTTGTGATGATGCTTCGCCTTTTTAAGGTGTGTGACATTCCTTTACTCGATCGGAATCCAGAGTTCAGTGAGAAGATCCTCCGGTTTTGTGCACTCCGGGTCGTTCAGGTACTTTTCGAACATCGCTTTCGGAAGCACCTCGACTTCGCTTTCCTTCAGCAGATGGCCATAGACCTGCTCATAGACCTCACCAAGCTCGGTGTAGGGGCCTTTGTGGAGGAACACGATGAATTTGCCACCCTCGATGGTGCGGATCTCGATGTTCCCTGACGGCTGAAGCCCGTTTACGACCGGAGCCGCTATGCAGACATCCAGACGGCACTTCTCGGCGGGAGTGGTCTGTGGGTCGTCAAGATAGACAGTGATGTACTCCGCGGCGTCGCCACAATCCCCGATGTGGTTGCTCATACAGTATTCCACGATTTCGCTCCACGCTCCCGAATAGTTTGCGCTCCTGTAGTCTCCTGTCAGGCGAACGCTCAGCGCCTTGACATCCTTTCTGGTCTCGATTCTTTGTTCAAGTCTCTTAATCATAATGATTCTGTTAATAAGTTGTTCTCGGTGTCCGACGTTCGTTCCGCCGGACGGGAACCGATCTGATTCCCAGAGGCAAAGGTAGTGCTGATTCCCGCTGTCCGCATAGTGGACAGCGTGGACAATTATTAATTTCAATATGCTGATTGTAAGTCGCTTTCGGTGAATCGTGCGGACAATCCCGGAATATTCCAGTCTTGCCTGCCGGGTATGACAAAGCCCGGTGACAACCGCACCCCATTGCCTTGAGGAATATGCAGGTTGTGACCGGGTTTCTTGGAAGATTCCTTGGGCGAGACTTAGAAATTCAGCGGCAGTCCGATGTAGAATGTGTTGAAGGATGACTTCAGGGATTCGGAAACCTCTGTGATGAATGGTCTGAACTCGTAGCCAAGCACAAACTTGTTGTTGATCGTGATCTTGATGCCGACCTGCGCTCCGAGCTGGAACCTTTTCCACGAGCCGCTCTCACCGTCGTCATCGAAAAGACTCTCGCTTTTTCCGTCGTAGGATCCGTTGGCCACAATGTTGATTCCGGCGGCAAGACCGGCGTAAGGGCTGAATGAAAGAACGGAACCCTGGACATCGAACTTGTAGCCGATGTTGACCGGAATGACGGCTGAAAGGAAGTTCAGTTTCAGCTTCTCGTTGATCACATTCCACGTCTTCCAAGCATAGTGCAGGTCCACGCCGTAATCAACGTAAAGTGGGACGCTTGAGGAGACGTAGTTTCCGGCTGAGAAACCGGCCATCACACCGCCCGCATTGATGCTGCTGTCGCTTTTCAGCGTGTAAGGAGAGTAACCCGCGCGGATTGTCATACCTGTTGATTGCGCCGACAAGGACGCGGATGCCGAGAAGAACAAGGCCAGAATCACAAATAATACTTTTTTCATACTACTATAGAATTAAATTGTTGAATACGGTTTGCTGTGGGAATTCGTTTCCCGTCCAGGAAGTTATCTTGATTGCGTCAATCAGCCTCTGGTTTACGCAAATATAGCATAATTAAAACCTAATCCAAAACAGTCGCTCCAAAATATTCGGCGATTATGCATAACTTGCGGTAAATGAATATATTCATAACTCCTGCAATGGGTTTCAGGCTTGCGGGGTGACGATGTAGAAGCAGGAGGTTGTGAGGAAGTTGCGGAGGAACGGGATGTGGTCGAGGCCGAGGCGCAGGCGGGTCGGGCGGAGGTGGAATTTCGCCTTGTAGTGCGGGCTGATGAGCCAGAGCTTGCGCTCAATGATCTGAAACCCAGTCTCTTTGCACAGGCGCTCGAATTTCTCTGGGGTCATCTTGGAGCGCTTGATGCTCAGCAATTCATCAATTTTGGCTGGATCTTCCTTGAATATTCTTAAATAGCCTCTGTAGAGGCTTGTCGGGAGCAGGTGAGCGAATGGAACTTTCGAGCAGACTCCGCTGCGGCAGATCTGTTGGTGGCCTCCGAAAGGCATCTGCCAGGCCGGGAAACCGAAGAACACGATTCCGTCAGGTTTCAGGAACTTTTTGATTCCCGTGAAGAAAGCGGGTTTGTCCTCAGGCTCAATGTGTTCGATGACATCGTGGATGAGTACGATGTCGAAGCGTTCGGCCGTCACAGGCATCGTCAGGAAATTCCCGCTGACGAACTCTCCCGGCATATTCCTTTTGGCGAAATATTCCTTTGCGTTAGCTATCTTGTTGGCGGCCAGGTCGATGCCCATCACTCCGCATCCCTCCTCCGCCAACGGCAGAAGGTTGCCGCCCTCGCCGCAGCCGATCTCCAGGACGCGTGTCCCCGCGCCGATGCCTTTGAACTTCCGGAGATAGTCGATGTAGAATTCCCTGGAAGTCTCAGCCAACTCCCTGAAGTACCGTTCCCTGTCCCTGTGCCTTTCCTGCATAGCTCAATGTGATAAATAATCCGCAAGTTAGCATAAATAGACCTAAATTCATTATTTTTATGGCATAATTCGCAACGTTATTCAATGTGTGATTGTCTGTTTATGGAAATGATAACCAACAACATCAGAAGAACCTGCTTCTTAGGAATATGCTTGCTTTTGCTGCTATTGGTGAGTCCTGTGTCGAATGCGCAGGACTACTACTCAAACGTGGACTCTCTGGAATATGCTGGAGTGAAGTATCGTGTCTCTCGTTATAAGGATAATGTGTTTATCGAGAACGCCTCGAATAATATGAGGGATCAGCTGCGTTACAAGATTGGCTCAAATCCGGTTGTGTATTACACTTATGCGACCGGGATGGGCCATTGGGCCGAGTCGGACAGTGTCGCGTTTGACAAGATTGTGAGGAAGGTGTTCAGTGAGGATGAGATAGAAGTATATACTGATTGCTGTGGCGGCGTGTTTTTAAATTATGTTGTTGATCCGTTGAACGGGAGGATTCTTGAGGTCCGTTACAGGATAAAACTAAGAGATGGAGACCCAACGTTGCTTTCAATCCCGATAAAGAAATTCTATGAGTTGGAAATGCTGATTAAGCGCCATTTAGTCTGTCACATCTCGGAAGAATTGAAAGCCGAGAGGCAGTCCTACACTTTAGGCTTTAATTCTATGTTCATTAAAAAGCATTGAGAAGATAATGATATGGCTGATGTTTATTCGTTAGAGCCTTGACTCTTTGCCTGGCGGATGACATCGAGGGTCTCGTCATTCCCTCTCTGGAACATCCGGTTCTGGGAGCAATGTAAGGATTCTGTCAAGCTATCCGGCCAAAGGCGAAGGGCAACTCAGCAGACCGCAGTTAAATTGCAGGTTCTGCATCGAGAATCGGACACGGTAATTTGGAAGATATTTTTTGTTGTATTCGGACAGGCTGTTCCCGCTGATGTTATCTTCCGCCTTGACCTCCACAGGAATGATCTGTTCACCCATCTGTGCGACAAATTCAACCTCAGCGGTGGCGTCTGAAGTCCAGTAGCACGGCACTTGGTCATTCAACACCGGCATAAGGGATTGCAACACCGCATTCTCGGCCATCGCACCCTTGAACTCGGTGTAGTTTGCCACCGGATCAGTAACTATCGTGGCCGGAAGACGGGCCAGCCTCCGCAGGAGGCCGCAATCACAGGCATATACCTTGAAAGCGGACGTGTCCTGATATGCGGACAGCGGCATTCCCGGCTTGCTGATATTGAAGACCCGATAAATTATTCCCGCATCTTCCAGCCACATCAGGGCATCCTCGTAATCCTTGCTGCGCGCTCCGGTTTTGATCACCTTGTACACGAATTTCCGGTTCTCCTTTGACAGTTGGGCCGGAAGGGAGTGCCAGATACTGTGGATGCGTGGTATCTCTTTGGTGTCTGCATATTTGGAAAAGTCCAGCTCGTACAGATCCAGTATGTCCTGCAAGACAGCCTCCACTTCCGCTATGCCCTTGTTCTCAAGCAAAGCGACAACCGATTCCGGCATACCTCCTGACACCTGATACCTTCTGTATTCCGTGCGTAGCTTGTTCATAATGATCTCCGGCAGATGTCCGATTTTTTCTAAGGCGTCAACAAAGGCGAAAGTGGGCGGATCGCTTGCCCGGAGGAACTCCTTGAAGGTTATTGGATACATCCTCATCACAGTCACCTTACCCACCGGCACGGCCATCTTCCGTTTCTTCACTGCCACACCGAGCAGTGAGCCTGCTGCGATGATATGGTACTGTGGAGCATCCTCACAGAAATACTTCAGGCTGTTCAGCGCTTCCTCGCACTCTTGGATCTCATCGAATATCATCAAAGTCTTGCCTGGAATTATAGGCTGCTCACAGTATAGAGCCAGTTCCTTGACAAGGCGGTCCGGGGATTTCGTCACCTGAAACACTGATTTCAATTCCGGCTGCCGGTCGAAATCGAACTTGACACAGTAGTCGAAGTTCTCTTTGCCGAAGGTCTCCATCGCCCAGCTCTTCCCGATTTGTCGCGCCCCTTTAAGAAGAACCGGCTTTCTGTCGCTGGAGTCCTTCCAGAGTTTGAATGAATTGATTATGTCACGCTCTACCCTCATACGTCACAAAATAGTTGGATTTTGTGTAAAGATAGACATTTTCCCAAACTTTGTGGCGCAAATTGAGGAATATTTTAAAAGACAATTTTGTGCGGGTCTTGCTAATGCCCGGCCGAACAAGACTTGCGGATGACGTCGAGGATCTCGTCGCCGTACTTGTCGCACTTTGATTTACCGAAGCCTTTGATGGTTAGGAGCTCCTCTTTGGTGGCGGGGGCGATGTCGGCTATGGCGAGGAGGGTTTTCTGGTGGAGGATGACGTAGGCGGGGACGTTGTCCTTTGTGTACCTTTCTCGGCGCCAGTCGATGAGGGCTTGGACGAGTTCCGGGTGGAGGCTGCCGGTGTAGGTGGCCTCTTCCGGTCCCTGAGCTTGTCGAAGGGCTGACGGTTCGACAGGCTCACCGTCCGGTCGGGCCGGTCCCTGAGCAGTGCCATCCGGTCTCTGGGCTGTTTCTTTCGGTCCCTGGGTTTGTCGGCGGGACTGTGGTTCGACAGGCTCACCAACCGTTTTGGCCGGTCTATGTACGGTATCATTCGGTCCCTGAGCTTGTCGAAGGGCCGGATCAGGCTCACTAACCATCGTCTTCTGCGTGAGCGAACGGGCGAGCGACTTTAGCGACCTATCGTCCGACAACTCATTGTCCATCTTGAGTTTGTGGTACGACTTCGTGCTGAATCCATCGGCTAAAATGGTCTCGTAGAGGCTCAGGCGGAATCTCAGTTCCGAGAGGAACTCCTCGGAAGCGGCCTTGAAAGCCTTTTTGGTCTCCTTGTCGTCAATCTCTATTAGAGTCAGCGGAGCTGCGAAAGCGGCCAAAGGACGGAGTTGCGCGGTGAAATATTCACAAGCCTTGGTGATCCGCTCCCGCAGGAGAGGGAAGTCCTCCGGAGCGCCGGAGTGGATTTGGGAGGCGATGTAGCGCAGCTGCTTCTGGAACTTCTGCGCCGTGTCGCTCAGGGAGCGTATTCCCGAGAATGGTTCACCCTTGTCGGTCAGATCGGATCTTCCCGCCCCGACAGTGTTGAACCTCGATGCCTGGTCCGGGTAGAGGTTCGACAGGTTGACCTGATAGACCCTGTTCACTCTGTTGTACAGATAGCGAAGGCGTTGAAGATCAAAGGCATCGCACAGAGTTGAGGTGAAATATTCATTGGCCATCGCAGGCAGTTTGAGTTTCGCCTCTTCCGCCGTCTCCTGACTGCTCTCGAACGCCGAGACCTCCTCGCTGGTGAAGGTACAGCGTCTGGTGATCGGGGTGGTCAGGACGATTCCGTCGAGGGTGCGGCAGCGGGAAAGGGCGACATAGACCTGCCCGAAGGAGAACGCCGCGCCTGCGTCGATGATGACGTGGTCGAAGGTAAGTCCCTGGCTCTTGTGGATTGTGACCGCCCACGCCGGACGCAGAGGAATCTGCTCGAAAGTGCCATCCACGATGCCCTCGATCTCGTTTGTCTCCTCGTTCAGGCCGTAACGGATGTTCTCCCACCTCTCTGTGCCGACCTCTATCTCCTCTCCTCTCTCGTCCTCGACAATCAGTTGAGGCTTAACCTTTTTCACAGTCGCGATCTTGCCGTTGTAGTACCTCGACTCTCCTGAGGTGTCGTTGCGGACGAACATCACCTGCGCCCCGACCCGCAGACGCAGTTGAGTCTCGGCGGGATAGGCGTTCTCCGGGAATATTCCGTCGATCTGCGCCTCGAAGGTGGCCTCGTCCCCGTCCAACGCGTTCATCTTCGCCTCGTTGACCGAGTCGGCCTGGGCATTGTGCGTCGTGAGTCGGATCCATCTCTCGCCGTCCGGCGGCACAAATCCGGGATCAAGCCTTTTGTTCAGCTCATAGAGGGCGGCTGCACTCGGAGTTCCGGATCTCACCTCGTTGAGGATGTCAAGGAACATCCGGTCGCTCTGCCGGTGGACCTTCTCAAGCTGGATGGTCACATACGGCAGTCGTCGCAACACCTTGGAATTGAAGAAGAAGGGCGATGAATATACCTGCTCCATAAACGGCCTTTCCGACTCCCGCACGACCGGCGGAAGCTGCTGGATGTCACCGATCATCAGAAGCTGCACGCCTCCGAAAGGCCTGTCGTTGCGCCGGTAGCGCTTCAGGATGTCATCGATGGCGTCAAGGATGTCGGCCCTTACCATCGAGATCTCATCGATGATCAGCAGGTCCAGAGTCCGCAGGATCTTGACCCTTTCCTTTCGCAGCGAGCGCATTCGCTCCGGCATTTGGTACTCTGTGACAAGTTCTTTGACATCAGGAAGATAAGGGCATAGTGGCAACTGAAAGAACGAGTGTATTGTCACACCTCCGGCATTGATGGCGGCGACTCCGGTTGGGGCCACCACAGCGAACCGTTTTGAGGTCTGCCGGACGATTTCTTTAAGGAATGTTGTTTTTCCCGTTCCGGCTTTTCCGGTCAGGAACACGGAGACCCCAGTCTCTTCCACATATCTTTCCGCCAATGTGAATCTCTCGTCTTTCTCGATCATTGATCTTTGGTTTTAAGGCCCGCCTTTTAGCGATGCGGAGGCTTTTCTCTTGGCCTCCACCGTTGCGCAAAGGTTTTACGCTCGCTAAAATAGCATTAAATGCGCTTCCGTCAAAAGATATTGCCGGAAAAAGTGTTAAGTTTGTACTATAATGATGAACAGGAATATTCATAAAAAGGGGTTTGTGCCGGAGCCGCCGGAAGGGTGCGACCTGTCGAGGGACCGCATCCTGCTGCATTGCTGCTGCGCTCCCTGTTCCACCGCCATCATCGAATGGATGGTGGGCGAAGGGCTGCGTCCCGGAATATTCTTCAGCAACTCCAACATCGTCCCTTTCCGTGAATATGAGATCCGCCGCGACGAGCTTCGCCGCTACGCCGCCGCCCACGGCCTGGAAACGGTGGATGATGAATATGACCACGCCGCCTGGCTGGCCTTTGTCCGCCAACTGGAGCGCCCGTCGGCCGCTGAGGTCGCTGAGCCCGTGGTTCGGCAAGGCTCACCAACCACCTCGGTTGTCGCATCCGCCTCGGTCGCTGAGCCTGTCGAAGCGTCCGCCACGGGACACCTGCCCCTCGCACCCCTCGTCCGCATCGCCGAGATGCCCGAGCGAGGCCTCCGTTGCCTTGAGTGCTTCAAATTCCGCCTTCTCCGCGCCGCCCGCTACGCCTCCGCCCACGGCTACCGTCTTCTGACCACGACCCTGGCCTCGTCCCGATGGAAGGACCTGGCTCAGGTTGACGCCGCCGGACGCTGGGCCTGCGAAACGGTCAACGACTCCGTTCCCGATGACGCTGGCAAAGTTCTTTGGTGGAATCAGAACTGGCGCCGGGGAGGCCTTCAGGAACGCCGCAATGCCCTGATCAAGGAATGGGAGATGTACAACCAGACCTTCTGCGGCTGCGAGTTCTCGGAAAGACATTAAATTGAGGAAAATCTAAATTAATATATTCAATGAAAAGTTTTGTAAAACAGTTTGTCGCCGTCGCTCTGATGGTTTTTGGAGCGGTAGGAGCCGCATCGGGTGAGAATATTCCCAGGCCGGAATATCCCAGACCGCAGTTTGAGAGAAGTGACTGGGTCAATTTGAACGGAAAATGGTCGTATTCGCTTGACCTTAACAATGTTGGCCTTGAGAAAGGCTATCCGGAGAGCAAAGGTTTCGCCGGGACGATTCTCGTGCCTTTTGCCCCAGAAAGCGAGCTCTCAGGAGTAGGTTACACCGATTTCATCACAGGCATCTGGTATCACCGCAACATCAATGTGCCGGCCTCCTGGGCAGGCCAGAGAGTGCTTCTTAACTTTGGTGCGGTCTATTATCAGTCGGATGTATTCATCGATGGCAAGTTTGTCGGCCGCCATTTCGGAGGCTCATCATCGTTCTCGTACGACATCACCGACTTCGCCGCTCCAGGCACTTCCCACGACCTGGTTGTCTATGCCAAGAGCGATCTGCGAAGTATGAACCAGCCTGCCGGAAAGCAGTCTTTGGCCTTGGGATCCCACGATTGTGAATATACCCGCACAACCGGCATCTGGCAGACTGTCTGGATGGAGCCTGTGGCCGAGAACGGCTTGAAGGACGTTCAGGTCAACACCGACATCGACCAGAAGCAGTTGATCGTGCATCCGTCTTTCTACCGTGAGGGTGCGTCCTCGTTGAGAATCACCGTGACCGATCCGACCTCTCCTAAGAAGCCTGTCGCACAGAAGACAGTCTCCGCATCCAACAACAGCATCGCAGTGCTTCCTTTCAAGACAGTAAAGACCTGGAGTCCTGAGGATCCGTTCCTTTATGATGTCACCTATCAGGTTCTTGACAGGGACGGCAAGGTGCTGGACAATGTGAAGTCCTACGTCGGAATGAGAAAGGTCCACATCGTCGGCAATCGGATCTACCTTAACAATGTGCCTTACTATCAGAGACTTGTCCTTGATCAGGGTTACTATCCTCAGAGTCAGTGGACAGCTCCGTCGGACGAGGCGTTGAGGCACGACATCGAGATGTCCAAGAACGCTGGTTTCAACGGCGCGCGCCTGCACCAGAAGGTCTTTGAGGAGCGTTTCCACTACTGGGCTGACAAGCTCGGCTACCTCACTTGGGCCGAGTTCCCGAGCTGGGGCATCGAGCTGAACGGCGTCGAGGCGGCCCGCAACTTCATCTCGGAGTGGTCTGAGTGCGTCGCCAGGGACAGAAACTATCCTTCAATCATCGTCTGGACTCCGATGAACGAGGAGTTCTGGCCGGACAACATCCAGTACCCTCGTCTCAGTGAGGATCTCTACGATCTGACCAAGCGTCTGGATCCGACCCGTCCGATCAACATCTGCAGCGGCGGCGTGCAGGTCAAGACCGACATCTGGACCGAGCATCACTACGAGCAGGATCCGGACAAACTCAAGAGCATCATCTGGAACGACGGCAAGCTTTACATCAGATTCGGCCAGACCTACAAGGGCCGAATCAACAACATCGGCTTCAACGACCCTGCCCGCTACGGCGGTGAGCCTTACACTTTCAAGGAATATGACGGCTCGCTTCCGTACATCCTCGACGAGTTCGGTGGCATCAAGTGGGTCAAGGGCCAGGATGCCACGACCGTCAACTCCACGACCCAGTCCTGGGGCTACGGCAAGAGCGTTGTCTCCATTGAGGATTTCTACCAGAGGCTTGAGGCTCAGGTGAAGGCCGTGATCTCGATGTCAGCTGACATCTGCGGCTTCTGCTACACCCAGCTCACCGATGTCGAGCAGGAGCAGAACGGCATCTACTGCTACGACCGCTCCGAGAAGTTCGATATGGCCCGCATCAAGTCCATCTTCTCGATGCCTCTCCCGGCCAAGGAGTAAGGATTCAGCAGTTTGTTTTAAAGGCCTTTCCCGCACCCGCTGGGGAAGGCCATTTTTTGTGCCAGCGTCCCGGCCTTGGATGACCGTTCCGTGCGCGTGGAAGGCCTTTTTGCTCACGACATCCCCTTGTAGGCCCTTTCCGTGCGTGTTCTGTGCTTCCCTGCTCACGACCGCCGCTGCTTCTGCCTTCTGTGTGCGCCAGGGCAGGGAATTGCGCGCGAAGCAGGGGCGAGGACGATTTTGTGCGTGTGGAAGGCCTTCTTGCTCACGACCAGCCCTTGCGAGTCCTCTCCGTGCGTGTTCTGGGCTTACTTGCTCACGAACTCCGCCGCACCCGTCTTCCGTACGCGAAACAAGCGTTTATATTCACAAAAGCATTTGATAGTCACTTTTGTACGAAAATCACCCGTATTTGTGCGCAAAATGAGTTTCTGCTGCCATTTGGTGTGCGTAAACGGCCTTTTTATGCACCAAATGTGTTTGCAGATGAATTCCGTGCGTAAATAGTATGGTTTTGCGCACGGATTACTACTTTACTTTCTGTACAGGGCGAAGAGGGCGGAGCCGGAGCCGGACATTGAGGCATAGACCGCGCCGGAGTCGTAGAGGGACTGTTTGATGGCGGCGAGTTCGGGGTGGGCCTTGAAGACAGTGGCCTCGAAATCGTTGACCAGATTGCCTTTCCATTCGGTGACCGGAAGGGCCAACACTTCCCGCAGAGCCAGAGAAGAGGCTCCCACTGTTTCCGGACACTGATCTGTCCTATCTCCCTGACCACAAATTGTTTCCGTTTCTGGGCATTGGTCTATTGCCTCTTCCGAAGTCTTGGTTGTTGCTATTTCGGAACACTGCTCTGTTACGACTTCCGTACAACGAGCCGTTGCGACTTTCTGACACCGAGCCTGTGCTTCGGCGATGCTTACCAACCTTCGAGGTGCCGAAATCGGGTCAGACATCCCTGCTGCTTCCCGTGGGATGATCCCTTTGTAGGCCTCGGCGGTGGAGACGGCGATGCCTTCGGGGATCAGGACCTTGGTCTCGTAGGCGGAAAGGTCAATGTCGTAAGGCTCAAGGACTTCACCTCGGCCGGAGCCGATCATCGGGCGGTTGAAGATGAAGAAGGAGCAATCGCTGCCAAGGTGCGCCGCATATTCAGAAAGCCGCTGGTCGGAAAGGTTCAGACCGCAAAGCTCGTTCAGCGCCTTGAGGGTGAATGCCGCGTCCGCCGATCCGCCGCCAAGTCCCGCCCCGACGGGAGCGGTCTTTTCAAGGAATATCTTGACGGGAGGCAGGTCGAAGTCTTGTGCTAAAACGCCGTACGCCTTGGCGCACAGATCCTTGAGCGAATCCCAGTTCACGCCCTCCTCACGGGCTATCGTGATCATCAGCTTCCCGTCCTCTGAGATTCCCTGCACCAGCCTGCCATCCTCAGACACGGTGACCTGGCTGGAATCTTTGGTCTCCATACCATTGGTAGTGCCTGTACTGGATTCTGCCGACGCCAAACCGTTGAGTCCGTCATTCAGTTCCGCTCCGGCATTCTGCTCATTCCCGTCGCTCAGCGGACAGCCCGCCGAGCCATATTTGGCGAACATCGCCGCTGAGGTCCGGCTGTAGTCATCGCCGGTGATGATCTCAAGAGTGTCTCCGAAATCAAAGCACGGCACGAACAGCGTCTCGATGTCGTGGTAGCCATCGGCTCGCTTCCGCAGGACACTAAGTCCCAAGTTCAGTTTGACATTTGTCTTGACAATCATCGTTCTCAAATTTTAGTGTGGTATGCGTGTTTCGGCACTTCGACACTTCGACAGGCTCAGTGACCACGATATCAGTAGGTCAGTAGGCTCAGTGACCGAAACGTTGTGATCGAGACCAGAGGCCAAAACTCTGTTATTGAAGATTAATGACCGAAATTCTTAGCCAGGATACCACTTACTCAATAACTCATAATCGTTACTATCCCTTCGGTCACTGAGCTTGTCGAAGTGACCTAGGTGCCTATTTATCGAAGCTCTGTGTAGTAAGTATTTAACATTCTAATGCCGTCGCGGTGACGAAAGCGTCCCACTGCCGGGTTTAGGCGAGGCTGCGGATGGCGTTCTCAACCTGCTCGGCGACGGTGGCTCTGCTTGGCAGTCCGTCGGAACTCTCCTCCGGGATGTTCTCTAAAACCAGGGCGACGAACGAGATCATCTGCAGCACCTTGGCCTCATCCTCCGGAATGCCCCTTGAACGCATATAGAACTGCTCGTCCTCGTTCAACTTTCCGACCGTGGCTCCGTGCGAACACTTCACGTCATCGGCGTAGATCTCCAGCCGAGGCTTGGTGTTGATGCGGGCCGAGTCTGAAAGCAGGATGTTATGGTTCTCCTGGAACGCCTCGGTCCTCTGTGCGTCAGGCGCTATGACGATCTTGCCGAAGAATCCGCATTTCGCTTCCTCTGCGGCTAATCCATTGAAAATCTGCGATGAACGGCAGTCTCCGGTGCGATGGTGCATCGTGATGTCGAACGTCACATTGTCGTGGCCGGAGCAAAGGAATATTCCTGAGAGCCTGACTTCGGAATGCGCTCCGGTCAGGTCGATCGTCAGTGGAATCCGCGCGGTGACGCCAGGCAGCACGATGACAGTCAGGTCAAGGGTCGCGTCAGCACCGACCTCGATGTTCTCCGGAATCACGGTGAGATCAGTCGCTTCGACCGGTTGGTGCGCTTCAACGAGCTCAGCGACCGGTCGAACCACAGGCTCAGCGACCATTGAAGCAACCGTTCTGATGGCATCTCGGGAGTTTTTCCAACCGGGCGCTTCGACAGGCTCAGCGACCGTTCCGGCGGAAAGGATGAAGACTTTACGAATATGCTCGCCGTCAGCCACTTTCATCCCCGGAACGACGGGCGTGGGAATATAATTGCCGTGGTCTATGTTCTTAGAACTGTTCAAAGCCATCTTTCTCAATCTTGTCAATCAGTTCATAACCGCCCGTGGCCACGATCCGGCCGTCCTTCAGGACGTGCACGACATCCGGCCTGACATATTCAAGAAGCTTCTGGTAGTGGGTGATGACGATCGCCGACTTTTCCGGAGTGTGCAGAGCGTTCACTCCGTCGGCCACGATCTTGAGCGCGTCCACGTCCAGTCCGCTGTCCGTCTCGTCGAGGATGGCGAGGGTCGGGTCAAGCATAGCCATCTGGAAGATTTCGTTTCGCTTTTTCTCTCCTCCGGAGAATCCCACGTTGACCTCTCGTTTGGCGAATTCCGGCCTCATCTGCACAAAAGCCATCTTCTGCTTCATAAGCCTCAGGAAATCACCGGCTTTCATCGGCTCTTTCCCCTGCGCCTTCAACTTGGAGTTGATGGCCGTCTTCATAAAGTTCGTGATGGACACACCAGGAATCTCGATCGGGTACTGGAAGGACATAAACAGTCCGGCCCAGGCCCTTTCCTCTGGCTTCATCGCCAGCAGATCCTTGCCGTCGAACTCTATCGATCCGGCAGTGACCTCGTAGTTCGGCTTTCCCGTCAGGACTGAGGACAGGGTGCTTTTTCCGGCTCCGTTCGGACCCATCACGGCGTGGATCTCGCCCCGGCGGATCTCAAGGTTGATTCCCTTGAGGATCTCCTTGTCTCCGACGTTGGCGTGCAGGTCGGTTATTTTCAGTAATATGTCTGTCATATTCATTGTATTTTAGTCGTGGAGGCTTAGCCTCTCATATTCAATTCTTTACTTTGTTTGCTCCGGCCGATTTTCACTAAAAGGCTGAAGTTCAAGTGCTTTAGTTTCAGCGTGTTGTCTGTCACGGGTCTGGGCTGTCCAGGGCGGCACTTCGGCAAGCTCAGTGACCGAAGGCTACGTGACCAGCTCAATGGTTTCTTCGGCATTTCGGCACTTCGGCAAGCTCAGTGACCGAAGTTGTTGTGTCAGTGACCGACATCGATGGTCACTGAGCCTGCGGTCGCTGAGCCTGTGGTTCGACAAGGCTCACCAACCATCGAAGCGTCGAAGTGACCCTACCTCTCATTCTTGTACAACCGGTACCAGGTCCAAAGGGACCAGACACCGTTCAGCAGGTACAGGGCGCTGACGATCGGCATAAACACAAGCCCGGCGCTGATGTACAGTGTGATGTTCGTGATGTTCACCACCAACCACACAATCCAGCAGTCCCATTTCTTCTGCGCCGAAAGGAACTGCGCTAGCAGCGTCAGCATCAACCCGAACGAATCCAGCCACGGAGTCGGATCGGGAGTGAATATGTCTGTGAACCAGTCGGTTCCCAACTTGCTGAGCACGAATCCCCAGGCGGCCCCGGCGACGACCACCGCCGTGAGCGCCGCGCACCATCCCTGCATCGTGAGCCGGGTCACCTTCAGCGCGGAGGAATCGCTTGAACTCTGCTCCTCAGGGCGTGGATGAGTCCATCTCCAGTGTCCGAAAGCGTTGATAGCGAACGCTATCGGCTGGAGAAGCATCGCCGAGTACAGGTGTCTCTGCCAGAATAGGGCGAACAGCAGGATGTTGTACAGGTAGCCGACCCAGAAGTTGTACTTGCTGTTGCGCCCGGCCATCACCACGCAGGTAAGTCCCGCGATGACCCCGGTCAGCTCCAGAAAGCTCACCCCCGTTCCCCCCATCGTGAACGCGATGTTCTCTATGTCAAAGAAGTTCATAAATATATTCATTTACTTTGTCGCCGCAGGTTGGTAATTCCTTGTGCCGCAGCGAGATGGACTATCCCACCGAGCCTTCGAGGGAGACTTGGAGGAGTTTGGTGGCCTCGACGGCGAACTCCATCGGGAGGCGGGAAAGGACCTCGTGGGCGTAGCCGTTGACAATCAGGCCGACAGCGTCCTCCGGTCCGAGGCCTCGCTGGTTGCAGTAGAAGAGTTGCTCGTCGCTGATTTTTGAGGTCGTGGCCTCGTGCTCCACTATCGCGGTCGGGTTGGCGCTCTGGATGTCCGGGAACGTGTGCGCCCCGCACTGCGAGCCGATCAGGAGGCTGTCGCACTGGGAATAGTTGCGCGCTCCGGTCGCACCGGCGTTCATCCGCACAAGTCCTCGGTAGCTGTTCTGGCTGTGACCCGCTGATATTCCTTTACTTACAATCCGGCTCTTGGTGCCGCGGCCGATGTGGATCATCTTCGTGCCGGTGTCCGCCTGCTGGTAGTTGTTCGTCACGGCGACTGAGTAGAACTCCGATGAGGAGTAGTCTCCTTTAAGGATTGTGGAAGGGTACTTCCATGTGATCGCGGAGCCGGTCTCGACCTGTGTCCAACTTAGGTGCGAGCCGCTGCCCTTGCATATTCCTCTCTTTGTCACGAGGTTAAGAATTCCGCCGCGTCCTTGGGCATCGCCCGGGTACCAGTTCTGTACCGTTGAGTATTTCACGTCGGCGTCCTTCTCCACCACGATCTCCACGACAGCCGCGTGCAGCTGGTTCTCGTCACGCATCGGCGCCGTGCATCCCTCCATATAACTCAGCTGCGAGCCTTCGTCCGCCACGATGAGCGTTCTTTCGAACTGGCCTGTCCCGGCGGCGTTGATCCTGAAGTAGCTGGAAAGCTCCATAGGGCACTTGACCCCTTTGGGAATATAGCAGAAGCTGCCGTCGCTGAAGACAGCCGAGTTGAGCGCCGCGAAGAAATTGTCTCCGACCGGCACGACCGAGGCGAGGTACTTCCGAACCAGGTCCGGATGCTCCTTGACAGCCTCGGAAAAGCTACAGAATATGATTCCTTTCTCCGCCAGTGAGGCTCTGAACGTGGTCGCCACCGAGACGGAGTCGAAGACCGCATCCACGGCCACCTTTCCGGCAAGCGCCTCGCGCTCCCTCACCGGGATGCCTAATTTCTCGAAAGTCTCCTCCAGTTTCGGGTCGATCTCTTTCGGCCGGTCCGAGTTCTTCTTCGGCGCGGCATAGTAGATGATGTCCTGAAAATCAATCTCAGGCATATCCAGATGTCCCCATTCGGGCATTTCCATTCCCTGCCATTTCCGGAAAGCGTCCAGCCTGAACTCCAGCAGCCATTCCGGCTCTTCCTTGAGCCTGGAGATGGTGCGGATGATGTCCTCGTTCAGTCCTTTCGGGATGAAGTCCTGGCCGACCTCCGTGACGAAGCCCTCCTTGTACTCCTGCCGGGTCACCTCCTGAATGATCTTATCTTCTTCCTTAATGTCCATTCCAAATCGTGTTTCTCCCTCATAATGACCGCCTTGGGGTGCAAAGTCAATCTTTGGGGATTGATAACTACAAAGATAGCATATTTTATTCCACGAGAAAAGCGTATTTTTGCAAGGTCGGACTTTTGTCGGTTCGTCGCGTGATGTTGTTGGTGATTATTTGCTTTTGAATATGAACGATTTCGGACGTAATTTCAGAGTTGAGATCTTCGGGGAGTCGCACGGGGCTGCGATAGGGGTTGTCGTGGACGGTGTCAGGCCCGGCCTGCCGCTTGGTGTTGAGGACTTTATGCCTGACATTCTTCGGCGCAAAAGCGGGGCTAAAGGGACAACGCCGCGCGTCGAGGCGGATGAGCCGGAGATCCTGAGCGGTGTCTTCGAGGGACACACGACAGGCGCTCCGATTGCGATTATATTCAAGAACAACAACACCCGGTCTTCTGATTATGAGGTCCTTAAGGCTGTGCCTCGTCCGGGTCACGCCGATTATGTGGCTTCGTTGAAGTGGGACGGGTTCAATGATCCCCGCGGCGGAGGACACTTTTCCGGAAGGATCACGTTGCCGCTTGTCGCCGCCGGAGTCATCGCCAAGAAAATGTGCGGCGGGTTCGGTTTTGAGGCAAGCCTTGCCGAGATCGGTGGCGAGCCGGACAAGACGAAGTGGGATGCCCTTCTGGACAGAACCGCAAAGGATGGCGACTCGATCGGCGGGATAGTCGAGTGCCGGGTCTCCGGCGCGCCCGCCGGCCTTGGCGAGCCGTTCTTCGATTCGGTGGAGTCACTGATCTCGCACGCCGTCTTCTCAATCCCCGGAGTCCGTGGTGTGGAGTTTGGCGATGGTTTCGCCTCCGCCCGGATGAAAGGCTCGGAACATAATGATCCTCTTGAACTTAAAGAGGGCAAGGTGGCCACTTCCAAGAACGGTTCCGGCGGAGTCAACGGCGGCATCACGAACGGCTCGCCGATAGTTTTCCGTGTGGCTTTCAAGCCGACCTCCAGCATCGCCAAATCCCAGACCACCCTCAATGTCCGCACCGGCGAGCCGACCACCCTCAATGTCCCCGGCCGTCACGATGTCTGCTTCGCCCTCCGCACCCCCGTAATAGTCGAGTCCGTCGCCGCCATCGTCTTCGCCGACCTCCTCTCCCGCCGCTAAATCACGGTTGTAGGGAAATCTATTGAATATCATCGCTTTGCGCAACTGCACACACGACCTCCTCTCCCCGTGCCCGTGGTTTATAAGATGTTATTAGCCGACTGATCAATATGTGGGCTATCAATTGAGCTTGAGCAATGCTATTGTCGCCAACTGTCGCGTCAAAAAATAAATAACACATTGAAATTCAACTCAGCGTCCTATTTCAGATAGCGCTCCCGAATCCAGATGTCGAGGAATAGGTCATAGACTTGATAGACACCTCTGTTGCGGGTTAGCAAACCTTTGTCCAGCAGGCCTTTGACGGCGGAGTTAACGGAACTGGCGGATGGCAGGGAATATTTCCGGACGAAGGCTGAGGAGGTGATGCCGCGCGCTTTTCTCTCCTTTGAGACGGCGAGTAGAACCAGTTTCTGTTTCTCCGGCAGTTGGTAGATCAGATCTTCGTAAGTCTCTGAACTGAAATTGATCACATAGTCGATCGCTCCGGCTATACCCTCCTTGCGGCAGCATTCTCCCTCCGATGTCCTCATAAAGAGTATATTCATTATCTTCTGGAGGTAGAATGTTGTGCCGTCAAACTCTTCGTACAGCGAGGGAACCACATCGTCAGCCAAATCCTTCCCATATTCACGGAACAACCTGACACAAAATTCTGAATATGCTTGTTCTGGGATTCGGGGGAGGTTGATGATTGTGGCGCTCTGGTAGAAAGGTCGAGCGGAGGACGTGAACATCGACCCCATCATCTCTCTTTGTGAACCTGAAAAGATGAAATTAGCGTTCGAGCAGTACTGGACGTAAGTTCTGATGGTCGCCTCGACATTCTTGTCGTCATATTTCAGGATCTGCTGGAACTCGTCAATAGCCACGAGGCACGGTTTCTCGGCGTTCTGAATATATTTGAATATCTCATCGAGGGTGCTTGCCGGGTTCTTGATCTCTCCGACTTCCATTGTCCAGGATGGAACACCGGCCGCGTCATAGGATATTCCTGCCTTCAATGAGGTTATGGCATTGATGAACCTTGACCAGACTTTTTCTCCCTTAGGCTTCAACTGGTCAAGGATGGCCTTGCCCATTCTGTCCGCCATTTCCGCGAGAGAATTCGTGGAGTACACGTCTATGATGAAAGTGTGGTAGTTCTCTTTGATGCCTTTCTGCTCAAAGCAATGCCGTATAAGGTCTGTCTTTCCATAGCGCCTTGGAGAGATCAGGGCGATGTTGTTGCCGTTAGTCAGCAAATCAACGATGTCTTTTGTCTCTGCAACCCTATCGCAGAAATATTCAGCACCAGCGTAGCCAGTCGTGATGAACGGATTAATCATATTCACAATGCTTTATGGTGCAAATATAACATTTTATCATTTTATGATAATCATTTTATGATAAAATATGGGCGCAAAGGGCGGTGACTGCGTTACGGCAGCAGGCGGTGGTAGGTGGGTTGGAAGGCGGGGAAGGATTTGGAGACGCAGTCGAGGTCGTCGATCCGGATGGGGGAGTCGGCGCACCAGGAGGCGACGGTCAGGGCCATTGCCATACGGTGGTCGCGGGAGGAGGTGTAGTCGCCGCCTTTCAGGAGGTGGCCGTTCAACAGGCGGCTCTCGACACTCTCACCGACGATGGAAAGGGTGTCGCCGGAAGCGGAGGCCTCCACGCCCATCTGGGTGAGCATATTCAGAATTGCCGTGCCGCGGTCGCTTTCCTTGCTTGCTAACCTCTTGAATCCTTGAATATTACTGCATCCGTGGCAGAACGCGGCGAGGATGGAGACGATCGGGAACAGGTCGGGGCAGTTGTTGAGATCGGTGTCGAACGAGCGGAGAGGGGCTTTCTGGGCGGTGATGACTCCGCGGCCGTTCGGGCGATTGTCGCTTTCGTCGCTTTCCGCGGACTCATTGGGCTGAGGGTCGTCGTTGATCTGCGAAAGGCTTGCGCCGGCCTCCATCAGGATGTCCATTATCGAGATGTCGGCCTGGAGCGAGGTCGTGTCAAGGCCGCTCAGCTTCACGTCTCCGAACAGGGCTCCGGCCACCAGGAAGTTGGCGGCGGCGCTCCAGTCGCCCTCGATGTCGAAATCTGAATGAGTATATTTCTGTCCGCCCTTGATTTTGAATGTTATGCCGGTGCAGAGGCTCCAGTCTTGGGTTTCGAGGAAGTCTTCGCCTCCTTCCATTTCGCTGCCGATCTTGACACCGAAGCGGCGCATCACGTCGGCGGTGATGAACATATACGGGATGCTCTTTGGGTCGTGAACGTGCAGGGTCGAGTCGCCGGGCAGGAGCGGCAGGGCCATCAGCAGGCCGGAGATCAGCTGGGAGCCGCCTTTGCCGGAGATGCTGGCCTTGCCTGGGAGCAGCGGGCCTTGGACGGTCAGAGGGACGTGGACTTCGGGAGCGGCGTTCAATGGCCTCAGGACTGTGCCGAAGGTGGCCATTATCTCTGAGGCGCCTTTCAGCGGTCTGTCCGGGAGTGTCCCTCGGCCGTCGATCTCGATCTGTCTTCCGTTGCCGAGGGCGGCTGCGATCGGGATCATCAGTCTGGTCAGGAGACCGGACTCGCCGACGTTCAGTTTGTCGGGAAGTGTGGCTGATGAGCCTACGCCTTTGATAATCAGGGTAAGTCCTGCGCTTGGGGTCACTTCGACAGGCTCAGTGACCGGAGATGTGCTTTCGGTCGCTGAGCTTGTGGTTCGACAATGCTCGCCAACCATCGAAGCGCCTGGCTTGTTCGATGCCTCGGATTCCTCGAAACGAACCTCTGCTCCGAGGGCTTTTGCGACCTCGATGGCAGCCTCGTTGTCACCGCAAGGGGAGTAGCCGGAGAGTCTGGACTCACCTTCGGCAAGGGCGGCGGCGATGATGGCTCGCTGGGCGAAACTTTTTGAGGACGGCATATTCAGTGGCGAGTCGCAGTGGAGCGGTTCACGGAAGCCATAGACTTCCTTAAGCATCTCGGCGTAAGACCATTGACCCGGGGCTGCGGCCTCGTCCTCGCTGAGGGCGGCGTAGGTGAACGGGCTGCCTAACCGGAGGCATTCGAGGCGGCTGGCTTTTCCGGCCTCGCCCATTGCGAAGGCGATCAGCTCGGACTGGTGATTGTGCTTTTCTGGCCGGGATGGTTCGACAGGCTCAGAGGGTCGTCGAAGAGGTTGTGGTGAAGAGAGTGCCGGCCCTTCGACAGGCTCAGGGACCGGACGTGTTGGCTCAGGGACCGACGGAGAGGGTTCAGGGACTGGCGAATAGAGCCTCAGCACCTTCGCGGCATCGTCCTCGGACTTGGCCATCGCGACAATCTTCACGATCTCGCCGCCGAACTTTCTGCACTTCTCCACGGTGTCCCTCAGAACGTCCTCCGAAGGCGTTCCGGCAAAGAAATGACTTGAACGGATCATTGTCGTGCCGTACTCCGTGCAGGCCCTGCGGAGTCTTTTCCCGACCTCCTTGGGAGCCTCGATCTCCAGATCCAGGAATGCGGCTCCAGCCTCCACGGCCGCCGTCAGTTTCGCCTCGGCCTCCTCCCACGTGCCGTCTCCGTCATCGGCCACACGGCAGGTGGCCACAAGCGGTGTGTCTGTGGAGGAGAAAAGGTACTCGATCTCGTCCGTGGAAAGAGGGCATCTGTCCAGACGGATCTCGGCCATCTGAATGCGTGGAGTGCTGTTTTCCAGCAGGTTCATTATCTCTTCCAGGTTCCTGTTCTGGATCGTTGTGCAGATCATAATGTGTTCGGTTTTTGATTCTCTGGGCCATTGGCCTTGGAAAATATGCCAGTGATGTTATTACAGGTGAAGCGCCGTGACCGCCTCCTCGACCGTCATCTCCCGTGTCTCGACACGGCCGATCGCCAAAGGCAGCACGAAGTGGACGAAACCGCCCTCGGCCTTCTTGTCTTTCTTCATCGCGTCGGCGAGGGTGCGGACGCTGTACGGACTCTCGACCGGAAGCCCGCATCTTGTGAAATCGGTTTTCAAACGCTCGGCCAATCCGTCTGCAAGTCCCAGTGCCTCGGCAAGTTGCGCCGCTAAGATGATCCCCATAGACACGGCCATCCCGTGGGAGATGCTCTCTCCGGAGTTCTTCTCGATGGAGTGGGCGAAGGTGTGTCCGAGGTTGAGCAGACGACGCTCGCCGCGCTCATTGGGATCTCTTCCTGCTATATCAGCCTTCACGGAGGCTGCGGCGGAAATCAGTTCCCGCAGTTCTTCTGAATATTCCCGGACAGCCTTTCCGGCGTTTCCCTCCGAAGCCTGGACACGGATGTCCGAGAGCATATTCACAGCCCTTTCATATTCATTGCCTTTGTTGCTGATTATGAAAGTTTTGAGCAGTTCGGCAGCCCCCGACAGGATTTGTTCGTAGGGCAGCGACTGTAGCACTTCGGGGCAGATGAAGGTCATTTCCGGCTGGCGGATGACGCCGATGATGTTCTTGTAGGAGTCGAGGTTCACGCCGTTTTTCCCTCCGATTGCCGCGTCAACCTGCGAGAGGAGCGTGGTCGGAATGAACCCGAACCGGACGCCGCGTTTATAGACCGAAGCCGCGAAACCGGTGATGTCCGTTGTGATCCCGCCTCCGACGCCAAGCACAAACGCCTTTCTGTCAGCGCCTTTCTCAAGCAGCCACTCCTCGATCGCCGCCACGGTGCAAAGCGTTTTCCTCTCCTCTGTCGCCTCGATCGGGAATATTCCCGCCGCCTTCACAGCGCCAAGTTTTTCCACTATGCCACTGACGTTGCGGTCGTGGATGATGAATATGCTTCCGTAGCCTTCGAGGTGGCTTCCCACCTCCTCCAACGGGCAGTCGATGATGTTGATCCTCTCCATTTACAGGGTGTAAAGGTTCAGCCCTGTCTCCTCGTCGAAGTGACGGCCTACCTTGCAGTTATAGCGTCTGATGAACACCTCGCATGCCCCGTTGATCGTGGTTTCGAGCAGGTGTCCTCCTACGACGGTGTAGTCCGCGCGTCCGAAATTGGCGTGGAGGTGCAGATAGACCTTTCCGTCCTTCTCGGAGATGTTGCCTACGAGGCTGGAGATCTCCATCTGCTCGTTGAAAGTCTTGTCAACGTAGGCCTTCGTGGCCGGGTTGAGGAACCTCAGCGTGGCTTCGTTCACAGCGCCGATGCCGCTGGCCTCTCCCGCGAGGATTCCCTGCTCCTGGCAAAACGCCGTGATCGTCTCCACCAACTTCCGGTGGTTGTCAATGCTGACGACAAACCTGTCGCCGTCCTGCTTGAATGTGTACATCGTTAAAATTATTTATGAATATACTTGTGCTTCGAATGCCGGCCTGTCATGCCGGAGGTCGAGGGTGAATTTTGGAATCTTGACTATTAAATCACCGCTCCCCAAGACCTTAGTGTCTCAATCAGCTCAGCCGTGTCTATCTCCTGCACAGCCTTCCCGGTCTTGACGCTTTGGGCGGCGGCGGCTCCGGCGGCCTGTCCCATCCCCATACAGCTCGCCATCACACGGAGCGAGGCCAACGCCTTACGGTCCGCCGAGAGACAGCGTCCGGCCACGAGAAGGTTCGGGTAGTTCGGGGCGATCAGGGCGCGGTACGGAACGTAGGCCGGTTGCTCAAGGTCTGTCCTGACCTGGGATGTGCTCTTGCTGGAGTGCATATCGATCGGGTGCGATCCGCGGGAGATGCTGTCCTCGTAGTGGAAGCCGCTGACATATTCATCAGCCGTGACGGTGTGGACTCCTTTGATGCGCCTTGACTCGCGGATTCCGGCCTGCGGGGCGGTCGCCGAGACGTAGCAGTCCTTGAATTCTGCGAAATTCTCCTTCAGCGCCTTGACGAAAGTGAATATGTCCTCTCGGAGCTGGCACTCGGCCGCCGTGAAGTTCCTGTTGTCTGTCGAGTCGGTGGCGCGGCGGGTAATGTTGACGGCGCAGCTGCCCTTGTGCATCACGTTGTTGAACCACGGCCCTCCAAAGACCGGGATATCGACCCCGGCCGCCTGAAGCTCAAGCAGTTTCTCCCGGACGGGAACGCACTGGCTATGGCCGTTCAATCCGTTGTGGTACATACACTTGTTGAGAAGCGGGCTGTCAGTATCTACTCCTGAGAGGATGAAGCAGAAAGATGCCGGCTGAAGTTCGCCGTCGGCGTTCTCCTGCATCGGCACACCGGCCATATTCGCCAGATCGGCGTCTCCGGTGCAGTCGATAACCACCTTGGCGGCAAGGGTCTCCAGCCCGTTCTTGTTCTCGATGACGACCTTGGTGATCTTTTTGCCGGTCATCTCGCAGCCGACAAGTGACGAGTGCAGGTAGAGTTCGACTCCGGCCTCAAGCACCATCCTCTGGGTGATGAGTTTGTAGAGTTCGATGTCGAAATCCACATTGCCCTTAGGCCATTCCATCTGGGCTCCGCCTACTTCTTCGAGTCGCTTGACGAACTCCCACGGAATGCCTCCGATGACGAGGTCTCCCTTGAATCCGAAAACGCTGATCGGGGTCACGAAGCTTGTCGTGGCCATTCCGCCGAGGAATCCGTATCGCTCTATGAGTGCCACTTTGACTCCCTGACGGGCAGCCGCTATCGCGGAGATGAACCCGGCCGGGCCGCCTCCGCAGACGACCACATCATACTCGCCGGCAAGTGGCGCCACCTTCTTGAATGCCTCCTCGTCGCGGTTCTCCTCATTGCATCCCGCTAAAATCTGCGGAGCGAGAGTCAGAGCCGCCACACCTGTAGCTCCTGATTTCAGGAACAGTCTTCGTGAAATTTTTCCCATAGGTGCAAATATAACAATTCCCCGCGATAGCTCGTAATCCAATGAACTTTACTTTTTCAGTTACTTTTCCCGTGGCCGCGGATTCTTTTTCTGCGGCCAAATGCGGAAATCATTATCTTTGCAACAAATTTTCGGGAATATTATGAGAAAGGACATCACAAATGTTGTGTTTGACTTCGGCGGGGTGATCGCTCCGGCAGACCTCAGCATCGTTATCAATAAATTCAAGGCATTGGGCCTCGCGAACATCGAGAACTATCTGAATATGGTTCGCCAGCAGGGCTTTTTCGGGGATTTCGAGACCGGACTGATCGACAAGGAGGAGTTCCGCGCCCGTGTCAGCAAGGAAGTCGGCAGGGAAGTGACGATGGAGGAATGCAGGGATGCCTATATGGGCTTCTTCTCCAGCATTCCGGAGGCGAACCTGTCCCTGATGAGGAGGCTCCGTTCCGAAGGCTATCGCCTCTCCCTTCTTTCCAACACCAACCCTTTCATCATCGAATGGTCTATGAGCAAGGAGTTTGACGGCCACGGCCATTCGCTTGACGAATATCTTGACAGCTTCTATCTCAGCTATGAACTGAAGGTTATGAAGCCGGACGAGCGCATCTTCCGCCTTATGCTTGAGGCCGAGAATGTCGCTCCGGAGCAGGTGCTTTTCATCGATGACGGCCAGAAGAACGTTGAGGCCGCCCGCAAAATCGGCCTGAACGTCATCCAGGCCACCAACGGTGAGGACTGGACCCCCGCCGTCCTCAGCTTCCTCGCCTGATCGTCCCCCGATCTGCAAGGTACATCCAATCGGCCGTGGTAGTTAAAAGCTGATGGCCAGCCGAAAAATCAAATGCCGGATTTTGGTAACGTGCAAAATCCGGCATTTGCCTTTTTTCGGCAGGCTTCCCTGACTTTCCTGATGTGCGGCCAACTTTGCCGTGGCGGTTAAATCGTTGACAATCAGTTAAATGATACGACCTACTCCCCGTGCGAATGCCTGAGAGTAGGTCGCATCATCACATTGATAATAAGTAGTTTAGCCGCCACGGGGAATTGGCGGCGGGAATCCTACTTCCCGCCTTCCACCTTCTGGATGCGGATGGCGAAACCGCCGGAGCGGGCGAGATGCATCTTCATCACTGTCTTGGAGTTGACTTTCCTCGTGGTGATTGAATAGGTCTGGACAGAATCCTGCTCCTTAATGTCGCCGAGGCCGTCGGCCTGAGGAGAGTCGGCGTAGATCGTGGCGGTATATTTCGCTCCCTTCTCAAGGAAGTTGAGAGGGAACTCAAGATCACGGGCGTTCTCGTCGGTGACTCCGCCGATGAACCAGTCACCCTCTTTCGAGGTGTCCTTTACCTTGGCCTGACGGGCGATCACGAGATAGTCCCCGGGCTCGGCCAGAATGTACTCGCTTCTCTCCCAGTCCACAGCCACATCCTTGATGAACTGGAACGCGTCCAGGTGCTCCTCGTAGTGTTCAGGAAGGTCTGCGGCCATCTGAAGAGGCGAGTACATCGTCACGTACAGGGCCAGCTGCTTGCAGATGGTTGACCAGACCTGCTGGTGGCTCTTCGGATTCAGTTTTGACATATCCATCTCGAAGATGCCCGGAGTGTAGTCCATCGGGCCGCCCTGGAGACGGGTGAACGGAAGGATCGTCACGTGGTGCGGCATAATCTTGCCTCTGTACTCAGTTCCTTTCGCGGACTCGTTGCCGATCAGGTTAGGGTAGGTCCTGCACAGACCGGACGGGCGGACGGCCTCGTGGGCGTTGACCATTATGTGATGATCGGCGGCTTTCTTGACGCAGAGAAGATAGTGATTGACAAGGGCTTGGCTGTAGTGATGCTCACCGTAAGGAATGATGTCCCCGACGTAGCCGCTCTTGACGGCGTCGTAGCCATATTCATTCATCAGGTCGTAGGCCTTGTCGAGCCAGCGCTCGTAGTTGATCGTCGAGGCGGAGGTCTCGTGATGCATAATGATCTTCACGCCCTTTGAGTGGGCATATTCATTCAGCGCCTTGATGTCGAAGTCGGGGTAGGGGGTGATGAAGTCGAAGACGAAGTCCTTCTGCTTGCCGTACCAGTCCTCCCAGCCTTCGTTCCAGCCCTCGACCAGGACTGCGTCGAAGCCGTGTTCGGCGGCGAAGTCGATGTACCTGCGCACGTTGTCGTTGTTGGCTCCGTGGCGGCCGTGCGGCTTGGCCTTGGAGTAGTCGGAAACTCCTAACTCGATGGTCGGGAAGTCATTGGTGTAGGACCACTTGCTTTTTCCGGTGATCATCTCCCACCACACTCCGACGTATTTGACCGGGTGAATCCAGGAGACATCCTCAAGGACGCAAGGGTCGTTGAGGTTGAGGATAAGTCTGGAGGCCAGCGCCTTGCGCGCGTCATCGACCACCATCACCGTCCTCCAAGGGGTCTTTCCCGGAGTCTGTATCCTTCCCTTCCAGCCTTCCGCGTCAGGTGTGAGCCACGTGCTGAAAGTCATCGTCTTGTCGTCGAGGTTGAGGCTTGTGGCCGGGTAATCCACCACAGCCGCCTCGTGGATGTTGATGTAGAGGCCGTCGTCAGTCCTCATCTGGAGGGCGGTCTGCACTCCGGTAGGAGAGAATGTCTGCTGCGAGGCGTTGCCCTCCACCTTCGAGGCTGAAAGCGAGCGGATCTCGGAAAGGCGGCTCGCCGTGTAGTTATATTCCTGAGTGTCATAGTCTCCCGGAATCCACCAGGCCGTGTGGTCGCCCGCCATTGCGAACTGCGTGAGTTCGTCCTTGATGACGAAGTACTTGAGCCGCTTCTGCTCCGGGAACTCGTAGCGGAAGCCGAGGCCGTCGTCGTAGAGGCGGAAGCGGATGAGCATTACCGCCTTCGGACCTTTCTTGTTCGCCGGGTCCTGCTCAAGGGTGACAGCCAGCTCGTTATAGTGGTTGCGGATGTGGCTTTCCTCACCCCAGACCGGCTCCCAGGTCTCGTCGAGGGAGTCCCTTTTGACGCTCACAAGGACAAACCCGTCGTTGAGGCTTTCCGGCGCGCCATAGACCTTGTCGCATTCCTGCTCGAACGTGTCTTTCAAGCGGTTGCCCCGGATCTCGAAACCCAGCTTGCTCGGCAGAACTACCGCTCTGTCGCCATAGTTCAATGAATATGTCGGAACACCTTCCGGCGTGAGGACGAACCTGAGTTCCAGGTTGCCGTCCGGGCTTTTAAGCGTCTCGGCTACAGTCTGGCCGGATGGATTCTGCGCAAGCGCTGACAATGAAGCGGTCAAGGAGGCAAGAGCCGTCGCTATGACTCTGATAATTCTTTTGTGGTTCATAATCATCTTTTTGTGTAGGCAAATATAATCAAGGAAAATTGAAAACGCCAATTTTGGGGAATTTTGGGGAATTTTGGGGAATTTTGGGGAATTTTTAGGGAATTCCCTCTATTTTGTGATTTTCTTTTATCTTTGCAAAAATAATCATAATTATGGTTGAGTCCGTACCTCATATTTCAAAAACAACTGAACAACAGGCAATCAGGCTTCTTGTTGACCCATCATATAAGGAGTTGTTCACGCATATTGACGACGGTTACCTGTTTTGGGACAAAGTGAAGTATATGGCACCGGTCGGTATCAAACCGGAAGTGTTATGGCACGCTGTTAAGATTCGGCGCTCAATGAATGTTGTCCAGATAACATTTGGTAAATATACTTTCCATTTCACTGTCACGGGAAAAATGCAGGCTTTATTACACGAGTTTGATATGAATTTTGGCGGAAACTTGGGGTCAAAAAGTATCATACCGGAAAAAGATAGTAATCAGTATCTTATTAGTTCAATAATGGAGGAAGCCATTGCCTCCAGCAGGATGGAAGGTGCTTCGACTACAAGAAAGGTGGCCAAGGATATGCTGAGAAAGCAGGCAAGGCCTGTCAATAAAAGCCAGCAAATGATCCTCAATAATTATAATACAATACGTTATCTTGTTGATAATAAGAACCTGACGTTCAGCGTAGAAGTTCTAAAGGAAGTTCATAGATCAATCACAAGTAAAACTCTCGATAAACCAGAGGATGAAGGGCGTTTTAGGGCCGATAACAGTGTTTATGTGGTTGATAACATTAGTGGCGAGATCGCTCACACTCCTCCTGATGTATTGGAGCTGGATGGGCTACTTGGCGGCTTATGTGATTTCGCGAACGAGGACACTTCAGACCCATTCATTCACCCAATCGTAAAAGGTATCATAATTCATTTTATGTTAGCGTTTTTCCATCCATTTGTAGATGGAAATGGCAGAACATCAAGGTCGTTGGTTTATTGGTATCTTCTTAAAAACGGATATTGGTTGACGGAATTTCTTTCAATCTCGAGAGCGATATATAAAAGTAAGACCCAATACGAAAAGTCATTCCTATATACTGAAGCTGATGGTTTTGATTTGTCATACTTCATCAACTATAATTTGATAGCGATGAAGAAGGCTTATGAGGACCTAAAAGTGTACCTTCAGAAAAAAATGAAGGAACAGCAGGATTTTTATACATTCCGTGGCTTTTCTAATATAAATGAAAGACAAGCCAATATCATTAAAATACTAAAAGAGAAGCCAACGTCACTCTTTACTGTCAAGGAACTAACAATAAGATTTAATGTTACTCCCAAAACGGCAAGAGGAGATTTACAACATCTTGTTGAATTGGGATTAATGTCTGAGTCTCCAATTAATAAGCGTACTATTGGATACGTAAGGTCTGATATGTTTGAAGTCAGGCTAAAGGAACTAATAAATGAATAGATGGAATCAGGGTTTTCTATCCTGATGGTATAAATCATAATATGAATAAGGAATCTATAAACATATTCCTGCTGGTTGTCAGCCTGTTTCTCGCAGTCGCTCCGGCGGATGCGGTCACGAAGGATAGGGAGGAGGTTGTCAAGACCGGAATGTCATTCGTTCCGTTCCCGGTTGTGGGGTTCGACGGGGCGAAGGGGTTTCTCTACGGGGCAATGATGAATGTCTATGATTTCGGAGACGGCTCTACCTATCCCAACCCACGGAGCGGGGCTTACATCGAGGCTTCCGGCTACACCGGCGGGAGCAAGACTTTCGTTCTGTCTTATGACTCAGGCAGGCTTCTTCCGGGAGTGAGGATGTATGTCGCCACCAGTTTCTGCGCTGACAAGGCGATGGAGTTCTTCGGCTTCGGCGGCCGCAGGACTTTCTACGACACCTCCGCATCGGACGGTTTCTACAAGTACGACCGGTCCACCTTCAACATCAAGGCTGATTTTTCAGGCAGGATTTCCGGTCCATTGTCCTGGAATGTAGGCTATCACTTCAACCGCTTCGCTGTCAAGGATTTCAGTTCAGGTGACGAGGAACAGGACGTGACTCTTTTCGGACTTTACAAGTCGTGGGGGATTATCCCTGCCGAAGAATCGTCAAGAAAATTCTCCTCCGCTCTGCGGGTGGGTCTCGTCTATGATTCCCGTGATTTCGAGGGAGTGCCTACCAAAGGAATTCTGGCCGGAGCGCATCTGATCGCCGCTCCCAAATTCCTTGGCTCCAGCGAATCCTATCTGAAGATACACGCGGCGTTCCGTCAGTATATTCCTTTGGTCAAGGAATCTCTGACATTCGCCTATCGCCTTGACTATCAGGAGTTTTTAGGTGGCGCTCCGTGGTATGTCATCCCGTTCTACACTCCCGGCGGCCCGGTCTATGACAACGCCGCCCTCGGCGGTTTCCGTTCGGTCCGCGGCCTGATGTACAATCGTGTGGAAGGGTCGGCCATCGGTTTCATTAATGCCGAACTTCGTTGGAAATTCGCCGGATTCACATTGCTCAATCAGGACATCGGATTGATGCTCAGTGGTTTCTGCGACGAAATCACCGCCTTGAAAGCATTCGACACCACCAACCGCACCGGCGCATTCCCGAAACTCTATTCAAAATACATCGACTCTTCCCGCGGCGACAGCATCCACCTCGCCAGCGGCGCCGCCCTGAAATTCATCCTCAACCGCAACTTCGTCCTGAACATTGAATATGCCCACGCTCTCTCTGCGCAGGACGGCCCCGGCGTAATCTATTTCAACACCGACTTTTATTTTTAGGGACTGTTCTGAATTATTCATTGGAATATTCCAGCCTCTCAAGGCATTTTGAATATTTCAAAGCAGATTCTTAGGCTCTTTTTTTTATAAATTTGCACCTGTTATGTGGGTGTTCCGTTTTCTCATACTCTTGGCGCTGCCTTTGTTAGCGTTACTGTCCTGTCAGAACAGGACGGCGGGGGAGGCTTTGTTAGAGAATGCATCCGCTCTTTTAGAGGATTCGAAAGCGAAATACCAGATGGAATTGTCCAATCTGCGTGATTCCTATACCAAACTTTACAGAGAGCAATTCACCTCCATCAGATCCTTGTGTACCCTTTATCTAAGAACAAGGAAACTTGACTCAAAGAAGGATAGGATATATGCGGAAGTGGAGTCGATACTGTCTTTCATTAATTCGGATGACAAAAAGTGGAAATCCTTTGAGAGCAGAATCAACAAAAGTCTGGATAATGTGGTGGCTAATTTAAGACAGGAACTTCCAGAGACAAGTGATGTGGATGTCCGCCTGTTTTGCTATTCCATTATTAAATTAGACGCGGAGACCATCTCCACCATCACAGGACTGACCACTTCCAACATCTATTCACACAAGTCACGTCTGAAAGATAAAATCATCTCGGCGAATCCGGCTCATAAAGAAGAATTCCTGCTCTTCTTTTAGTTCGTACCTTCTTGGATTATGTGTCCTTGTCCGCCCTTCGTTAATCGTTCATTAAATGACTTGTCGAAGTTTGGCAACAGCTTTTGTCGCAGGTGGCTAAGTCCGTCTAAGAATCCCGTCCCGAAAATATCCGCCATTGTGCGTGGCGGCTAATTGGTTGATAATCTGCTAAATAAAGCATTCTACTCCCCACCCGAACCAGCCTGAGTATATGACGCTATGTCGCTGGCTATCAGCCTGTTGTCCGCCACGGTGTTCCCGGTTAATAAGGCCGTTGACCCAACTTAACGCCAACTTGACAGCACCAACACGCTCAATTTAGCTCAAGTCCCCATTTATTTTCTTGCAAGACCCTTTTCCGTAGAAACTGATGTCCCTTTGTAAATGATTGATTCAGAGCGCTGACTTATGGGTCCGTTTGCGTTGGAGACCGCCTTGCAAGATTTATAATCTTGCAGTGTGATTTTCTGTCAGCTTATTTGTCTGATTATAAATTAAATAGATATGTGCGACGCAAGGCCTGCCGCAAGAAAAAATCATTTAGTTTTATGATTGGATGTGGAATTTAAATCATATATTTGCAAGCAAGGTTTACGAGCAAGGTTTATTTGGTCATTAAAGAAAATGGAAACAATCTAAACCAAACAAATATGAAAAGTTTTATCAATCTGTTTTTCGCCGCTTTGGCGGTGTGTCTTGTGTCGGGGTGCGAATATGACGCGGAGAAGTTTACGTCGCAGAAGCCGGTGGATTTCGTTTACATCAACAACAGTGACTACAAGATCGACGCATTGCTGCTGAAGTCCGAATCTGGTGATTATGATCGTTTGGTCAATGAGACGACCATTAGTCTGAAGCCGGGGGAAAGGATGATGGTTGTAACAAATGACCCGGTGGATGGCAATGAGGAGATATACCGTCAGTACATTGTGATTTTCAACGATTCTGAATTCTATAGCTGTCGTTACAGAGATAAGATCGGGTATCTGGGAAGCTGGAGGTGGAACTATGATATTCCTTTATATCCTTCGAGTTACAAGGTACTCAGTGGAACAAGGGAGAATGGGCATACTGTCTATGAGTTTACGTTCACGAATGCGTGTTATGATAGTGCGAGGGGCGAATGCTGGGTTTCAGACGTTGTCCTGACTGATGAGAGTGGTGTCCGTTATTTTAAGGGATGGGACACTTATGATGATGAATGGAATTCTGGTCAGGGCGTGATGATTGACGGTCTGTCGTGGTCTCCGTTTGACTATCATTCAAATAATGAGCGTACAGAGCATTGCGGTTACGACGAGGCTATGAAGTCTTGTCCGACGGGTTGGAGACTTCCTTCGGAAGAGGAGTTCAAGTCTTTGAGTGCCAATTATTCCGGATGGGGAGGCTCTGCCTTTGAAGAGGACGGAATATGGTTCAGCGGGACAAATGAATATTCCAAAGATGTTCCTTCTGTCCGTCTTCGCCCGAGCGACCGTTGGAGCACGCTCGGCCATAAGGTAGGCAAGTACTGGACTTCGACCAGGGTGTCGGATGATGAGGCGGTGGCTTTCACTTTTGACGACAAAGGGGAGGTCGGATTGGCCAATGAGAGCGTTTCCAAGGAATGTCTGATCCGATGCGTCAAGAGCGACAGGAAAAAATACTCTTATTAGTAACGGGAAGTTTCTTTGTTTTCCACAGAAAATTAGTATATTTGCAGTCCGTTTCTGATTCTGCGAAGAGGAAAACGGGGGAATGGTTCCGTAGCTCAGCTGGATAGAGCAACAGATTTCTAATCTGTGGGTCTAGGGTTCGAATCCCTACGGAATCACCCTAAGCGGGAGGCCATCACCGGTCTCCCGCTTTTTTGTCTCTCTTTTACAACCATCACTATCGAGTCTCGTGCGCGCTGGAATAAGAAATTGCACACGAGGCAAGGATGTAGATGGGTATCGTGCGCGAATGGGTAGTGATTTGCTCACGAAGCAGGGTTGTGGATGGGTCTTGTGCGCGAATGGAGGTGGTTTTGCTCACGGAGCCGCCGCACTATAGGGCTTGTGGTCTCACTTACATACCATCTGTGATCACTCAACCGCGATAGGCCGGAAAGGTCAGAAAAAATAAAATGGTGAATTTTGGTAACGTGCAAAATTCACCATTTTCGTTTTTTCTGAATGTATGTCATCAAGATGTCGCTTTGTCTTTCGGTGCTTCGACGCTTCGACGCTTCGACAGGCTCAGCGACCACAAACTCGGCGACAGGTTGGTGAGTCCGTCGAACCACAGCGACCGATGGACTTCAGGCCTTGGCGTTCTTGCTGTGGCCGAGCCATTCGAGGCCGACAACGAGGACGGCGCCGATGAGCATCCAGATGACGGCTGAGAAGATCTGCGGATCGATGACAGTTGAGAGATCGACACCTAAATCGGTAAGAGCGCCGACACCGATTCCGGCCTCCTCGGCGGTCTGACCTTCGCGCATCAGCTGGGCCGTCAGCACGCTGACCTTGTCGCTCCACGGCCAAACCTTGACGAGCGAACCAAGCGTGAAGCCGATCAGGGTGATCAGCGTCGGCCTCTCGTAACGCGCTATCAGCCAGTGCAGGAACTTCGAGAACGCAGCGATTCCAAGGACGCACCCGACACCGAACATAATCAGGACAGGCCAGTTAAGCTCGCTGATGGCCGACATAATATATTCATACTTTCCGAGCAGGACAAGAATGAAACTGCCGGAGATTCCCGGAAGGATCATAGTGCAGATCGCTATTGCGCCGCAGATCAGGATGAACCAGGACGCGTCGGTCGTCTGGGTAGGGGACAGAAGGCAGATGACCGCTCCGAGAAATCCGCCGAAAACCAGCCAAAGCCCGTCGGTGATGTTCCATTTCTTGATGCCGGCGAGCATATAGCAGCCGGAGACCACGATCAGCCCGAAGAAAAACGCCCACGTCTGAATCGGATGATACGCAAGCACATACTCCATCAACTTGGCGAGCGAGAAGATGCTCACAATCACACCGACACCCAGCCAAAGCAGGAATGTACCGTGAATATTCTCCCAGAACTCCTTGAACCGTCCCTTGAACAGCGGCTTCCACGAAGACACGGACAGAATGGCGTTGAGAGCCTCGATCAGTTCATTGAATATTCCCGTGAGCAGGGCGATTGTGCCTCCTGAGACACCGGGAATGACATTGGCCGCTCCCATAGCGAAGCCCTTCAGGGCCACGGCGGCGTTCTTGATGATGTTTGACATATTATTGAATCTTCGTGAGATAGCTCTTGATGGCAGTGAAACTGTCAAGCTGCGAGATTTCCTTCCCCGCCGGATCGCTGATGACGAGATCGAAGATGTTCCCGCTCATCTGGCGGCGGCCGATCTTGAAGCGGGCCTTGGAGGTGCGGGCCATATATTCAATTGAGAAGTCAGGATTCTTGACCAGCGAGATGAAAAGGTCGGGGGCCTGCTCCTCAAGCACGTTCATCTTGTAGCGGGAAGGCCTGCCGATCCAGTCCAGATCCTTTTTCGTGATGGTGGTCTGGATGCTGGTGATCAGACGGTCCTCGCTTCCTATCTTCCTGAAATCCTGAAAGAACACGCATCCCTTGATGTCGTGCGACCGGAAGAAGTTCATTATCGCTGTCTTGCAGGCATCGAAAGTCGATTCCTCGGCGTCGATGATCGTGACGTAAGAGTGGATTTTGCTTAGCGGAAGGATCTCTGTGGGTACTGTGCTGGAATGCTTGCGCAGGGCGCTCTTCCTGAAAAACGTCTTTATGAAATCAAACATAATCTACTGGTTTACAGAGGCTATCAGCTCACGAATCTCACGCTTGGCATCTTTCCATCTCGGAACGTCAATCTTGGTGCCGATGACCTCGACGACCTTCGCAGCAATTATTGAGCCGATTTCTCCGCAGACTTTCAGCGGCATCCCCAGCGAGTGGGCGTAGAGGAAACCGGCGGCGTAGGTGTCGCCCGCTCCCGTGGCGTCGATCGTGGCGGCCGGCCAAGCCTCTATGTAGTGATATTCATCACCCTGCTTGACCATCGATCCGTCCTTGCCGACTTTCACAACCGCGATCTCACACTGGCCGGCGAGGGTGTCGAGGGCTTCCCTCGGCTCCTGCTTGGTGAACGCCCTTGCCTCGCTCTCGTTGGCGAAGACGATGTCCACGTAGCGATCCACAAGGTTGTGGAAGAAAGCCTCGTTGGACTCGACCACGTTGTAGGAGGCCATATCTATCGAGATCTTGCATCCGGCGGCCTTGGCCATCTGCACGGCTTTGCTGATAAGGTCTTGATTCTGCACGAGATAGCCCTCGATGTGGAAGTAGTCGTAGCCTTCGAAATATTCAGGTTTCAGATCCTCGGGCACCAGTTCCAGGGCCGCTCCCATATAGTCGGCGAACGTCCTTTCGGAGTTGGCTCCCGTGATGAAGCACATCGCGCGGCCAGAGCCTTTGGTGCCGGTCAGCAGGGTCGTCTTGACTCCGTACTGTTCCAATGTGCTTTTGTACAGGTGTCCCAACTCGTCGTTGCCGATCTTGCCGATGAAGCCGGACGGCATCCCGAAGATGGATGTGCAGGTGATCGTGTTGGCGGCCGATCCGCCCGGAACGTATTTCACTCCGACTTCCTTCAGTTTCGACCAGATGCGGTCTCCCGTCTCAAGGTCAACGTGTTGCATACTTCCCGGAGGAAGATGGTACTCACGCAGCATTGTCTCGTCCGGGAAGACAGCCAGGATGTCCGTCAGCGCATTGCCGATTCCAAGTATAGATTTCATAACTAAAATATTTTCGTTGTAATAATTGTGGTCATTGAGCCAGCCAACTCACAAAGTTAACGAATATTTGATTAAATTTGTAGCGATGAAGAAGAAGGTCGGGAATATTCTTAAATATGGCGTCTCCATTCTGCTTGCCGCGGTTCTGCTGTACTGCTCGTTCAAGGGAGTGGAATGGCGTGATTTCTTCGAGGGTTTGAGATCCTGCGTCTGGGGGTACGTCATCCTATCAATGCTGTTCGGCCTATTGGCGTTCTTCCTCAGAGCCTTGCGCTGGAGAGAGCTTCTTCTCCCGATTGACCCCGCCACCTCCCGCCTGACTTGCTTCAACGCGATCAACATCAGCTATTTGGTGAATATGGCTCTTCCGAGGGTAGGGGAGTTCGTCCGCTGCGGCTACATCACCGCCCGTTCCGGAAAGGATCCGGAATCGGAGGACAGCCGCCGCCTCGCCTCCTACGACAAGGTTCTCGGCACGGCAGCGCTTGAACGTTCGGCCGACCTGCTCGCGATGGTCTGCATTCTGCTGGTTTTCCTGCTTTTCACCTGGAAACGCTTCGGCGGATTCTTCTCCGAGAAGATCTTCGGGGCGGCCTCCGGAGGGGTGACTGTCGGGAAAATTGCGATCCTGTCCGCCGCCGTCTTGGCCGTGTTCGCCGCCATTTCGTGCGCAATCCTTTTCGCTGACAGATGGAAACCTCTTGCCAAGATCCGTGACTTCTGCAAGGGAGTCTGGGCGGGATTCCTCAGCTGCCTGAAGATGAAAGGAGCGTGGAAGTTCCTTCTCCTCACGGCGGGAATATGGCTGTGCTACCTGATGATGAGCGCCACCATCCTTTGGTCGCTCCAAGGAATATCCCCGGACTCCGTCAGCCCGGAGTTGGCCACTGCGGTTGACGCTCTTAAAGGTCTGAATATGACCGACGCGATGTTCCTGATGATTGTCGGAAGCCTCTCGTCCGTCGTTCCTGTTCCGGGCGGATTCGGGGCGTTCCACTTCATCGTCTCCTCGGCGATAGCCTACGTCTATGGCATTCCGGCCCGGTTCGGGATGATCTTCGCGACGCTGTCGCACGAGTCACAGGCCGTCAACCAGATCCTGTGGGGAGGCATTTCCTGGATAAGTGAATCTTTACGAAAAACAAATAATCAATAAATCAAAAAGTTATGAAGATCAAAAATCTGTTTCTGATTGCGGCCGGCGTCCTGATGCTGACGACCACATTCACCGCTTCCGCCAAGAAGCTCCCTAAGGAGGTCAAGATGACCAAGGAGGTTCTTATGGACAAGATCAAGGGCGGCTGGGCCGGAAAGACCATCGGCTGCTCCTACGGCGGACCTACCGAGTTCAAGTACGCCGGTTTCATCAACGACGAGATCGAGATTCCGTGGAACGAGAATATGATCAAATGGTGGTTCGACAAGTTCCCGGGACTGTACGACGATGTCTATATGGATCTCACTTTCGTGGAGATCTTCCAGAAGGAAGGCCTCGACGCTCCTATCGAGTCTTTCGCCAAGGCGTTCGCCAACGCTCCTTACCCGCTCTGGCACGCCAACCAGCTTGGCCGCTACAACATCCTCAACGGATTGATGCCGCCTGAGTCCGGCCACTGGCACAACAACCCTCACGCTGACGACATCGACTTCCAGATCGAGGCCGACTACGCCGGTCTGATGGCTCCGGGAATGATCAACGCCGCCACGTACTACAGTGACGGGATCGGCCACATGATGAACTATGGAGACGGCTGGTACGGAGGTGTTTATGTCGCTGCGATGTTCTCCCTCGCCTTCGTCAGCAATGATATGAACTTCGTCGTGAACGAGGCCCTGAAGGCGATCCCAGAGCAGAGCAACTACTACAAGGCTATGGCCGATGTCATCAAGTGGCACAAGAAGTACCCTAAGGACTGGCACATCACCTGGGCGCTCTTCAACGAGCACTACGGCTACGACATCGGATGCCCTGACGGAGTGGACAGGCAGTTCAACATCGACGCTGTCATCAACAGCGGCTACATCCTCATCGGCCTACTCTACGGCGACAAGAACTTCTACCGCACGATGGACATCTCGACCCGCTGCGGCCAGGACTCTGACTGCAACCCTTCGTCGGCCGCCGGAATCCTCGGTACGATGCTGGGCTACAGCAACATCCCTGAATATTGGAAGAAGCCTTGCGAGGAGATCGAGGACGTTCCTTTCGTCTATACCGACATCTCGATCAACACCGCCACTGAATATTCCCTCAGCCAGGCTCTCCAGGTGATCGAGCGCAACGGCGGATCCATCGACGGCGACAACATCACCATCAAGGTTCAGAAGCCTGAGGCCGTCCGCTACGAGAAGGCGTTCGAGGGACACTATCCTCAGGGCAGGGTGGAGGTCAAGAAGACCATCACCAACATCGGCCAGATCAAGTTCAAGGGCAACGGCATCGTCGTTAAGAGCCACTACTACAAGGGGGCCGGCTACGACGACAACACAGGTTACGTCGGCGAGGTCGAAATCTATCTTGACGGCAAACTCTCCGCTGTGGCCAAGAACCCTATCAAGGGCAACGGCGCCGCTCCTGACCTCTACTGGAAGTACGATCTTCCTGAGGGTGAGCACACTCTGACGTTCAAGTTCCTCAACAAGCAGGACAATATGAACATCGTCATCGACAACTATCTGGTATATTCCAGCAAGCCGAAGGTCGTGAACCACGTTGACGAGTAGTGAGTATGAGAATATTCAGAATTTTGGCGGCAGCCGCTGTCGCCATCACATCCTTGGTGGCCTTTCCGTCCGTCTCCTCGGCCGGGACGACCTCCAAGGAACTCTACAGGCAGTTTCAGAATCCGGACAGCCGCTACCGCCCGTTCGTGCGCTGGTGGTGGAACGGAGACCGTGTCGAGGCCGAGGAACTTGTGCGTGAGCTGCACATCCTCAAGGAGGCAGGTGTCGGCGGAGTGGAGATCAACCCGATCTCTTTCCCGTACGGTGCTGACGCGATGGACACCAAGCCTTTGAAATGGCTGAGCGACGAATGGATCGATATGCTCAAGGTCGTGTTCGACGAGGCTGAGCGTATCGGGATGACCTGCGACCTGATCATCGGATCGGGATGGCCTTTCGGAGCGGAGACCCTGCCTCGCGGCGAGCGCGCATCCGTGATGCTGACCTACGCCCAGAAGGTGACGGGAGGTGAAAGGTTCGAGGTGTCCAAATTCAACATATTCAAGAATATAGATCCTGGGGTGACGAAGGTCAACACCGCGAGGACTCCGGAGCTTGTGTCGGTCTATCTCGCCCCTGATCCGATCAATGACCTGAGCGAGGCGATCGACCTTTCGGGCAACATCGACGGCGACGTGATCTCCGTGGATGTCCCTAAGGGAAGCTGGCAGTTCTACGCAATGGTGAAGTACGATTCGTTCGCCTGTGTGATCAACGGAGCTCCGGGTGCGGCCGGTTCGATTCTGAATCATATGGACGCCGCCGCTGTTCGCCACTATCTTGACCGGATGACTGACACGATCGAGGCCAAACTCGGCCCTCTCTCGAAGCATCTCCGCGCTTTCTTCGTTGATAGTATGGAACTTGAGGGCACCAACTGGACAGGAGACTTCGCCGAGGAGTTCAAGGCAAGAAGAGGCTACGACCTGATGCCTTGGCTTCCGTTCACGATGTTCAAGGTAGGCCGTCTTGGCAATGTTGACAGCTTTGACTACGGCTCGAAAAAGGGCGCGAGGTTCCAGGATCAGGTGAACCGTGTGCGTTTCGATTTCGAGCTCACCAAGGCCGAGCTTCTCAACGAGCGCTACAGTGAGACATTCCTTGCCTGGTGCAGGGAGAAAGGAGTGAAGTCACGTGCGCAGGCCTACGGCAACGGTTTCTTCATCGAGGAGTCATCTCTCGGAGTGGACATCCCGGAAGGGGAGACCTGGACCACCAACTGGCTCAAGCACAAGCTTGGAGAGGAGATGGGCGACGAGGACTACCGCCGCGGCCGTGGCTACACGATGATCGACAAATATGTCTCTTCGGCGGCTCACCTGACCGGCAAGCGTCTTGTCAGCGCTGAGGAGATGACAAACACCTACAAGGTGTTCACGACATCTCTTGAGTTCCTGAAGATCGGCTCGGATATGGGCGCTTTCTCCGGAATCACGCACTCCGTCTGGCACGGATTCAACTACTCTCCGCTTGACGCCGAGTTCCCGGGCTGGGTTCAGTACGGAACTTTCCACAACGAGAGGAACACCTGGTGGCCTTACGTGAACAATCTGAACGACTACCGGGCCAGGATCTCCAGCCAGCTCCAGAACTCCGATATGTACACCGACATCGCCATCCTTCCGGCCAACTACGACCTCTGGACCACGATGGGCGTGCAGACCGAGCCGTTCCCTGTGGCTCTGAATGTTCCTTACACATCCCTCATCTGGGAGGCGATCCACAAGAACGGAGGCGGAGCCGACTATGTCAGCGAGATCATCCTTCGGGATGCCAAGGTCCGCGGCGGCAAGCTTTGCTACGGCCCTAAGGAATATTCCACCTTGTTCCTCGTTGAGGTGACCAGCACCTCTCCTGAGACTCTGGCCAAACTGGAGGAGTTCGCGCGAGGCGGCGGAAGGGTGTTCTGCATCGGCAAGTACCCTGAGAAGTCGCTCGGACTCAAGGATTTCGAGGCTCGTGACAAACAGATCGCCGAGGCTGTCGCCAGGCTCAGGGAGTACAAGGACAATTTCATCCTTCTTGAGAAGCCGGCTGACGGAAAGTACCTTGAGTGGTACACCGATGTGATGCGCAAGTACGATCTTCCTCACACTCTGACAATCTCGGAGCCGGACAGATTCCTGCTCCAGAACCACTATGTCACCGATGACGGCAGCGATATGTTCCTCTTCTCGAACGCTAACCTCCACGAGGCTCGTGAGACGGACATTATATTCCCGAAATCCGTGACCGCCGGCAGGCGCGCCTGGCTTTATGACCCGGCGACCGGCAAGAGGTTCGCTCTCCCTGTCGATAAGGATGGCAAGCTGCGTTTCCGTTTCGGACCAGCGGAGACCTATCTCTTCGTGTTCAACAAGTTGGGTGGCAGCGCTCCTGCCTGGAAGCGTCTCCCTGTTGACGGTCAGGACGAGATCCAACTGACCGGAGGTTGGGATCTGAAGATGCACCACACCTGGCCTGATTCCACCTGGACCGCAAGGCTCGACGAGCTTCAGGATTTCAAGGAGATGAAGGACACCACATTCAAGAACTTTATGGGTGAGGTGACCTACACAAAGACCGTGACCCTGTCCGGAAAACTTCCTAAGTACTTGAACCTTGGCAAGGTGGCCGACATCTGCGAGGTGACGGTGAACGGCAAGCCTGTCGGAGTCAAGTGGTTCGGCGAGCGAGTGTACGATGTCAGCGGACTTCTCCGCTCCGGCGAGAACACCATCGAGGTCAAGGTCACGACCCTGATGGGCAATTACATCCAGACCCTCAAGAACAACAAGGTGGCTCAACGTTTCGTGCTGAAGCGCAACCAGCCTTATGTCAGCGCAGGGTTGATCGGACCTGTGAAATTATATTAATAAAATATTATAGATGAAGACTTTATACAAAATCGCAGTTGCCGCGCTGCTCGTCGTTGGCTCGGCTTTCTCGCTTGACGCCGCGGACTATTTCGCCCGTGATTTTGGTGCGAGGCCGGACGGTGTCACAATGAACACCGTCAGCATCCAGGCGGCGATAGATTTCGCTTCCTCCAAGGGAGGCGGACGCGTCGTGCTGGACAAAGGGGATTATGTCTCCGGATCTATCTATTTGAAGAACAACGTTACCCTTCACATCGAGAAGGACTCTAAGCTGCTCGGTTCTCTTAATCCTTACGACTACATCAAGGATCCAGTGGCCAAGTGGACGGGCTTGGTGATGGCTGTGAAGGTAGATAACATCGGGATCACCGGCGAGGGTGTGATCGATGGCCGCGGCTTCGAGGTCGGAGTCCGTTTTGTGGATTTCGTGCATCTTGGACTCATCGAGGACAAACTTGGCAACGACCGTGTCAATGAGACCATCAGGCCTGAGAACATTCACTTCTACTCTTGCAACAACGTCACCATCAAGGACATCACGCTTAAGGACCCGGCCTGCTGGACACAGCAGTACGACAAGTGCCGCAACCTTCTGATCGAGGGGATCACCGTTGATGCCAAGTGCTACTGGAACAACGACGGTCTGGACGTGGTTGATTGCAGCGATGTCACCGTGCGTGACTGCTACATCGACGCTTCAGATGACGCCTATTGCTTCAAGAGTCACAGCAACGACGGAGTGAGCGAGAATATTCTTGTGGAGAACTGTGTGGGCCGCAGCAGCGCCAACGGCATCAAGTTCGGAACCTACACCCGCGGCAAGTTCAAGCACTTCAGGTTCAAGAATATAACGATCTTCGACACCTACCGCAGCGCGATTACTATCGCATCTGTAGATGGCGCCCAGATCGAGGACGTGGAGATCGACAGCCTGAAGAGCATCCACACGGGCAACCCGATCTTCCTGCGCACCGGCACAAGGAACGTCAACGAGGGTCAGACGGCCTACCTTAAGGACATCGTGATCAAGAATATGTACGCGGAGGTCCCGCTCGACAAGCCTGACGCGGGCTACGGCTACGAGGGCCCGGTCGAGGATCTTCCTCGCAACGTCTGCCCGAGCATCATCGCCGGACTTCCTGACCTTCGCATCGAGAACGTCCGCCTTGAGAACATCGAGATCGTGTATCCGGGCCACGCCGATCCTGAGTACGCCTACGCAGGTACCTCGAAGGAGGAGCTTGCGGCGATCGAGGAGCAGGAGACCCGCTACCCTGAGTTCTCCAACTGGAAGGAACTCCCTGCCTGGGGCTTCTACATCCGTCACGCGGACGGCATCACGTTCGACAACGTGAAGCTCACCGTGGATGGCGAGGACTACCGTCCGGCGCTTGTCGCGGACGATGTCAACGGCTTGAGGATGAACGGACTTGAGATCAATCAGGAGACCGCTCCTAAGGGCAAGAAACAGATCATAACGAAGGACACCAAGATCATCAAGAAGAGAAAGTAATGAAAAAGATACTGTTAATGGCGGCGCTTTCGCTGCTTCTGTGCGTCCAGGGATTCGCCCAGGACGTTTATAAGGCCTCAAGGTTCAACATCAAGAGCGACGGGATTCACGACAACACGACGAGCATCCAGGGAGCGATCGACTTCATCGCCTCCAAGGGCGGAGGCACGCTGGAGTTCAGCGTTGGCCGCTACATCACCGGTGCCGTTCAGCTTAAATCCGGGGTCAACATCCGTCTCCGCGAGGGTGCGGTGATCGTCGGCTCGACGAACATCTACTCCTACAAGGGTCACAAGGCTATCTTCTGGGGCGAGGGTGTCGAGAATGTCTCGATCTTCGGCACGGGAGTGATTGACGGCCGCGGTCCGGCTCTCTTGGAGGACATCGCCGCCCAGACGAGGATGAACCACATCTCGGCCGACACGACCGTCATCCCGACGCTTGTCTATCTGAAGGACTGCAAGAACGTGAGCCTCAAGGATTTCATTCTCCGCTACCCTGCGACCAAGGATGACCTCTACATCATCGACGGCGGCTCCGTCACCGTTCAGGGCTGCTACAGTGATATGAGGTAGGTTTCGACAACTGAATTTAAACCACAACGACGAATGAAGAAAATTCTGATCGCCTTCGCCTGCTGTGCGATGACTCTTCTCGCCCAGGCGAACCCGACACACAAGGTGAAGATCAATGACGGCCTGACGGTCAGCGTCGAGGCTTGCTCCGAGAGCATTTTCAGAATCAAGGTCTCACCGAGAAAGGATTTCACCGAGTCCCTGATGGAGCGCTACGGTCTGGTGAAGACCGATTGGAGCGAGGTGGGGACCGAAGTCTCCGACAAGGGAGGAGTCTGGACTTTGAAGACTCCGGAATATTCATTGGCCATCAACAAGAAGACCGGTGTGATGACGGTGAAGGACGCGAAGGGCGGCAAGGTTGTCCGCGAGCTGAGATTCCTGCCTGAGAAGGATGAGCTTTGCGGCTCGATGAGGTCTTTCATCAACGAGAAATACGCTGACCTGAAGGTGGCTGACAACGGCGGCGGCATCATCGGTGACGACAACGGCAAGTTCGGCGAGGTCGATAAGCACGAGATTCCGGCGGCGGACGCTGTCAGCGTCCTCAGCATCAGTATGGAGGACGGCGAGCGTTTCTACGGCGGCGGCAGCACGAGCCGCGACCACATCCAGCACAGGGGCGAGTTCCTCAGGATGTGGACGACCTACCAGCAGACGGAGATCCCGATGCCGTTTATGATGAGCTCGCGCGGCTGGGGAATCTACAACAACTCCACACGCAAAAGTTTCTTCGACATCGGCAGCCGCCAGAAGACCAAGTTCAACATCATCAACACCTTCGACGAGGCCGATTTCTACCTGATGATGGGCAAGGATATGCCGGCGGTGCTTAATGAATATACCCTCGTCACGGGCCGTACCTACGTCCTGCCGAAATGGGCCTACGGACTCTGCTTCGGACCGAATATGCGGGAGGAGCAGTTCGACATCCTGAACGACGCGGTTCACTTCCGTCAGTTCGGAGTGCCTTGCGACGTGTTCTGGCTTGAGCCTCAGTGGATGGAGAAGCGCTACGACTTCTCGACCAAGAAAAAGTGGAACTACGACAGGTTCTCTCCGGAGCCTTACTGGCTTCAGAACCAGTACCCTAAGACGATGCACAATCGCCTTTTCATCGGCAAGCTCCGCTCTATGGGCTTTCATCTGGGTCTTTGGCTCTGCGAGGAGTACGACCTGAGCGTTCAGGAGGAGGACATCATCGCCGAGCGTACCGGAGGCAAGCTTTCGGGCCAGGAACACTGGATGGATCACCTGACCGTGTTTATGGATCAGGGCGTGGAGGGATTCAAACTGGACCCTGCCCGCACGATCGACAACCACACGACCTGGGAGTACTACAACGGCCGCACAGACAAGGAGATGCACAACCTCAACCAGGTGCTTCTCCCTAAGCAGATGGCTGAGCTTGGACGCAAGTACAACGGCAAGCGTACCTGGCATCACTACTGCGGCGGATGGTCCGGCACCCAGCACTGGACGGCCTCCACCTCAGGCGACAACGGCGGCGGCAAGACGGCTCTGTACGACCAGCTCAACCTTGGAATGAGCGGTTTCCTGAACACTTCCTGCGACGTGATGAGCGTTCCGCGCGAACTGGAGATGCAGAGCCTTCATTTCGGCCTCTTCCTGCCTTGGGTGCAGATCAACAGCTGGTTCTCGATGATGCATCCGTTCTACTACGCCAAGGAGGAGCAGGAAATCTACCGTTCCTACGTGAAATTGAGATATTCATTGGCTCCATACATCTATTCAATGGCTTTGGAGGCGACGAGAAATGCTATGCCGATCGTGCGTTCGATGCCGCTGTGCTTCCCGGATGACCGCAAGTGCGACGATATGACGTACCAGTATATGTTCGGCGACAATTTCTGCGTGGGAATATTCACAAACGAGATTTATCTGCCGAAGGGGACTTGGACGGACGCGTGGACCGGCGAGAGGATCGTCAGCAAGGGGGAGACTTTCACCCGCGACTATCCTTCCACCCGCGCGGGTCTGCTCTTCATCCGCGAAGGCGCGATCATTCCGACGCAGCCTGATGTTGAATATCTTGGGGCGCGTCCGTTCGACAAAATCATCCTGAAGATCTACCCTTGCGGGGACAGCAGCTTCGAGATGCTCGACGACGACGGCGAGTCTTATGAATATGAGAACGGAGGTGTCGCCTCGACCTTGTTTGAGTCCCATCAGAAGGACGGTGGTGTCGAGGTTGTCGTGAATCCGGTTCAGGGCGGCTTCAAGGGGATGCCTGGTGAGCGGGAATATTCATTCCGCATCCAGAGTGCCTCTCGTCCGGCTTCGGTCTCTCTCAACGGCAGAACTGTCGAGGATTGGATCTACGAGGACGGAATGGTCTGCCTTTCCGCCGGCAAGGTCAGCGTCGCCGAGAAGATTGTCGTTTGTATTGACTAAGGCTGGGGCGGTACTTCGACGCTTCGACACTTCGACAAGCTCAGTGACCGCAAGCTAAGTGACCGCAAGTTAAGTGACCACAAGCTCAGCGACCAAAGCACCGCGGTCACTGAGCCTGTCGAAGTGCCGCAATAACAGAAAATCAACTGAATATGAAGAAGATAGCGATAGTTTTAGGATTATTGGGGACTTTGGTGGGATGCGCCACCAAGGACTGGAAAGACGCTTCGCTTCCGGCGGAGGAGAGGGCCAAGCTGCTCCTGAAGGAGATGACCTTGGAGGAGAAGGTCGGCCAGATGTGCCAGTACGTGGCTCCGTGCTATGTCGAGCCGGGTCACGGGTCTTCCAAGAAGAACATCGACGCCACGGACGAGAATCTTGGCAACAAGGATCTGTCCGACAAGGTCCGCCGCGGGGAGGTCGGAGCGTTTCTGCACGTGATGACCTCGACAGAGGCTGTGGCGCTCCAGAAAATGGCCCAGGAAAGCCGCCTTGGCATTCCGCTCCTGCTCGGAATCGACGCCATCCACGGGAACGCCCTTGTGGAAGGTTGCACGGTCTATCCCACGAACATCAATATGGCCTCCACCTTTAATCCTGAGTTTATGGAGAGAATCGGTGAGGAGACCGCCCTTGAGATGCGCCAGAGAGGTGTTTTCTGGACTTTCGGACCGAACCTTGACATCGCCAGGGACGCCCGTTGGGGCAGGATGGGCGAAACGTTCGGCGAGGACGCTTACCTGACCTCCGAGATGGGGAAATATGCCATCTGGGGATTCCAGGGACGTGACGGAAAATATTCCGGCAACCACGTCGTGGCCTGCGCCAAGCACCTCATCGCCGGAGGTGAGCCGTTCGGAGGTCTGAACGCCGCTCCGATGGACATCTCCGAGCGCAAGCTCCGCGAGCAGTACCTGCCTCCGTTCATCGCCGCGATCAAGGAGGCGAAGGTCGGTACGGTGATGGCCGCGCACAACGAGATCAACGGCATCCCTTGCCACGGTAACAAGTGGCTGCTCAATGATTTGCTTCGTGACGAGTTGGGATTTGACGGTTTTGTGGTCAGCGACTGGATGGACATCGAGAGGCTTCATTCGATGCACCACTGGGTTCCGGATTCCACCGAGGCGTTCGTCGTGTCGGTCGAGGCTGGAATTGATATGCACATGCAGGGTGACAAATATTTCGACGCTGTCGTGGCCGCTGTCAAGTCCGGGCGTATTCCACAGTCCAGAATCGACGAGGCCGCCGGTAAGATCCTTGCCGTGAAGTTCGCCCTCGGGCTGTTCGAGCATCCTGTCCCGGAGATTCCGGAGACGCTCGACGGTGCGACCGAGCATCGTCAGACGGCTCTTGAGGCAGCCCGCCAGGGTCTTGTGCTTCTGAAGAATGACGGAACTCTTCCGCTGAAGTCTCCTCGCAGGATTTTCGTTGTCGGCCCGAACGCTGACAGCCAGACCATTCTCGGTGACTGGGCCGTGCCTCAGAGTGACGAGGATGTCATCACGGTTCTGGACGGTCTCAAAACCGCCTTGCCGAATGTCTCCATCGACACGCTTTGCTTCGGAGGCAAGATCTTGAACGTGGATTCCAAGGGCATTATGACGGCTCACCACAAGGCTACGGCCGCTGACGTGAACATCGTCGTGGTCGGTGACAATTCGCAGAGATATTCAGCTTTCGGCCGCACCTGCGGTGAGAACTGCGATCGTGACGACCTTGGTCTTCCGGGGATGCAGGAGCAACTTCTGAAGGCCGTGGTTGCTTCCGGCAAGCCGACTGTGGTCGTGCTGATGAGCGGCAGGGCGCTCAGTGTCGGCTGGGCAAAGGACTATGCCAGCGCCATCCTGAATGTCTGGGAGCCGGGTCAGATGGGCGGTCAGGCGATAGCCGAGGTGTTGACCGGCCAGGTGAATCCTTCCGGCAAGTTGCCTGTGACCGTGCCTCGGAGTGTCGGTCAGGTGCAGACTGTCTATAACTACAAGCATTCGCAGTACTCCCGTCAGTTCTCCACTTCCGAGACCGGCGCTCTCTGGCCGTTCGGTTTCGGTCTGAGTTACAGCACGTTCGCCTTCTCGGACGCTTCTCTCTCAAAATCGGAGATCGGTGCCTCCGAGTCGCTGAAGGCCGCAGTCACGGTCACCAACAACGGCCCGTACGACGGTGACGAGGTGGTTCAGCTTTACATCCGTGACGAGTACGGTTCTGTGACCCGTCCTGTCAAGGAGCTGAAGGCTTTCCGCCGCATAAGTCTGAAGAACGGGGAGAGTGTCAAGGTTGAGTTCGACATCACTCCGGAGATGCTTCAGTGCTGGGGCGCTGCGGGGAAGTGGTCCGTCGAGTCAGGCGATTTCACCGTCCTCCTCGGCTCCTCCTCCGCCGACTCCGACCTCACCCCGCTTCCGCTTAAGGTGATTTAATGATTCCCCAGTTTTGGGAGCAGAACAGGTTATTCCCCTCAGGAATCTTGGTAATGCGCCAGATTCCCGAGGGGAATTTCTTTTACGAACGGTCAATTTGTGGATAAATATATCAAAGGCAAATGCTTAACGTTATGGCGTTAGATAATTTTGAAAGGGAACTATATAGAAGTTGACTAACTTCTGTTCCTTGAGGCAACGCACAGAATTGCGCTCCACCCAGTTCTCTGGCTACCTCTGACGTTCGCTCCGCCGCAATTCTGTGCCCCCAAAAGCCGAAAACGCTCGTTTCCGCCGACGGATTTGCGGTCGGAATGGCTTTTGTTAAAAGGTAATTTACTTGCTATCAATTAATTGATAAATCGCCCGATGCAATTCCGTAGGCGATGAAATAGCCTCATCCTCCACGACAACCCTCAGAGGATGGTTTCGAGCCGCCGTACCGGAATGTTGGAGTGTGCAAGGGAAAAATCTCTAACACCCATACTTTTCGGTGCATTCGCGATTGTGCACTGAAAGGCGGTCGGAAGCGATACTTTCGCTGCCATTTTACGTAATTCCTTTTGAATATGCCCACAGACAACCCGGCCAGGGTAGCCTTATGGCGATTTTTGCGTGATGGTATATCTATTGCCGCTTTGCGGCAGCGGAGGAAAGCACGTGAAATTGGCGGGGACACCATCCTCCAACAGAAC
>CAYZKZ010000007.1:0-58504 GCA_964479325.1 uncultured Muribaculaceae bacterium
GTTGGTGGCCGCCACGGCCTCGCTGAGAGCGTGTCCGTCCGACACGATACCGGTCACGGTGATGTACCTCTCACGGTTCTTTCTCTCGATTGTAGGAGGGACCTTCGCCTCTACGACCGTACCGAGATCCTTGATGCGGACGGCCTTCCCGGCAGGAGTATAGACAACGATGTTCTCGATGTCCTCAACGCTGGAACGGAAGCTCTTGTCGTAGATGACGCGGATGTTGTACTCATCTCCTTCCTCACGGTAGTAAGAGCCGACGGATCCGTTCATAGCGGCGCTGAACGCAGCGGCGGCGGTCGTCGAGTTAAGTCCGTTGAGAGCCAGTTTCGTTCTGTCGAAATCCACCTGGTACTCAGGAGTGTAGTCATCACGACTGAGCACGACCTGCGTGAAGTTCTCGTTCTTCAGCATCTTGCCTTGGATTTCCTTGGCGACACGGTCGGTCTCGTCGAAGTCGTAGCCGTAGATCTCAAGAGTGATGGAAGAGGCTCCTCCAACACCGCCCATTCCCTCGGTGACGGTTCCTTTCTTGACCTCAGGGTACTCGCGGAGATCCTTTCTGATGATGTCGGCGATCTCGGAGGAAGAACGCTTACGGTCCTCCATAGATCCGAGGTTGACGTTCATCGAGATGATGTAGGAGCCATTGGACTGGATGCTGCCGAAGACATTGTCCGTGCTGGCCTGTCCGAAACGGTACTGAAGCACCTGGATCTCAGGAATTTCGGAGCGGAGCCTGTCAGAGAAGTTCTTGGCGAATTCGCCTGTCACAGTCTGCTCGGTTCCCACAGGAAGCTCGATTGAGACAGTCAGACGACCCTCGTCGGAATGAGGGAAATACTCACTCTTCAAACCCGGTCCAAGCAGGACAAGGACGACGATGAATATGCCAAGGGCGCTGAATATGACGGTTTTCCTGTGGTGCATAGCCCAGCCGATGATCTTGGCGTAGCCGTTGGAGATCTTGTCGAGGAACTTCTCCACGTTGTCAAAGATCGCCCTGTGCAGCTTGCCGTTCTTCGGCTTGTTGCTCAGAATCCTTGAGCAGAGCATAGGCACAAGGGTCAAGGCCGCGGTCGTGGAGATGATCATAATGATGCTGACGATCCATCCGAGCTGCTTGAACATAATTCCGGCCATTCCCGAAACCATTGTAAGAGGCAGGAACACGCACAGCATTGTCAGCGTGGAGGCGATTACGGAGATACCGACCTCGGAAGTGCCGTGCACGGCGGCCTCGGTAGGCTTCTCACCTCGCTCCAGATGGGTGGAGACGTTCTCCAAGACCACGATTGCGTCATCCACGACCATACCGATCGCGATTGACAAGGCGGACATCGAGATGATGTTCAATGTGTTGCCGGTGGCATAAAGGTAGATCAGGGATCCCAGCAGGGCGATAGGGATGGAAAGCACGATGATGAACGTGGCCCTCCACCTACCAAGGAATATATAGACGACAAGCATAACCACCAAAAGGGTGATGATGATCGTCTCCTTCAATGAGTTCAGGGTGTTGAGGATGTTCGTGGAGCTATCGACCACAGTCGTGATCTTCACGTCGGAAGGAAGGGTAGGCTCGATTGTCTTGAGCTTCTGCTTCACACTCTTGATGACGTTGACAGTGTTGGCTCCGGACTGCTTCTGGATGGCGATCATAGCGGCCCTCTCACCGTTGGTGAAAGCCTCCTGTGACTTCTCCTCAAGGCCATCGACGACGTTGGCCACGTCCCTCAGATAGACAGTCTGTCCGTTCTTTGTGCTGACCACGATGTCCAGCAGCTCGGAAGGATCCTTGAACTCCTTCTCCACACGCAGGGTGAAGGACTCGGCTCCGATGTCGATGGTTCCAGAAGGAACGTTACGGTTCTCGGCGGCGATGATCTGGGATATTCCAGAGACACTCAATCCATAAGCCTCCAGTTTGTTAGGGTCGCAATAGACGTGGATCTCCCTCTCAGGAGCACCGGAGACGCTCACTGTACCCACACCCTTCACACGTCCAAGCGGGGTGACCAGTTTGTCGTCCAGGATCTTGTCCAGCCCCATAAGGCTCTTGTCAGCCTTGGCCGAAAGGATCAGCACAGGCATATCATCCGCGCCGAACTTGAAAAGCACCGGAACGGACGCTCCGTCAGGCAGGGATGAGTTGACAAGATCCAGTTTGTCTCGTATGTTGTTGCAGGCCTCGTCGATGTCCGTGCCGTACTCAAACTCCAAGACCACGATGGAGACGTTCTCCTTTGACCTGGAAGTGATGTCCTTAAGGTCAGCCACACTGTTCAGTGTGTTCTCAAGCACCTTGGTCAGGTTGTTCTCGATGTCGGAAGCGCTCGCTCCCGGGTATGACGACATCACCAGGACGACATTGGCATCGAAATCCGGGAAGTTCGCCAAAGAGGTGTTCATCAGTGAGAAGATTCCGAAGACAGCGAACGCGACGAAAATCAACGCTGTCGTTACGGGCTTCTTCACCGCCGATCTGTAAATACTCATAGTCTAATCACTTTAATTGTTCTTGGAGATCTCGACCTTGCTCCCGTCCTTAAGGCTTGAGCTACCCTTAGTGGCGACGATGTCTCCCTCATTCAGACCTTCAAGAATCTCATAGTACCGGTCGAAATGCCTTCCGATCTTGACAATCACACTGTTGACGGTGTTGTTGTCAGGGTTGACCACATAGACGCTTCTCTGACCCGAGCCCTGCATCTTCACGACGGCCTCGTCAGGAACGACGATGCTGTTGTTGACTCCGAACTCAACCTTCACCCTTGCGAACATACCCGGGCGCAGAGTCCTGTCGGTGTTGCCGACAAGCACCTCTGTCGTGAATGTGTGGCTTGTAGGGTCGATCGTAGGATAGACCTTGTTGACCTTGCCGGTGAATGTCCTTCCAGGGATGGCGTCAGCGGTGATCTCGACCTGGTCGCCCTTCTTCACCTTGGTGTAGTCAGTCTCGGAGATTCCGACAAGAAGCTTGACAGGAGTGATCTGCTGCACGACAAAGATAGGCTGGCCGGAATAGAGGTCGCCCTGGTCGTAGTTCCTGGCGGTCACAACGCCGCTGATAGGAGACCTGAGCCAAGTGTTCTCAAGAAGGTTGTTGTAGGATCTGCGGCTGACCTTCCAGGCCATCTCCGCGGCGTCGAAGTCGGACTTTGACACACCGCCCTCCTCGTAGAGGCTTCTCAGACGGCTGAGTTCGGTGGAATCGTTGGCCAGCTTGAGTCTCGTCTGGTCGAGCTGCGCGGCGTCCATCTCGGCAAGAAGCTGGTTCCTCTCGACAAAACTGCCGACATCGACCTTGATGGTCTTGATCCTGCCGCCGGTCTGCGGAGCGATGTTGTTCACAGCGAAAGCCTGAACCGATGATGAATATACCTCCGTCTGAGGCACTTCCTGCCTTACGGCCGTGGCCGTGGCGATCAAGGTCGCCCTTTCCTCAGCCTGAGCGGCGGCATCCGCGCTGTCGGCCTTCTTTCCGTTTCCGCAAGAGACCATCACAGCGGTGGCCGAGACGAAAACCATAGTTCTGATAATCCTTTTCATATTCTTAATATTTTATTTCTTACATATTTTCGAGATCGACGCTCCCTTTGTCATCAATGAAGTCGTAGCCGAGCGTCTGCTCCAGATTGGATTTCGCCACGACGAAATTATAGACCGCCTGTGACTGCGCAAGGCTTGCCTGCGTGAGAGTCAGCTGAGCGTCGTTGAGTTCGGTGATCGTACTCTTTCCGACCTTGTAGGACTTGGCGGCGATGTCGTAGGCCTTCTGAGCCAAAGCGACGGCCTCGGTAGCGGAGTTGAAACTGTTCATATTCGTCTCCATCGTGTTGAGGTACTGACGGATGGCGATCTTCAGCTGCCTCTCGGTCTCCACCATCTGGAGATTGAGCTGCGCCGACTGGACCTTGGCCTGACGGACATCGTAGTGACGCTTTCCCCCGGTGAAGATCGGAATGGAAAGGCTCACACCGACGTAGGAATACGGAGACCACTGGTACTCGCTGAACTTGAAGTCATTGGTCATAGCGATCATACTGTACGAGAACGAGGCGGACAATGTCGGATAGTAGGCGGCCTTCTGCATCCTCACCGTCGATGCGAGCTGCTCGGCCTGGATGGCCAACTGACGCATCGTGGTGTTGTACTCAAGCGAAGGCTCGTTGTTCTCGTTGATGTCCCTGAACATCTCCTTTGAGAAGTCCTCAAGGGAACCGGAGACATCGATGTTCCTGTCCAGATCAACGCCCATCACGGCCTTGAGCTGCCAGAGGGCGAGGATCACCGAGCTTTCGGCGTTATAGACGTTAGGAATGGCGGCCGCCACAGTTGATTTCGCCCTGGTATATTCAAGTTCCGAAGCCTTCTGGGCGTTGTAGCGCTTCTCGGTCTGGCCGAAGTTGTCAACAGCGTTCTCATAGACATCCTTATAGACATTGAAAGCCTCCTTGGCGAGAAGCACGGCGTAGTAGGCCTGCTTGACCTGGGTCACCATATCCAGCCTTGAGGAACGAGCCTTCTCTACCGCGAGATCGACGCTCTGGCCGGAGATCTTCAGGCTTTCCCAGAGTTGGGCGTTGACGATCGGCATAGACGCGGAGACACCGTAGTTGTAGGTGTTCCAACGACCCACGGCGAATCCGCTGTTGCTTGAGCTGCTTCCACTGTCGTCAAGCTTGACCGGATCAAGTCCGGCCTTCTCGGACAGTTCGTTGATTCTCATAAAGTAAGGAGCTATGGAACTGAGCATTCCGAACCCACCGCCATCGTCACCTGAGCCGCTGTCGGAATCCATATACATCATCTGCTTCTTGATGGTCCTCTGGTAGGCGCCGGAAGCGGTGATCTGCGGGAACAGGGACGCGTAAGTCCCTTTCTTGGCATATTCAGTGCGCTGGATCTCCTGATCGGCGACTTTCACAGCCACATTCTCGCTCAGGGCGATCTGCAAGGCGTCGTTTAAGGTCAGAACCACCTTGGACGTGTCCTTGGGAGACTCCTTGGGAATGGTGTCATTCCTGTACTGAGCCTGGGCGGACAAAGCCATCGGCAAAGCCGCTACGGTCAGAATCAAATACTTCAATCTGTTTTTCATACTTACTATACTAACTGTTTTTATCATTATCCAATGAATTGTACTCCTCAAAACCCTTCGGGGTCAGAATGGTTCTTGTTACGATGTCCTCAAAGGTCGTCGCAAGTGACTTGAAGGAAAGCTTTGCCCCCTCGATGCGATACTCTCCGTCAAGGTAGCGGGCGATCCCCTCGTGCATAATGCAGATGAGCAGCTGAACCGCATCGACATCCATATCCGAACGGACAAGTCCCTGACGCATTCCATCGTTGAAGCAGTCCACAAAGAAGTGATGCAGCTCGCGGTTACGCTTGTCCAGGTGCTTCGTGAATGTCTCAGGATAGTACTTCATTATGTCCTTCGCCATCCTCTTGTCCTTGTCAACCGTCTTCTTCCTGTTGATGAGAGAGAACAATGACTTCATCACCTGCACGGCATCCTTCCCCTCCACGAGTTTCTCGAACTCGCTCCTTTTCTTCTCGATGTTGTAGGCCACAACATCGGCCACCAAGTCCTCTTTCTGGGAATAGAACTGATAGAAGGTCTTTTTCGAGATGCAAAGCTTCCGGCAGATGTCGTCAATCGACACCTCGCGGACTCCATCCTTTGAGAAAAGTCCGTTCGCCGTCAACATTATCGTCTCTTTTGTCAATTCAGCCATAATCATTATTCTTAGGAATCCCACATTGCGACCTCAGACCATAATGGAGGCGCATCGGTTTCCCGCAGCGGGGAAAACACTCTGCAAATGTTATGCAAATGATTCGAATATGCAAGCGGCGAAGCAAAAAAAATTCGCCGCCATTTTGGCGACGAAACAGATAATAATCTTATAACCAAATAGATAAAACGATGTACCGAAAAACTTGAAAAATTTTCAAGTTTCCGAGATGACACCGAAATGTTCAAGAGCCGAGATGATTCCGTCCTCGTCAACGGTGTCAGTGACATAGTCCGCCGCCGCTTTGACATCATCCGTGGCATTGCCCATCGCGACACCGATCCCCGCATATTCAATGATAGGGATGTCGTTGCCCCCGTCGCCGAAGGCGATGCACTCCTCCCGGGTCGCTCCGATGCGCTCCAGAATCTTCGACGCTCCGTAGGACTTGGACAGACCCTCTGGAACTATGTCGAGGAAATAAGGATGCCAGCGGGTGTAGGAGACATCCTTCAGCACAGGATGAAGGAGACGGCGTTCCCGCTCCTCGTCAAAGAATATGGTATATTCATAGACCGTGTGGTTCCTCGCGACTTCGGAGAGGTCAAGGAAACAAGGCGGGTACAGGTTAATCTGGCCTGCGACCTCCAAGGCCTCCGGGCTGCTGTGGTTGATTCCGGCGACGTTGTCGGCAAAGACCCAGCAGGACACGTTCTCGCGTTCGGCGATCTCCGCCACCTGAAGGGAAACCTCCCGTGAAAGCGGGTGACTGTCAATCACTTCACCATTCAGTATGGTCTCCGCTCCATTCATCGCGACATAGCCGTCGAAAGGGAAACCGTCCAGATTGTTCATAACGAGCCTCGCCCGGCCGCTGGAAATGAAAAGTTTAATGCCCTTTGAATGAAGCTTATGAAGGCATTCCTTCAATCTCTCCGACATCCTGTGGGTGTTGAAGCTCACGAGGGTGCCGTCGATGTCGAAAAATATCGCTTTGATCATCAACAGTTCTACTATTAGAAGTTTCTCAAAATCAATCTTCCAGAAGCCGGACGACTACTTGTTCAGACTCTTGGCGTAGTGGGTTGGCTCGGATTTCTTGTGAGCCGCAGCCGGAATGACAGCGGCGGCCGGGATTTTCTTCTTATAGGAATATACCAGCAGACCGATTCCGAGAAGGACGAACGGAATGCTCAGGATCTGCCCCATATCAAGAGTCATCGAATTCTCGAACTCAACCTGCGGTTCCTTGATGAACTCGATGAGGAAACGCATTCCGAAGCAGACGATGAAGAATATTCCGATGAACGAGCCTCTGTACATCTTGTCCAGCCTCTTGACATAGAGCCAGAGAAGCCCGAGACCGAGGATCAGGTAGCTGAGCGCCTCGTAGATCTGTGTCGGATGCTTTGGCTCTGTCTCTCCCCTGCGTTCGAAGATGAATCCCCACGGAAGGTTGGTCACATCACCGTAGATCTCTGAGTTGCAAAGGTTTCCGAGTCTGATAAAAGTGGCGGCGAAGGCCACGGCTATGGCAAGGTGATCCAAGATCCAGAGCAGGTCAATGTGATTCTTCGGGCCGTACTTACGAGCGAACCACCACATACAGAGAAGGAGCATCAGAGCGCCTCCGTGGCTGGCGAGTCCGCCGTGCCAGACGGCGAAGATCTCCAGGAATCCTTTCCAGGAGCCGAAATAATAGTCCGGCTGGTAGAATATGCAGTGTCCGAGACGGGAGCCGACAAGAGTTCCTATCAGAAGGGTGTAGAGAAGCGGATCAAGAAGAACCTCATTGACTTTCTCCCTCTTGAAGAACTTCACGAACATCCAATAGCCAAGAATGAAACCGGAGACAAACAGGAGACCATACCACCTTACGGCGAACGATCCGATCCTGAATATCTCCGGATTCATATTCCAATGTACGAATAGCGGATCCATAAAACTAAATCACTTTTCGTACAAAGATAGTGTATTTTTCGGATTATCCGAGGCGATTACTCACGGATAGCCGCGATGCCAGGGAGTTCCTTGCCCTCAATGGCCTCAAGCATAGCGCCGCCACCGGTTGAAACGTAGCTTACCTTGTCGGCGAAACCGAGCTTGGTGACAGCGGCGACAGAGTCTCCGCCACCTACGAGAGAGTAGGCTCCGTTCTGTGTGGCCTCGGCCACGAACTCGGCGATCTTCTCTGTTCCGTGGGCGAAGTTAGGAAGCTCGAACACTCCCACAGGGCCGTTCCAAAGAATGGTCTTGGATCTGAGGATGATCTTCTTCCAGTTCTCAAGAGAGGCCTCGGAAGCGTCCATACCCTCCCAGTCGTCAGGAATGTTAAAGATGTCGAATGTCTTGCGAGGAGTGTCGTTGTCGAACTCCTGGCCTGAGACGGTGGCCACGGAAAGTGAGAGGTTAACGCCCTTCTCCTTAGCCTCCTTCATAATCTCAAGAGCGTCCGGCATAAGCTCGTCCTCGTGGAGAGACTTTCCGATGTGACCGCCCTGAGCCTTGATGAACGTGTAGCCCATTCCGCCGCCGATGATCAGATTGTCAACCTTATCGAGAAGGTTCTTGATGACTCCAAGCTTGCTGGACACCTTCGAGCCGCCGATGATGGCGGTGAAAGGATGCTGTGCGTTCTGGAGAACGTTCTCGATGGCCTTGACCTCTTTCTCCATAAGGTAGCCGAACATCTTGTCGTTCGGGAAGTAGGCGGCGATCAGCGCTGTGGAGGCGTGAGCCCTGTGGGCCGTGCCGAAAGCATCGTTGATGTAGCAGTCGGCGTAGGAGGCGAGCTTCTTCACGAACTCCTTCTGGCTTGCCTTCACGGCCTTCTTGGCGGCTGCCTTCTCCTCGTCGGAAGCGTCGGCGGCCAGTCCCCTCGGCTTGCCTTCCTCCTCCGCGTAGAAACGGAGGTTCTCAAGCATAAGGACCTCACCCGGCTTGAGTGCGGCCGCCTGCTCGTCAGCCTTCTGGCAGTCCTCAGCGAACTGTACCGGAACACCGAGGCACTCTGAGACGTGAGCCAAAATGTGCTTGAGGGAGAACTTAGGATCGACTCCCTTCGGACGTCCGAGGTGGGACATCAGGATGAGAGAACCGCCCTCTGAAAGCACTTTTTTCAGAGTAGGGAGAGCCGCGCGGATGCGGGTGTCGTCAGTGATGTTGAACTTCTCGTCGAGCGGAACGTTGAAATCCACTCTGACAATGGCCTTCTTGCCTTTGAAGTCATAGGTGTCAATGTGCTGTTGCATAACCTTATTATTTAGAAATAATTTCGATCATTTTTCGGACGCAAATATAGTAAAATTCAGCGGATTGGGCATCGGCCCGGAGGACTATAACGATTAAATGACGCGGAAGCGGCGCAAAATAGGCTATCTTTTTCCTATCTTTGTGTCTGATATGACAATCGAGTTTAACCCACAGAATTGGAAGGACTACGAGCTTCTCGACTCCGGAAGGGGCGCGAAGCTCGAAAGGTTCGGCGAATATGTTCTCGCCCGCCCGGAGCCTAAGGCTCTGTGGGACAAGAGTATGAGCGACAGCGACTGGAACCGGCTCGCCCACACCAGATTCACACCCGGAGCCGGATTCGGCAAGGCCGGGAAGGAGGACAGCGGAACGTGGGAGAGGCTCAGGAATATGCCCGACCAGTGGTGGATCCGCTATTCGGGAGGTCCAAGGTTCAGCCTCAGGCTCGGTCTCACGTCGTTCAAGCACGTGGGGGTCTTCCCGGAGCAGGCCGCGAACTGGGACTACATATTCAAAAACACCTCCGAGATAGCCGCCAAGACAGGCTCCCGCCCGAAGGTCCTGAATCTTTTCGCCTACACTGGTGCGGCCTCGCTCGCCGCCAAGTGCGCCGGAGCGGACGTCACCCATCTTGACTCGGTTCGTCAGGTCGTCACCTGGGCGCGCGGCAATCAGGAACGCAGCGGTCTTCAGGACATCCGTTGGGTAGTCGAGGACGCTATGAAGTTCGCCGGCCGCGAGGCGAGACGAGGGAATGTCTATCAAGGCATAATCCTTGACCCTCCTGCCTACGGCCACGGCCCGGACGGGGAGAAGTGGAAACTGGACGAGTGCCTTTTCGATATGATGAGGACAGTCGGCAGGATTCTCGCTCCGGAGAACAGTTTCCTTGTACTCAATCTCTACTCCAACGGATTCTCGGCCATTCTGGGCGAGACCGTTGTGCGTCAGGCGTTCGGCCTTCCGTCCGACACCGCTCTTGACTCGGGAGAGCTGGTTCTCAGGGACAAGTTCGGCAAGAACCTGCCGCTGAGCATATTCGTTCGTCTAAGGAGGTAACGCGCGATGAGGTCTTTCGTCAGATTCTGTGTGGTTTCGGTCGCGCTTGTGGCACTTGCGTTCTTCTGCGAGGGGCTGCGGGCCAATTTTTTCACCGAGCCTGACACAGCCGCATCAGTACAGACATCCGAAGACCGACTTTCCGACCCGACAAGATCTGAACATTCTTTCATAAAGTTCAACACCCCCTGCCTCTCCAGCCCGACCGCCGAGGGGCAGACAGTAACCCGCACAGTCACCGGTGCTTCCGCAAGTCCGATGAGGCAGGTGCGCAGAGCCGACCTTGACTTCAGAATCCTGACGCTCAGGTCATTCCACGACGCCGCCCCGCAAAGGCATTCCCTTCCGACACTGCGGAAGCTGCGTCTATAGCGGTCGGTTTCCATCACTTAAAAGGGAGCCGCCTCCCTTCTCAGGCGGTGCCGCGGGACTATTACATCAATCCTGTAATATGCCCGTACTTTTGTTACAACACAATCATTCCGAGGGGACATCCGTCCTCTCGGGCAAATTATGGAGGCGATTTCAGAACGTCTCCGCAAAAAACAAGAACAAAATGGAAACCGTAAATATTAAAAAAGTAAGGTCCGCCAAGGACATAATCATCACCCTTCTCTTCCTCGCCGCCGGTGTGGCGCTGCTCTTCTGCTCCGACTCGATGTTCATCTTAGGATGCACTGTCATCGTGTTCGCCGTCATCCTTTTCCTCGCATTGAAGTCATCCTACGTCATCGAAGGAAAGGAAGGCAAGTTCAGGCGCAAGACCGCCAACTACCCTAAGACCAAGAAAGAGGATCTGGTCTCCTTCCTTGAGGGAAAGTCACAGAAGGTCGTTCCGGAAGCCCCGGGCGGACTGCTTATGTACGTCTATTACCGCTGCGACAAGTCCTCCGGCTTCGCCCAGATCAATGATTTCGACCAGTACGAGTACAAGCCGATCACCGAGCTGCTTCCTCTCGACGCCGCCCAGGTGAAAGCCCTCGTCTAAAGGAACGATTCTAACCACAACATATTATTAAGAACACCCGTGGCCGGCTCTCCACCAAGGAAACCCGGCCACTTTTCATACTAATAAAAAGCCCTGGCGTCGGAGGGCAGGTCAGCGATATGTTCGACAAGGGGGGAACGCTGAGAGGCCGGTGAGCGTAAGAACTCCGAAGCCAGGGCTTTACAGGTTTGGTGTGAACGGTAATATTCAGAAGCGGCGCTTCCGCTTCCGCTACCGTTCCTCGATGGCCTTCATCGCCATCGTGAAGGAGTTGTTCTCGATAAGGATCTTCAGGAACTCTTTCGTTGCGTTTTTGCAATAGCTGCCTTTGAGAAGATGAAATGATCCCTCCATTTCCGAGTGGGGATGGTCAAGCTCAACCGCGACGAAATCCTTGTTTCCACGTACAGTGGCCTCGGAAAGCAGAGTGACAAGACTGGTTCTGGACACCATATCGAGAAGGACATTCAGGTCATTGATCTCCAGACGGACATCGTACTTGAAGTTCTGGCCGTACAGAAGGCTGTCGAAAGCGTTCCTGGCCTGAAGGCCGTTGGCAGGAAGCGCAAGCGGAAGCCTCTCAAGCTCCGAAAGACGGATCCTCTCCATCCGGGCCACAGGATTGTCCTTTCCGGCGATCACGCAAAGCTTGCTGTTGAAAAGAATGTGAGACTCGATGTCGTCAAAGCTGCGCAACGGCTTGTAGGACAACGCCACGTCAAGCTGACCGTGTTCCAGCATATCCATCAGGTTCTCCATCGAGCGGCAGAACACCTTCAGCTTTATGCCCGGGTAGCGCTTCATAAAATCTCTCACAGTGTCGGCAAGCAAAGGGCAGAAAGTGTAGGTCGCCCCGACATTCAAGGTTCCTACGTTAAGTCCGCGGACATCCTTCATCCTCTCGGCGCTGGCGTCCACATCCTTGAGCACCTGCTTGGCATAAGGGAGATACTGCTCGCCGTAATCACTCAACGCCACGTGTCTGGAGTCACGCACAAGAAGCTCGACGCCCAGCTCATCCTCCAACTGTCTGATCTGCTGGGACAGGGTACTCTGCGAGATAAACAAAACCTTGGCAGCCTCCGAAAAGCTTCGCAGTTCCGCGACCTTGACAAAATAGCGTAGTTGTCTGAATTCCATTACTTTGTGACCTTAAATGAAAAATTCTGAAAAAGCAGGATGGGCAGCATAGCTCCCACGACCATAGCGATGATCGTCACCATACACGTCATCCAGTTGAACCGCAGCAGGTACAGGTAGTGCATAAACGAGGCCTCCGAACCTGAGCCGAGACAGTGCATCAGTGACTGGATGGTCCTGTAGGCGTACATTCCCGGAACCATCGGCAGGAGGGCGGGGAACGAGATGCATTCGGCCGGAGTCTTGATCATCTTGGCGGCTGGCAAAGCCAAGAAGCCGATGACAAGAGCGCCGAGCATACTGCCTGTGGCAAGTTGAAAGCCGTAGATGTTCATCAAAACGTACCTGGTTATGTGTCCCGCGGCCGCCGTCAGCGCGCACAAAGGGAACACCCTCGGTGACGGATTGCTGATGCTGGAAAAGCCTATCGCCGCTATCGCGGCAAATATACCGTCTTTTATGATAAGAAAAAAAAGTTCCATTACAGAAATTGAATATTCAGCAGCCCGAAAGCGATGCAAAGCCCCAGCGACAGGCACACTGTGATGATCACGGCGTGCAGGAAGCGGCTGATACAGCAGATGTAATGGCCATAAATAAGGTCACAGACAGCGTTGCAGAAAGGGATTCCAGGCACGAAATAAAGTACACTCGTGGCAAGAGCCACCTCCGGGGTCTTACCCCAGCCGAACACAAAACCTGAGCAGGCTATCACAGCCGAAAGACAGGCGGCAAGAACAATGACTATCCTGTAGTCAACACCTTTGGCCGGGAGCTTCTGTTTGAGGAAGAAGCCGTCAATCGTGGCGAGAAAAACAATGGCCATCGAGATCAGATCTCCGCCGAAGAGCTCGCAGAACGAGGCGTTCGCAAGACCTACAAGCACAAGAACAAGCCAAGGATTCAGTCTCTTTTTCTCAACGATTCCCCTGAACTCCGCAGTCGCTGTCGGGACATCCAGACCTTCCTCGACAATCCTCCAGCTCAATCCACTGAGATCAGAGACAGTGTTGAAGTTGATCCTGTCAGCGGGAATCTTCCCGGTCACTGTGTAGGACCGTTCCTCCTTCTCGTCCCAAAGGTTCAGGACAATGCAGGTTGGAAGTACAGAGAAGTCGGCCTTGGTGTGCCACGTCTCGGCGATTCTGCCGAGATTCTTCTCGATGCGGATTGTAGTCGCCCCGCTGGCGTAAAGTTCTGTGGTGTAGTCTCTCAGGAATATGCTCTTGCGCTTCAGTTCATTATGCAGCGTGTTTTCCTGAGTCTCCATATTCCTTTACCTCCCCCTTTGCGCCGCCCTTGTCGGAAAGCGGCATAACATTGCAGACCGCGGAATCCTGTTCATCGTCATCGCAAGTCCCGTAGTAAGGGATTCCGTCGATGTCGATGCCGTCCTTTCCGCCGTTCCAGGACACAGGCCTGACAAGCGCGTCGGAATAGGTGACAATGTGATGTTTGGAGTTGAATGCCTTCAACCTCTCGCGGAAGAAGGAAACAAGGAGGATCACCGCGCTTGCGACCGCGCAAACAATGATCAGTGATCCGGAATTGGCGCTCATAGCAGCCGTGGAAATTTCAAGTGGTGTCATAATCTTACGCTCTTTTTGTTTGACAGCGCGAAATTACGACACCACTTGAATCCAAGGATGGATTATCATCCCTTTGTTTCGATAGGTGCTATCGAAACCGGCGAACCGGCCTATTGAACCTCGAGGAAAGCGCCGAGCTGTTTCTCGATGTTGTCGGCGAACTCCCTGTCGCCGGCCTTGGCGATCTCTCCGGTGAGATAGTAGATGAGATTGCAGTTGTACTCGAACTCACTCTTGCACATCGGATAGAAGTCGAGGTAGAACCTGATGGACTCCATCAGTTCACCCGTCAGCTCCGTGGCGAGGGAGCGGGCCTTGTCCTGCTTTCCGAGCGTGTAGTAGTCCCTGACCATCTCGATCGGGAAGAGCGCGTTGGTTCCCCAGCCGAGGAGAGAGTTGTCGTAAGGGTACTCCTTCGGTTTCAGGACGCTCTGGCACTTGTCGAGCATCTCCTCCGCCCTGTCGTTCTCACCGGCGTCGATGAAGGCGTTGGCGGCCGACACGAACAGATTCCTGAGGGACATCACGCCCAGGAACGTGTAGGTGTTCTGATAGTCAACGCAATAGTCCTCTCGTGAGACAGCGTCGAAGCAGTACTTCTCCGTCATCTTGTTGTAAAGGTCGTCCGTATCGACAAGGCCTATCTCCAGAGACTGAGGCTTGTTCTTGATCGGGACAAACTTGTAGGAGAAGCCCTCGTACATCAGGTAGTCGCGCAGACCGATGTTAAGGTCGCCGCCCTGATTCAGCATATTCAAAGGCCTGTCCCACTGGTAGGTGGAGAGGAAGTCGAGGAGGAACAGCTCAGGCTTGCTGAGGTAGTTCTTGCTCTTCGGAATCTCGATGACGATGGAGTCCGGGATCAGATCGGCGAATTTCTCGCTCACGATCCCGCTCTTAAGGCAGTTCTCCTTGTTGACCGGAATGATCATCTTCCTGGAAACCCAGTAATCCGCCTTCCTGCCGTCCTGATAGAGCAGCTTCGCGTCCGGATGCTTGAACACGGCGATGCAGTCGGACAGCAACACCTCCTGACCGCGGTTGTCCTCGATCGGGACCCACTCGTTCGTGCCGTAGAGGTACTGTTCCTGGCCGATGCTGAGCTTAAGAGGGGCCGAATTATTGATGGCGTACCTCATCTGGTCGATGTACCAGTCGGTTCCAAGAAGCGATGTGTTGCAGATTCTTACGTCGTTCCTGAAACCCTCGACCTCCTGGGCGTACCAGAGAGGGAAGGTGTCATTGTCACCGTGAGTGATGAGCAAGCCGTTCTTCTCCACGGAGTTAAGGTAGTTTTTCGCCACCTCGACGGAAGTGTAGCGGTTGCTTCTGTCGTGGTCGTCCCAGTTCTCCTCCGCCATCAGTGCCGGCACGAAAAGGCAGGCGACGGAAGTGACGGCGGCGACAGCCACGACATTCTTCCCCTTCAGGGCGGAAGTGATCCACGAATATATCGCCGCGACCGCGAACCCGATCCAGATGGCGAAGGCGTAGAACGACCCGGCGTAGGCGTAGTCCCTCTCACGCACCTGGTAAGGTGTCTGGTTCAGGTCTATCACGATGGCGATTCCGGTCATAAAGAACAGAAGGAAAGTCAGCCAGCACCCCCTACGGTCCTTGTCGAACTGGAAACACAGGCCGAGAAGGCCAAGCAGCAGAGGCAGGAAGAAATAGTGGTTCTTGCCAGGGTTGTCCTTCAGCCACTGCGGAGCGTCGCTCTGGTCTCCTAAATGAATCTTGTCGATGAACGGGATTCCGCTCTCCCAGTTGCCGGTGAACATCTCCGGAGTCGGGGTGTGAATCTCGTTCTGGCGGCCGACAAAGTTCCACATAAAGTACCTCCAGTACATCCAGCCAAGCTGGAAGTCAAAGAAATACGAAAGGTTGGCCCCCAATGTAGGCTTCTTGTACTTTGAACCAGGGACTGTCGTTCCCTTGCCGTCGGTGTAGGACTCGTAGAACTTTATGTGTCTCTCGTCGCTGCTGTACATCCTCGGAAAAAGCATCTTTCCAGCGCGGTCGTACTTGACATCAACCGGACTCGGGACCTTCTTGTACTTCCCGTCCAGCGGTGCCCAGTAACTCTTCTGCTCAAGCTCGTACGGAGCGCCGTAGTACTGACCGTAGATCAGAGGGTTGGAGCCGTACTGCTCGCGGGAGAGGTAACGCACAAGGGTGAAGGCGTTGTCAGGCTGGTACTCGTTGGTAGGGGTCTTGGCGCACGAGCGGATGATCACGATGCTGAACACGGAGAAGCCGATCACGATTGTCGTGAAGCAGAGCAAAGCCGTGTTCCAGAACACCTTGTTCGTCTTCAGGGTCTTGAAAAGCCCCCAGAAGCACAGGCCGAGAAGCGCCACGATGAAGAACGCCGCGCCCGAATTGTACGGAAGCCCGAGCGTGTTCACGAAGAACAGGTCGAAGTAGGCCGCGATCTTCGGGATGTACGGAACCATAAAGAAGAGGATGAACGCCAGGATCACCACCGAGACGGCAAGGATCTTCACATACTCCCATAAAGAATATGAACCGTCCTCCCTCATCTTGAAGTAGTACATAAACACCAGCATCGGGATTGTCAGCAGGTTCAGCAGATGGACTCCTATGGAGAGACCCATCAGGAAGGAGATCAGCACTATCCAGCGGTTGGAGTACCTGCGGTCGGTCTCCTCGTACCATTTGGTCATCGCCCACACGACCATCGCGGTGAACAGCGACGACATCGCATAGACCTCGCCCTCCACGGCCGAGAACCAGAACGTGTCCGAGAAGCAGTAGGCCAGCGCTCCGACGGCTCCGCTGCCGTAGATCGCTATCGCCTGCGCGGTGGTATATTCACTATTCCCGTCCTTCCTCTTCGGGAGGATTATCCTCTTGACGAGGAAAACTATCGTCAGATAGAGGAAGAATATGGTGAGAGCCGAGCAGATGGCGCTCATCGAGTTCACCATCACAGCGGCCTTGTCCGGGCCGGTGAACATCGTGAAGAATCTTGCGATGAGCTGGAACATCGGGTTTCCCGGCGGGTGGCCGACCTCAAGCTTGTACGACGAAGCGATGAACTCTCCGCAGTCCCAGAACGACGCGGTCGGCTCGATGGTGGAGAGATAGGTGAACGCCGAGATGGCCAGGACAGCCAGGGCCGTCACCTTGTTCCACAGGTTGAATTTTTTAATGTCCATAAACAATGTTTGTTCCTAATCCGGCCGAATCAAGCCGTTAAACAGACAAAGATACAAAAGGATTCGCTATCTTTGCAAAAATTTGACAAGGAATAATATATGAAACAAGATAACGACTGGAAGCAGAGGTTGGGAGTGGTCTATTCCACCAACCCGGACTTCAACTACGCCAAGGAGGAGGTTCAGGAGGAGGCCACCCTTGAGCCGTCGAGGCAAAGACTCACGGTCACGATCGACAGAAGAAACCGCGGAGGGAAACAGGTGACGCTCGTCTCCGGATTCGTCGGCACTACTGAGGACTTGGCGGCGTTAGGCAAAACCCTGAAAGTAAAATGCGGAGTCGGCGGCAGCGCCAAGGACGGCGAGATCACGATTCAGGGCGACCTGCGTGACAAGGTCACGGAACTCCTCAAGGGAATGGGCTACAACGCGAAGAGAGGCAACTGACGAGACGATGATGGACGATCCTGTTTTCTGTGGCCTCGCGGTCATATTCACTTTCCTTTTCCTGCTGAGCGCCGGGAGTTTCTTCAAGATCCTTCCGTCGCTGGGAGACTGCGTCCTGCGGTGGAAAGGCAACCTCGACCTGGAGGACAGCCTACAGCTGAGCGGCAGCCGCAACTGGATGGCGATCGTCCTGTTCGTTCCGGCCTGTATGGTGGCATATTCAAACGGACTCTACCGTCCGGACTATCTGGACTCGCTTGAGCCTTCGTTGGGGTTGGCGGCCGTCACCGGGACAGCGCTGGCGTACCTTCTGCTGAGATTCTTCCTCAACTGGCAGCTGGAGATGGGTTCCTATAGGACAAAGACTTTCACGGCGGCGAACCACTCGTTCTACAACTATGTCATCATCCTGTTCCTCATCCTGTTTCCGACCGGAGCGCTGCTCAACGCCGCCTTCGGAGACAAGGAACTCACACGGACAGTCCTGATGTCCATCACGGCTGCGACCTACGTCTTCCACATCTTCCGCAGGGGGCAGATTTTCGCTTCGGTTTGCAATCCTTTCACAACAATTTTGTATCTTTGCGGCCTTGAATTACTTCCGACCGCCGCCTTAGTGCTTTCAGCCAAACTGCTGTAGCGATCCGGCGGGCGAATTACAAAACAGGAATATGGCAATAAAGAAGATTTTGATCTCACAGCGCGCACCTCTGAACGATGCACCCTACACGGCTCTGAAAGAGAAATTTGGCGTTGACATCACATTCAGGCAGTTCTTTCTCATAGAGCCTCTCTCCTCAAGGGAGTTCAGGGCGCAGAGAGTCAACATTCTGGACTACACCGCAATCATTTTCTCATCCCGCCATACGATTGACGCTTTCTATGGTCTGTGCGAAGAGCTTAGGGTGAAGGTCCCGGAGACTATGAAGTACTTCTGCACGACCGAAGCCGTCGCGATGTACCTTCAGAAGCACATCGTCTATCGCAAGCGCAAGATATTCTTCGGCAACGGAACGCCGGAATCCATCATCGAGCAGATCGGAACGAAGCACAAGGGCGAGAAGTTCCTCGTGACCCAGTCCGATTCCAGCAACAGTTCTCCGCTCACGAATCTGATGGAGGCTCAGAATCTGGACTTCAAGACAGCCGTGTTCGTGAAGTCCGTGCCTCAGGATCTGAAGGATCTGAACCTCCCGGACTACGATATGATTGTTTTCTACAATCCCTACGACATCAAGTCCCTCTACGAGAACTTTCCGGATTTCAAGCAGGGCGACATCAAGTTCGCGGCCTACGGGAAATCCATCGTGAAGGCGATGGAGGAGGCCGGGCTGGAGATCGTGGTCAAGGCTCCGACTCCGGAGGCTCCGTCAGTGGCGAGGGCCATCGAGCTGTACCTGGAAAGTCAGAAATAACCCCGAGGATGTTCACCTTACCGAAATCCGAGCGTCTTCACGGGAAGACGAAGATTTCGGCTCTGATGTCAAAGGGCCGCTGGGGCTTTATGCCCGGTCTCAAATACTGTTTTCTGAAAGGAGACGCCCCAGACAATGGCGCTATGGAGGCGAACGGGATAATAGTCTCTGTCCCGAAGCGCCTTTTCAAAAGGGCCGTCAAGCGCAACCTGCTGAAACGCAGGCTCCGCGAGGCGTACAGAACCCAGAAGGATCTCCTTCCCCCGAAGGGACACTCGATCCTCTTCCTTTACAACACGAAAGAGGTTTTGGAATATTCCGAAGTGCGGGAGCGGGTCGGAGCGATACTTAAAAGGATAGCGGACAATGAAGCGTAGCGCGGATATTCCCGTCTGGAGGCAGCGCATGAGGAAGGTGTGCAACGCACCGTTTTTGGCGTTGATCTGGTTCTACCGCACCTGCATCGGGCCTTATATTCCCAAAACTTGCAGGTTCGAGCCGTCCTGCTCGACCTACGCCATCGAGGCTTTCAGGAAGTGGGGGCCGATAAAGGGATTGTTCCTGACGGTGTGGAGGATTCTTCGCTGCAACCCTTGGGGCGGCAGCGGGTACGATCCGGTGCCGTAGCGCTTCGACAAGCTCAGCGACCACGGTTGGTGAGCTTGTCGAACCACGGTTGGTGAGCCCGCCGAACCACGGTTGGTGAGCCAGTGGTTGCTGAGCTTGTCGAAGCATCGAACCACAGCGAGAACAACCAACCGGTCGCTGAGCCAGCCGAAGCGGCCGACGAAGCCTATCTCTTGCGGTTCTTCTTGCTGGAGCGGAGATGCGAGACACTCTCCACAAGAAGCTGATCCCTAAGGATGAACCTCGCCGCGATGAAATTCAGAACCGCCGCCGCAAGCGGGAAGACAGCCGTGAACTTGAATATCCATTTGTCGTCAGCCGTGAAGTAGTCCACTCCTATCCAAGCCTGGAGAGCGATCATCAGAATGGCCGAAAGCACCGCCGTGCGCATCTGGAGGACACGCGCGTTGTAGGTGAAGACAGCCAGCAGCTGAAGGAGGGTTATCAGTATGAGAAGAATAAGGTAAGGCGTGTACTTGATGTAGGTCAGCTCCTCGGCGTGGATTCCGCCCGGGCCTAACGTGAACGCCTTGACGCTGAAGAAAAGCGCCGCGATGAGACCTGTGGCTATGCACAGGTATAAAGTTTGAAGTCTCTGCCACATATTTTACAAAAATAGTTAATTCCGTCGAATATTGTTATATTTGATGCGATAAGATAACACAACACTTTAAAATTCACATTATGAGAATAGCAGAATCTGAATTGATCATCAACGATGACGGATCGGCGTTCCACATCCACCTCAAACCTGAGGAGCTGGCCGACATCGTCGTTTTGGTAGGTGATCCGGGAAGGGTCGATATGGTTTCCGAATTCCTGACCGACATCGAGTTCCGTCATCAGTCAAGAGAGTTCGTCTCCACCACCGGAAAGCACAACGGGAAAAGGGTCACGGTCCTTTCGACAGGAATCGGCACGGACAACATCGACATCGTGATGACAGAGCTGGACGCTCTCGCCAACATCGACTTCGCCACAAGGGAGCCGAAGAAGGAACACCGGACGCTTACCGTCCTTCGCATCGGGACCTGCGGAGCCGTCCAGGCGGACATCCCGCTCGGCTCGGCCATCTTCTCCCACTACTCCGTGGGCTGCGATGGCCTGATGAACTGGTACGCCAACCGGGACGAGGTCACGAATCCGGAGATGGAGGAGGCGTTCAAGAAGCACACAAAGTGGAACAAGAACCTGCCTTCACCGTACTTCGTAAAGGCGAGCGAGAAGCTCATCAAGAAGTTCGAGGACTGCTCGTTCAAAGGTATGACAATCTCGGCCTCAGGGTTCTACGGGCCTCAGGGCAGGGTCGTAAGGCAGGGTCTGGCGATGCCGGATATGATCAAGGATTTCGAGTCGTTCCGTTTCGGGGACTACCGGATCACGAATTTCGAGATGGAAAGCTCGGCGGTGGCGGGAATGGCGAGACACCTCGGCCACGAGGCCGGCACGATCTGCTGCGTGATAGCGAACCGTCACCTCAAGAGCAGCAACCCGGACTACAAGCCGCAGGTACGCGCGCTTGTGCAGACAGCGCTTGACAGGCTCTGCGAATAGTGCGCTTCGACAAGCTCAGCGACCACCTGTAACCCGGTCACTGAGCCTGCCGAAGTGCGGTCACTGAGCCTGTCGAAGTGCGGTCACTGAGCCTGTCGAAGTGTACCGTCAAGAATATTACTCCACACGACGTCCTGAACTGTTGTTGAAACGGCTCAGGACGTTTTCGGAATATGTCTTGGTGATAGGAATCGGAGCGATGGCATCGTTGTCAAGGTCCAGCTGGTAGCCCTCCTTCTCCTTGCGGAGAACCTTGACCTTGTCCATATTCACAATGTATTTTCTGTGACAGCGCACAAGGCTGCTGCCGCGGAAACTCTCCTCGACCGTCTTGAGGCGGCAACGGAGCATATAACGCTTGAGATCGCCCTTGCTGTCGGTGTACCACACGACGATGTAGTTGTCATCCGACTCAATATAATAGAGGTTGGAGGCGCTGACGCACAGCTTCAGGTCGCCGCTGTTGTCGAAAAGCGTTATCTTCTCCAGCTGAGACACCGGAACGGTCTCGTCCGACACGACGTTGCCGTAGTTCATCAGACGGATGATCTGGTTCTTGTCCTGAATGGCATAGTACATTCCCGCAAGAATGTAAGGAATTATCAATGAAATGTTTCCGTACAGCAGAGCGTTTCCCAAAGTCCTCGGGAACTGATCCCAGCCGATGCCTGTGATCGGAACAGTGATGAACGCATACGCCAGACAGATCACGATGACCTCCGCCACGCACCAGACGATGTACCCTAAAAAGTTCATCTTGATCCTCGTCCGGGTCTTGTACATAATGAACTTGCTGAGTATCACTATCATCAGCGCTCCCAAGGCGAACAGCACGGTGAAGACGAAGAAGCGGGAGTTACCCAGAGCCATCCAGCTGTTGTGGGAGAAAGGCAGGCTGACAAGAAGGAACACGACCGAGAACAACGCCGTGAAGGTCACGGTGTAGATAAGTTGGTTCTTGCCTCTGAAATAGTCAGGCAGAGGATTGATGAAAAAACCCATTACAATCTCTTTTACTTGGCAAATATAACACTTTTTACACACATCGAAAGCCTGATATTCACCACAAATTCGGCGAAATCGCCACTTATTTCAATGAAACCACTACAATTGCGGAATATTCACCACTTAATTTTTGAGCGGTGGGGGTATATGCATAATTTTGTCATACTGAATACTTTAATATTATGAAAATCATCGGTACAGGAAGCGCGCTTCCTAAGAAGATTGTAACAAATGATATGCTTGCCGGATTTTTAGACACCAGCGATGACTGGATCTACCCTCGCACCGGCATAAAGACAAGGCACGTGATCACTGACGAGAACCTTGAGGATCTCGGGACTGAGGCCGTGCGCAAGGCATTGGATATGTCCGGGCTCGACGCCGGGGACATCGATCTTTTCATCGTCTCGAACGTGGTCTCCGAATATGTCACCCCTGGGATGAGTTGCATCATCGGGGAAAGACTCGGGCTGAAATGCCCGATGTTCGACATCAACTGCGCCTGTCCGGGTTTTGTCTATGCTCTGGATATGGCCGAGACCTATTACAAGGCCGGCAAGATCAAAAACGCCATCATTGCGTGCGTCGAGGAGCCGACCAGAATGGCGAGTTGGAAAGACAGAGGAACCTGCGTCCTGTTCGGTGACGGAGCCGGAGCGGTCGTCCTGACGGAAGGTGACAATGTGAAAGGCACGAAACTGCACGCCGAGCCGTCCAAGGAGGAGATCTGGCAGATAAGGACATTGGTGGACACTCCCTACATCACGAAGAAAGAGGAGGACGTGCCTATGCAGATGAAAGGGCGCGAGGTCTTCAAGTTCGCCGTCAAGGCCTGCACACAAGGTGTCGAGAGTCTTCTGAACGAGGTCGGAATCGACAAAAGTGAGGTCTCGTACTTTATGATCCATCAGGCCAACCAGAGGATCATCGACTCCATCATCAAATATATGGAGCAGCCGGCCGAAAAGTTCCCGGTCAACATCACAGACCACGGCAACTCATCCTCGGCCTCCTGCCCTATTCTTCTTGACGAGTGCAACAGAAAGGGGATGTTCAAGAAAGGAGACATCCTTGTCTTCAGCGCATTCGGCGCCGGACTGCTTTCAGGTGCAGCTGTAGTTGAATGGTAATCTGAACATTAATTATTATATTTGCAACTATATGATAAAAAGTATAATCTGTGATATGCTCGGAATCGAGCGCCCTCTGTTCCAGGGAGGAATGGCCTGGATCGCTGACGCCAAGCTCGCGGCCGCCGTCTCGAACGCCGGCGGACTTGGCCTGATTTCGTCGATCAATTTCGGCACGGAAGCCGTCAGAGAAGAGATTCGCAAATGCAAGACACTGACGGACAAACCGTTCGGTGTAAACATTATGCTTCAGGCTCCGAACGCCGGAGAAGTGGCTGAGATGATCATCGAGGAAGGTGTCAAAATCGTGACCACCGGCGCAGGCTCCCCTGCCGCCTACATAGAGAAGTGGAAGGCAGCCGGAATCAAGGTCATCCCTGTTGTCGCATCTGTGGCCTACGCCCTTAAGATGCAGGAACTCGGCGCCACGGCGGTCATCGCCGAAGGAGCGGAGTCCGGAGGACACATCGGAGACATCCACACGATGGCTCTTGTGCCTCAGGTTGTGGACGCGCTTGATATTCCTGTCCTCGCCGCCGGCGGTATATTCGACGGAAGAGGTGTCGCCGCCGCCTTTATGCTCGGAGCGAAAGGAGTGCAGGTCGGGACAAGGTTCCTCATCGCCGACGAGTGCCATATTCACGAGAACTACAAGGCAAGGCTCATCGCTGCCTCCGATGTCAGCACGATGGTGACCGGAAAGTCGCTCGGAGACGCTGTCCGCGGACTGAAGACCCCGTTCGCGAAAAAATTCTTCAAGATGGAATATGACCCCACCGTTCCTAAGGAGGAGGTTCTGAAATTCGGCACCGGCTCGATGCGCAAGGCCGTTTTCGACGGAGATCTCGCCGGAGGCAGTTTCCTTGCGGGTGAAGTCGCCGGAATGATCAAGAAAAAGGAGACGGCCAAGGAGATTGTGGAGGATCTGATGGACGGGGCCGAGAAACTTTTGGCAGGAGCGTCTGGACTTTTAGACTAACAAGACAATAAAGGATAAAAAATGAATAAAAGAGTAGTAGTGACAGGAATGGGAGTGATCTCACCTGTCGGCAACGATGTGAACACATTCTGGAGCAATCTGTGCGACGGTGTGTGCGGAATCGAGACCATCAAGGCCTTCCCGACCGACAATCTGCCTGTCGGAATAGCCGGAACAATCAAGGACTTCAAGGCCGAGGAGTACGGAATGGAGAAGCCTTTCATCAGAAAGCAGGATCTCTTCACCCAGTACGGAGTCGCGGCGGCCTATCAGGCCGTGAAGCAGTCCGGACTCCTTTCTCAGGGAGAGGGACAGAACATCGATCCGTTCAGGTTCGGTGTCTATTTCGGTTCCGGAATCGGTGGATTCGCGACACAGTACAGAGAGATCGCCAAGATGATTGAGGATCCGTCCGGCCAGTGGATTTCCCCTCTTTTCATCCCTACGATGATCTCCAACATAGCCGCCGGACACATCGCCATCCTCAACCACGCCGAAGGCCCTTGCCTTGACATCGTGACGGCCTGCGCCACCTCCACCAACGCTATGGGAGAGGCTTTCAGGGCTATCAGGAACGGCTACGCAGACGCGATCATCACCGGTGGCTGCGAGAACGCCACTATTCCTATCGGAATCGTCGGTTTCGCCAACGCAAAGGCTCTTTCCAGAGCCACCGACCCTAAGTACGCGTCCCTTCCGTTCAACGCCAACAGGGCAGGCTTCGTGATGGCCGACGGCTCAGCCGCGCTTGTCCTTGAGGAATATGAGCACGCCAAGGCCAGAGGAGCGAACATTCTCGGAGAGATGGTCGGCTACGGCAACACCTGCGACGCCTATCATTCCACAGCGCCGAGGCCTGACGGAACCACCCAGGCGAAGTGCATCGAGCTGGCCCTTGAGGAGGCCGGTTTCGACAAGGAGAAGGATAATCTTTACATCAACGCCCACGGCACGGGAACGAAACTGAATGACACGGCCGAGACATTGGCCTACAAGAACGCCCTCGGCGATTTCGCCTACAAGGCTCACATAAGTTCCATCAAATCAATGACCGGACATATGTTCGGAGCGGCCGGAGCGGCCGAGGCTATCGCCACGATTCTCGCCCTCAGGGACGGAATCTGCCCTCCGACCATTAATCTTGACACACCGGATCCTGAGTGTGACCTTGACTACACCCCTAACAAAGCTGTCAAGGCAGACCTTACCATCGGAATCTCCGACTCATTCGGGTTCGGCGGACACGACGCTTGCGTCGCCTTCAGAAAATGCGAGGAATAACTCCCCGCAAGGTCATCAAAACGACAAAAAGATGAACAAGGAAGAGATCAAACAATTTATGCCGCACCGTGAGCCGATGCTTCTTATCGAGGAGGCTCACATCGACGAGAACGGAGTGGCGCACTCCCAGTACAGAATCAAGGAGGATGAGTTCTTCACAAGAGGGCATTTCCCTGGCAATCCGATTGTTCCGGGTGTGATCCAGTGCGAGATTATGGCCCAGAGCTGCGCCATCCTCGTAAAGGATGAGATTCCGGGACACATCACCCTCTATGCCGGACTGGACAAAGTGCGTTTCAAGAATGTGGTCAAGCCTGGAGATCTGTGCGAGGTGACAGCCACATTGGATGAGAGGAGAGGCAATCTTTTCTTCTGCTCCGCCAAGCTGGAGGTAGCCGGAAAGCTTTGCTGCAAGGGAACGCTCAGCTTTGCCCTTGTCCCTATCGAAAAATAAACGATGGAGTACAGACGACTGGGTGAGGACGAGTTCCGGGATCTGGAATCCAGGATTCTCTACGAGGACAACCACATAATTGTCTTCAACAAGAGAGCCGGAGAGATCGTCCAGGCCGACAAGACAGGGGATGAGTGTCTCGCCGAGACACTGAAGGCCTTTATCGCCCAAAGGGACGACAAGCCCGGAAAGGTGTACATCGGAATCCCGCACCGCCTCGACAGGCCTGTCAGTGGAATCACGGTGTTCGCAAAGACATCAAAGGCCCTCTCAAGACTGTCCGAGATGTTCAGGTCCGGCAACATCCACAAGACCTATTGGGCGCTTTGCCGCAAGGCTCCCGAGAAAGAATCTGAGGAACTGGACGACTGGTTGGTTCGCAACGAGAAGATGAACAAGAGTTTCATCGCCAAAGGCGGAGAGAAGACCCCGGGGGCGAAACTGGCCAGACTGATCTACACCCATCTGCGGAACACCGAGCGCTACTCCCTGTTGGAGGTACGGCTGCTCACGGGACGGCATCACCAGATCCGCTGCCAGCTCGCCGGAATCGGGTGCGTCATAAAAGGCGACCTGAAGTACGGTGCGCCCCGTTCCAATCCAGACGGAGGAATATGCCTGCACTCGCGCGAGATAAAGTTCGTCCACCCTGTCAAGAAAGAGGAGATGGACATCATCGCTCCGACTCCGTCATCCTGGAGAATCTGACGGGCAAACCGCCATTGAAAAGAGTGAGGGTGGATGACCGAAAGAATTTTCGGTCATCCACTCATTCTTTTTTGCGCTCCGTCTCGGACATATATGTGTTCAGCCACTCGGTAGGAGTCTTGCCGGTGTTCACCTTGAACGACATATTGAAGGACACTGCGGTGTGGAATCCGGACATCTCGGAAACCTCGCACACCTTCAGCCGTGGATCGGTCTTGAAAAGCTCGATGGCCCGCTGTATCCTGTAATAGTTCACGAACTGTCTGAAATTACGTCCGGACAGGATGTTGATGGTCTTGGACAGGTACAGTTTGTTCGTGAGCATCAGATCGAAGGTGTGGTCAAGATATGGTTTCTTCTCCTCCATATACATCACGACCCTCCGGTAAAGATTGTTCATCTTCCGGTCCTCCTCCGCCTTCTCCACGTACGAAGTCCTTAGGTTGCCCTTGATGATTTCCTTGATTCGATTTTCGGCGGCGACACTGAGGACGAAAGTCCTGCCGGTAATAGCCCGAAGATAGAGGACAGCGTAGAGAGTAAGGTACATCATCAGAGAAATCACGGTAAGGACACCTTTCAGGCGGCCAGCCGACATAGCGGAACACAGGAACAGCATCCCTGTCGCCAAGAATGCGATCGAGTAAAGGAATCTGGAATATTCCTCCACATTGTGCCAGACCGCGGCATTCCTGAACATCGCCCTTATCCCCGTGAACCTCCGGTAGGCGGTGCGGAGATAGTAGAAAAGCACGAAGACGAGCATCGGGACGAACGAACAGACAATGCGGAGGCTCTTGAATCCATAAGTCCCGTAAGGCTTCCACAGAAAATAGAGCATTGTCAACAGGTCGAACAAGAGAAGCCCCAAAGAAACCTTGAGGGAAGTGTCCGGTTTCTCGAACGAGCAAGGGAACATAATAAGCATCGCTGTGACAAACGAGATGTCAATCACAAGTTCGGAGACTCCGAATCGGCTTGCCAGAACGAGATCTGAAGCGATCAGGACTATCCCGCCCACGGACGAGGCAAGGCGGATGGCCAGTCTTCGCGAACGGTCTCCCTTGCTGAGCCTGATGTCATAGGCAAGGAGGACGGATAACTCAAGAAGAGTCAGTAATGAGAATAATACTGTCATTTGGTCAGTGTTGGTGTGAATGGTCGGTTTCGGACAATATAAAAATAAAAAGCCCCCCGACAGTGGTTTGTCAGGGGGTATTTAGGTAAAATAAAGATTTATTTACGATTCTTTAACTTTTCTTTACACCTTTGATGGAATCGAAACCCTGTCCATAGACTCCGCTCACCGAAGAGATGGAGAGGAACGCCTCCGGATCGACGCGCTTGATCGACTTGAGGAGAAGGTTGATGTCCGTCTTTCTTGTGATGACCATCAGGACAGATGCGGGCTGCTTGGTGTACCAGCCCTTTCCGTCAAGCACCGTCACTCCCCTGTGGAAATCACGGGCGATCATATCGGCGATCTCCTCGTAGTGCCTTGAGAGGATGAACAGTTGCACGCTCTGCTTGGATCCCGCCAGATAGAGGTCCACAACATAGCCGTTGACCGTCACGATGATAAGGCCATAGACAGCGATGGAGAACTTGGTGTCAAAAGGAATAAGCTGACCGTCAGCACCGTAAGAAGGGAATAGCAATGAAGCGGCGATTATGAACACATCTATCGTAAGAATGATCCGTCCAGGAGATATGTTTCTGAACTTTGTGATCATCATAGCGATAATGTCCGTGCCTCCTGTGCTTCCTCCCTGCGAGATCGACATACCGATTCCGATGCCGGCCATCGAGCCGCCGATTATCGAACACATCAACTTTCCGTTGGACAATGCAAAATCCTGAATGATCGTCTCAGGGATGATCACCTGAAAAAGATTCAGGCAGACCGACGCAAGGATGATGGCGTAGATCGTCTTCGCGCCGAACGAAGGCCCGATGATGATCACGGAGGCGATCAGAAGCACCGTGTTGATGATGAAGTAGGAGTATCCCATCTTGAAACCGGTGGCATACTGGATGATGGCGCTGATACCGGAGACTCCGCCGCCGATAAGGTTGTTCGGAGTCAGGAAGATCGCCCACCCTACCGTGTAGATGACAATGCCGATGGTTATGAGAAGGTACTCCTTGACACCTCTCAGTACTGTCGAAGAACTTATGGACATAACTGACTACTTAAGTACAAAGTTAACTATCTTGCCTGGAACCACGATCACCTTGACGACGTTCTGTTCCCCGACATATTTTCCGGTCTGCTCCATTCCGCGGATCTCAGCCTCGACCTCCTTCGGAGAGAGTGACTTAGGGAGTTCAACCGTGAAACGCATCTTTCCGTTGAACGACACCGGATAGGTGACGTTGTCCTCGGCCGCAAGGGCGGCGTCGAACTCAGGGAAACGGGCGAAAGTGACGCTTTCGGTGTGTCCCAAGGCCTCCCAAAGTTCCTCGGCGATGTGAGGGGTGAACGGAGAGAGCATCACCATCAGCGGCTCAAGAATCTCTCTCTTGCGGCACTTGAGGGTTGACAGCTCGTTCAACGCTATCATAAAGGCGCTGACCGTGGTGTTGTAGGAGAAATGCTCGATGTCGTCCTGTTCCTTAGCGATCAGCTTGTGCAGGACCTTCAGTTCGGCAGGTGTGGCCTTCTCGTCGGTGACGACAAAGTTGTCGCCGTCGTAGAACATCCTCCAGAACTTGCGCAGGAATCTGTTCACTCCGTCGATACCCTTTGTGTCCCAAGGCTTTGACTGCTCAAGAGGTCCGAGGAACATCTCGTAGAGACGAAGGGTGTCGGCGCCGTAGTCGTCGCAGATCTTGTCCGGATTGACAACGTTGTACATCGACTTGCTCATCTTCTCCACTGCCCATCCGCAGACATATTCACCGTTCTCAAGGATGAACTCGGCGTCGGCGAACTCCGGTCTCCACTTTCTGAATGCCTCCAGGTCGAGTTTGTCGTTACGGACGATGTTGATATCGACGTGGATCTCAGTGGTCTCGTACTGATCCTTCAGGCCAAGGGAGACAAATTTGTTGGTTCCCACGATCCTATAGACAAAGTTGGAGCGTCCCTGGATCATACCCTGGTTCACCAGCTTGCGGAACGGCTCATCCTCGCAGACATAGCCGAGGTCGAAGAGGAACTTGTCCCAGAAGCGGGAATATATCAGGTGGCCCGTGGCGTGCTCGGTGCCGCCGATGTACAGGTCCACATCTCGCCAATATTCATCTATCTTCCTGTCCACGAGGGCGTTGTCATCGTGAGGATCCATATACCTGAGGTAATAGGCGCTGGATCCGGCGAAACCTGGCATCGTGCTGGTCTCCAGAGGATAGCCCTCGTAGGTCCAGTCCTTGGCTCTGGCAAGAGGCGGCTCACCGTTCTCCGTCGGTTTGAACTCGGTGATCTCAGGCAGGCACAGAGGCAGTTTCTCGAACGGAACCGGAGTAGGAATCCCGTCCTTGTAGTAGATCGGGAACGGCTCGCCCCAGTACCTCTGACGGCTGAAAATCGCGTCACGCAGACGGTGGCCGATTCCGCGCTTCTCGACATAGTCGATGGCCGCCGGGATAGCCTCCTTGACATCCAGTCCGTTAAGGAAGCCGGAGTTGATCATCTTGCCTTCCTTGGCGTCAAAGCTCTCCTCGCTGACATCGCAGCCCTCGATCAGAGGAATGATCGGCAGGTTGAACTTCTTGGCGAAGGCGTAGTCGCGGCTGTCGTGGGCAGGAACGGCCATAATCGCGCCCGTGCCGTAACCCGCGAGGACATATTCAGAGATCCAGATAGGCACTCTGTCGCCGGTCATCGGGTTCACTCCGTAAGAGCCGCTGAACACGCCGGTGACGGTCTTTGTCTGAGCGATCCTTTCACGCTCGGTCTTTTTCTTGACCGCGGCAAGATATTCATCCACAGCCTCTTTCTGCTCAGGCGAGGTCAGCAGCGGCACAAGGTCGCTCTCCGGCGCCAGCACCATAAACGTCACGCCGAACATCGTGTCCGCGCGGGTTGTGAATATGGTCACGTCGTGTTCCGTCTCTCCGTTGTAGCACTTGAACACGGCCTCGCAACCGTTGGACTTGCCGATCCAGTTGCGCTGCATCTCCTTGAGCGAGTCGGTCCAGTCGATCCTGTCCAGACCCTCAAGAAGCCTTCCGGCGTAGGCCGACACCCTTAACTGCCACTGCTTCATCTTCTTCTGCTCGACAGGGAAGCCGCCGCGTACGGAAAGTCCGTCCTTAACCTCGTCATTGGCAAGCACGGTCCCAAGACCGGCGCACCAGTTGACGGCCGTTTCTCCCTGATAGGCAATACGATAATTCATCAGGGCATCTGACTTTTCTTTCTCCGAGAACGCCTTCCACTGGTCTGCCGAGAACGGCTCGTGTTCGGTGCAGGCCGCGTTGACGGCGGCGCTTCCGCCCTTCTCGAAGGCGGTGACCAGATCCTCTATCGGACGGGCCTTCTGTGCGTCATTGTCGTACCAAGAGCCGAACATCTTCAGGAAAGCCCACTGCGTCCACTTGTAGTAAGCCGGATCACAGGTGCGAAGCTCGCGGCTCCAGTCGTAGGAGAAGCCGATCCTGTCCATCTGCTGGCGGTAACGGTTGATGTTGTTGACAGTCGTCACCTCCGGATGCTGGCCGGTCTGGATGGCATACTGCTCGGCCGGAAGTCCGAAAGCGTCGTAGCCCATCGGGTGAAGGACATTGAAGCCCTTCAGCCTCTTGTAGCGGGAATAGATGTCGCTGGCGATGTAGCCGAGCGGATGGCCGACGTGAAGCCCGGCGCCGGACGGGTAGGGGAACATATCCAGAACGTAGAACTTAGGCTTTGACGGATCCTCCTTCGTCTTGAAAGTGCCGTTCTCAGCCCAGTAGGTCTGCCACTTTTTCTCAATTTTCCTGAAATCGTAGTCCATTTTATTATTTTGTTTTTACTGATAATCGTGCTTTTTGATTCCGAAGCTGCCCTTCTTCTCAAGCCGGAACTCGACGTAGAGGGACATCCTCGACTTCACTTTCTTGCCGCGCAGCCAGCCCGGCTTCCAGTCCGGCGAGGCGCTTATGATCCTGACCGCCTCCTCGTCAAGAAGCGGATCTACACCTTTCAAGACCTTCACATCCTTGACCTTGCCTTTTTCGTCGATCACGAAATCCACGAGCACACGGCCCTGGATTCCGTTCTTCACGGCCTCCTTAGGGTATTTCATATAGGTATAGACCCATTTTTCAAGAAAGACCCTTGGGTCGCGGCTGCCGAGGAAAGACGGACGGTAGTCGCAGTCGTAGTAAGGTACAGCCACATCCTTGGTGTCCTTGTCCCTGGTCAGACCTGAAAGGTCGGACGGGTTGAAGATAGGCTTCGGGCCATTGATGAGAGCCACAGAATAGTTGTAGATATATTCAAGTTCCCTCTCCATCGCGTCGTAGTCGAGGATGGACTGGGTGTCGCGTTCGGTGCCATATTCAGGATAATGTCCCGTGGTGAAGAGGATTGAAGGTATCTCCTTGTCGTAGAACGCCCTGTGGTCGGATGGATAAGGTTCCTGAGCCGTCAGGGTCGGGAGTATCGGCTGTAGCATTCCCGCCTGCGACTTGACAACCTCGTTCAGGTCGGCGTTCGAGGAGGTGTAGGCAAGGAAACCCTCCCCCGTCGCTCCGAGCATATCCAGATTGATCATAGCGTCGATGTCGGCCACGTCCGAGAAAGACCTGTTCAGGAAGTACCACGACCCGGCGAAGGTCTGCAGCGAGGCCCCGAAGGCGACGAACAGAACCGAGCGGCCCAGCAAAGGGCTGTTGGTCTGGAGCATACGGGCAAGCTCAAGCATCATCGCAAGACCGGAGGCATTGCCGTTCGCTCCGTAATATGTCCTTTCGACCGTCCGTCCGTCAACCGTCATAGTGTCCGTGCCAAGGTTGTCCATCCTCGCACCGATCACGATGTACTTGTTCCTCAATGTCTTGTCTCCACCTTGGATGAACGCGCAGACATTGCGGGAGGTCAACGTGTCACCGTTCTCCTGCCTGATGCCGAACACATCGCCGTCCTTTCCGGACAAGACATCGACACCATATTTCTTGAACACTTCGGTGACATATTCAGCGGTCATTCTCTCCCCTTCCGATCCCGCCTTGCGTCCTTCCATCACCGCTGCGGAGATGGTCGAGACGTGTTCCTTGAACGCTCGGACAGTCTCGCTGTCATTCAGGTCAGCGTATGAGACTCCGCTCTTGAACTGGGCGGCGGACGGAACGACCCCGATGAGGACGGCGATTATGGCCGAAATGAGTGTGGCTTTTACTTTCATCATTGTTTCCTTTCTAAAATCCACGCGCCCTTAGGGCAAAAATCCTGCCTCTGCAATTCCTCCAATGACTTCTTGACCTGAGACTCGTCGTCGGTCTGGCAGACCCCAACGGCGGTTGTCCCGTTGCGGAATGCCAGCAATTCGCCTTTGTAACCCTTCTGGGCGATCTCCTCGATGTACCGCTCGGCATTCTCTTTGCTGGAGAACGAGCCTAAGATTACGCAGAAACGATAGCGATGATTGGCAAGACGCACGGAATCAGCGGCGGCTTCGGCTGTGGCGGCCGAGTCGGCGGCGGCCTTACGGGCCTTCTCCAGGGAATCCAACCGGATTCTCTGCCTTTCCTCGTCCATTCTGATCGCCTCGGCCTTAGCCGCGATCCATTCAGAGTCAGGTCTTCCGGCAAGACGACGGAAAAAGTCGCAGCCGGTCACAGACAGGGCGACGATGGCCAATGCAGTTATTGTCAGAAACAAATTTCTCATAACTTACAAAGTTAGTCAAATTTCCACCCTAAGCAAAAATATAATTTTCAGCTTGAAATAAGTATATTTGCAAACTATAAAATATTCAGAAACTATGGCAAGAGAGATCAAGTTTTCCCTGGTTTACAGGGATATGTGGCAGTCGTCCGGCAAGTACGTCCCGCGCGTGGACCAGCTTGTGGAGGTTGCCCCGGCCATCATTGATATGGGCTGCTTCGACCGCGTCGAGACCAACGGCGGCGCTTTCGAGCAGGTGAACCTTCTTTTCGGCGAGAACCCTAATGTGGCCGTCCGCCGCTGGACAGCCCCTTTCCACAAGGCCGGCATCCAGACACATATGCTTGAGAGAGGTCTCAACGCATTGAGAATGAACCCGGTTCCAGCCGATGTCAGAGAGTTGATGTTCAAGGTCAAGAAGAAGCAGGGGACCGACATCTCCCGCTCGTTCTGCGGCCTGAACGACCACAGGAACCTGCGCCGCTCGGTAGAGTTCGCGAAGAAAGGCGGGATGATCTCGCAGGTCGCCCTCTCGATCACCAACTCTCCGGTCCACACGGTTGAATACTATATGAGCATTGTCGATAAGGTCGTTGAATATGGAGCAGACGAGATCTGCCTCAAGGATATGGCCGGAATCGGCCGGCCGACCTTCCTCGGACAACTCACAAGGGACATCAAGAAGAAGTACCCGCACATCCTCGTCCAGTACCACGGCCACTCCGGACCGGGATTCGCCCCGGCCTCGATGCTTGAGGTGGCCAGAGCCGGAGCCGACTACATCGACGTGGCCGTAGAGCCGCTCTCCTGGGGCAAGGTCCACCCGGATGTCATCACAATCAGAGAGATGCTGAAGGCCGACGGATTCCTTGTCAAGGATCTGAATATGGATGCGTATATGGAAGTGCGCCGTCTGACCCAGAAGTTCATCGACGACTTCCTCGGCTACTGGATCAACCCTTCGAACGCCAAGATGAGCTCACTGCTCGTGGGCTGCGGCCTGCCTGGCGGAATGATGGGTTCGATGATGGCCGACCTGAAGGGTTTCCAAGGAGCGATCAACGCCGCAGAAAGGGCGCACGGGCGTCCTGAGATAAGCCTCGACACGCTGATGGTCAAGTTGTTCCAGGAAGTTGAATATGTCTGGCCGCGTCTCGGTTACCCTCCACTCGTGACTCCGTTCAGCCAATATACAAAGAACACGGCCCTGATGAACCTGCTCAACCTTCTGAACGGCAAACCTCGCTGGACCACCATCGACAAGGACACTTGGAATATGATCTTGGGCAAGATGGGTCGTCTTCCGGGAGAGCTTGACCCGGAGATTGTCGCCCTCGCCAAGCAGAAAGGCCTTGAGTTCTACACCGGAGACCCTCAGGAGATGTACCCTGACGAGTTGCCTAAGTTCCGTCAGATGATGAAGGAGGAGGGCTGGGACGAAGGCCAGGACGAGGAGGAGCTCTTCGAGTTCGCTATGCACGAGCGCCAGTACAGGGACTACAAGAGCGGTGTCGCCAAGCAGCGCTTCAACGCCGAGCTGGCCGATCTCAAGGCAAAGGCGAACGCTCCGATCGAGGTTGTGCGTCCGGTTGTCGAGATGCCTAAATTCGATGTTGATGAATATGCCAAGCGCTATCCTCACGCCGTTCCTGTCCAGGCTCCGGCCAAGGGCCAGCTTCTCTGGCAGGTCGATGTGGAGGACAACTCCGCCGCTCCGATCGCAGGCACGGAGGTGAAGGCCGGAAAGGGCATAGGATTCGTCCAGACCTACTACGGAATGGAGGAACTTGTTCCCGCTGTTGACGGCCGGATCGTCGCCACTGTCGGAAAGCAGGGTGACAAGGTCGCCAAGGGCGAGATCGTGGCCTTCGTCGAAGGCGCGGCCGACTCCGCGAAGTAATGAATATTCAGAGAAAGTCTTCGGCATCCGCTTCGGTCGCCGGGCTATCACATCCGACCGATATGGTTCGACAGGCTCACCAACCGGTCGCCGAGTCTGCTACGTCGGTCGCTGAGCCTGTCGAAGCGACTGACGCAGCGCTAAAAGGCCGAGAGTCACATCTCCGGTGCGCTTCGACAGGCTCAGCGACCGGGCCTTTGCCTCAAGTGGAGACTCATCCTTTCGAGCCGTTTCTTCCCGATGGAGCGAAAGTGCTGATGCTCGGAAGTTTCCCGCCCCAGCCCAAGCGCTGGAGTATGGAGTTTTACTACCCGAACTTCATAAACGATATGTGGAGGATCATCGGGGTAATTTTTTTCAATGACAAAGACCGTTTCGTTGACAATGCCGCCAAGAGATTCAAACTTGGCGACATTGTTGATTTTTGTACCGAGGCAGGAATCGCCATGTACGACACCGCGTCGGCCGTCCGCCGTCTCAAAGACAACGCCTCCGACAAGTTCCTCGAAGTGGTCACTCCCACCGACATTCCCGCCCTGCTAAGAAAAATTCCTCAGTGCCAAGCGATTGTCACCACAGGAGAGAAAGCCACGGACACCCTCTGCCGCACTTTCGGGACCACACCGCCGGCGACAGGGGAATATTCAGAATTCACTTTTGAGAATCGTCTGATGCGGCTCTACCGTATGCCGTCCTCATCCCGCGCCTATCCCCTCTCCCTCGACCGCAAAGCAGCCGCCTACCGCCGCCTTTTCTCCGATCTCGGAATGGTGTAGCCCACGCCGACCCGCCGTCAACGACGCTTGATGGTGCGCTCGCTAATCGCAAATGTGAAATATACCGATTGCCAATGCAAGAAGCAAACGGCATAATCAGACTTTCTAAGCCAAGAACTGAGACTTGAACAGCAGATCCGTCAGTTCGGAGGCAGTGGCCCCGCGGAAATAGGAGGAGACTGGCTGGGTCTCGAAGAAAGACCTGACGGCTGACGGCTCGTAGCGGAGACCGGTCATCTTGGCGGCGAGTTCCTCGGCGGGAAGGTCGAACAGGAAATCACCGGTGAACTCGATGCGCTCGATCAGGCCGTGGTCAACACGAAGGTTCGCCTCAACGCTACCGCAGGCAAGCTTTGCCTTGCAGCGGAAATCGGCCTCGTGCGAATGGCCGTAGATGAAATCCCAAGTCGAGAACTTCTCGTCTGCCTGACGGCGAACCTCGGCCACCTGCTCGGCGGAAAGCGGCATCTCACCGTCTCCGGCGGAAAGAATCTCCTGAAGCTTTGCCTGAAGCTCGTCCAGTGACGCGAACTGCGGCAGGTACTCCTTCAGGTTCGCCACACGGCTCTTGACCGAGGCTATTCCCTTGGCCTGCATCTTCGAGGTCGGAGTGTCGAGAACCTTGACAAGCGTGTCAAGATCAACGTTGTACATCAGCGTGCCGTGGATGATCTCCTGATTGTTGGAGACACGGCGGGCGTACCCTGAAACCTTCCTTCCCTCAACGAATATGTCGTTGCGGCCAGTCAGCTCGGCAGGAACGCCCAGCTGACGCAGAGCGTCAACCATCGGCTGCGGGGACGGATTCTTGCCGATGATGGTGTAGTTCATATTCTGAAGGTCGTGATAGACAGCTCCGCCTCCGGTCACACGACGGGCAAGCGTGATTCCGTGGGAATTGAGGTAGTCCAGATTGACCTCACTGTAGGCATTCTGGTTAAGGCCTATGATGACAGCCGGACGGTTTCTCCAAAGGAAAAAGTACGGTTCCTCTGACCGGATGTTCTCAAGGCAATACTCATCGAACGCCAGATTGAAGTACGGGTCGGTGGAGTTATTTGTCAGAAATTTCATATTGTATCACTGGTAAGATGTATTCCTTGATTTCAGGATAATTGGGCAGATGGGTCCCTGGATAGCGGTGAGAGCGTCCCGGATAATGGGTCTCGAACTCATCACGGCAATCCACCATCTCGTCACGGTCGGCGAACATCCCGGTTGTCAGGGAGACCTCCTCCAGAGTAAGTCCGTCAAACTCAACGGACTCCATCCTTGCATATTCATCACACAAGGTGCCGGTGACGGTGAAGGTCAGCGCCCCGTCACGGCGCGGGGAAAGGTACTCCCTCTCCCCTGTCATCGTCCTCAGCAGACGGGAGATGTGGAAGTCGGGATTGACGAGGATCTTGCGGTGGCCGCGGAGCTTCTGCGCCCAGAACCCGCCGAGCGACAGCCCGACGATGAGATCCGGCCGCTCGTCCCGGCATATTCCTTCAAGTAGGTTCAGAGCATCGAGAGGTTCGATAGGGACATCCGGAGCTATGACCTCACTTCCCTTCAGCAATATCCGGAGGGAAGAGGCCATCTTGTAGGCTCCTGACGAAGCGAGTCCGTGGATGAACAGAGCCTTCATCCGGTTTTAGTCCTTGTGGCTTTCGAGAATAAGGTCGCAGAGTTCCTTGAGGTCACGGACGATGAAGTCAGCCGGATAATGCTCCGGATTAGGATTGACTCGGGCGTCCTCGGCCACCTTCAGAGCGGTCTCAAGCGTGGTCTCGCCGGAGAGGACAAGCACGCTGACAGCACCGGCGTTGTGACCCATAGCGATGTCGGTGTAGATTCTGTCGCCCACCATCGCTATCTCGTCCGATCTCAGGCCATTACGGTCGCGGATTCCGTCCAGCATCGTAGGATCGGGCTTGCCCATCACCTTGTCAGGCCTCCTGCCGGAAGCCGCCTCGATGCACTTCTGAAGCGAGCCGCAATCCACTAAAATCGTCCTGGCGTCGGTCGGGCAGACCCAGTCAGGATTCGTCGCCACATAAGGGATGCCCTGCTTCGCCCACCAGGTGGCGCGGCACAGGCGTGAATATACCAGCGTGGTGTCGAACGCCACAATCAGCATATCCGGCACGTCATCCGGATCGTCGGCGCAGGAGATGAACCCTGCCTTCTCGAACTGGCCGATCATACTCGGAGTCCCGAGCATAAACAGTTTCTTTACCTCTGGATAATTCTTCTTGATGTAGTCGATTGTGGCGATCGGAGTCGTGTACATATTCCCCTCGTCCGCCGGAATCCCCATCCCCGCAAGCTTGCGGAGGTAGTCATCCACCGACTTGGTCGGATTGTTCGTAAGGAAGGAGTAGCCGACACCGTTCCGTTTCATCGTGTCGAGAACCTCGACAGTGAAAGGGAATATGTTGTTCTCCATATAGATGGTGCCGTCCATATCAAGGGCCAGATGCCTGATTCCACGCAATTTGGCCTTCTGCTCGGCCGTCAGCGACTTATTATAGTTTTCTTTAGAGTTCATATTCCTGAATAATTAAAGTGTAGGCGGATCAACTGATTAAGCCTTGTGCTGAGCCTCGTACTCGGCCTTGACCTGAACCATAAGCTTGTCGGCCTTGGCGTAGCCGTCCGCAGGAGCCTTCCAGATGATGGCGAAAAGAATCACTCCGATGATGCCAAGGGCGATCGCAACCTCAAAAACAGAGTTCCAGCCGAGCTTGTCGGCGATCGCTCCGAAGACGAGACCAGAGACAGCGGTGCTGGCGTAGCCGAGGATTCCGGCGATTCCGTTGGCGGAAGAGGCGACGCGCTTGGTCGCCTGGTTGGACAGACATATTCCTATAAGAGCCTGAGGCATATAGATGAAGAAGCTGGCCATAACGATCAGAACCACTGACAACGCTTTCATCTCCTTAGGTGTGAGCCAGAAGAGGATGAAGCAGGCCGTGGCGCTCGCAAGACCGATGAGGCAGGTCCTGTGAGCCTTGCTGCCGAAGAACTTGTCCGTGGCCCAGCCTCCGAGGAGGGTGCCGAAGATGCCGAGAACCTCCGTTATACCCACAATCGTGGAAGCGGCCTGGATGCTGAGTCCTCTGTCCTGCGTGAGGAAAGTGGCGCCCCAGTCAAGAACAGTGAAACGGATTATGTAGATGAAGAAGTTGGATGAGGCGAGAATCCAGATGATCGGGTTCTTGAACACCATCTCCTTCACGAATCTCTTGTAGGCGAAGTCCGTGAACTCCTTAGGCTCGGTGACAACCTCCTTGGCAGGTGCGTTGTCGTCAATCTCCTCAGGATCAGGCAGTCCTACCGACGCAGGCGTGTCCTTAAGTCCGAGCAGAATCAGGACGGAACCGGCGATGGCCAGAATGGCAGGCACGAAGAAACACCACTGCCAGGCCGGATAGCCGAAGAAATTAAGGATGAGCGAACCGCAGAGGAACGCCACAAGACCGGCTCCGATCGAGTGCGAGCTGTTCCAGATCGCCTGCTTGGTGGCAAGCTCGGAAGGCTTGATCCAGTGCGCCATAAGGCTGCCGCAAGGAGGGAATCCCATTCCCTGCGTGAAGCCGTTGATCAGCCAGAGGCTTCCTATGAAATAAACCATTCCAATGGTGGCCTTGCCCTCTCCGTCAAGGAAGTTGAAAAGACCGTTCATCTCAGGACTCAGACCGATGAATATGTTCACGAGAGCCGAGAGGAAAAGACCAGCGGCCATCATCTTCTTGCGGCTGACCCGGTCGGCGATGAAGCCGTTGATGAACCTTGAGACTCCGTAGATGATTCCGTGCAGGGTCAGGAACAGGCCAAGCTTGACCTTGCTGATGCCCAGCTCGGACTCAAGAGCCGGCATAGTGATGCTGAAATTCTTCCTTACGAAATAGAAAAGGGCGTAACCGATCATCAGGATGACAAGGGTTCTCCACTGCCAATAGTTGTACTTCTTCTTGATTGATTGATCCATTCCTTAGCGTTTTAAAAATGGGAACCACAAAGATACGAAACACTTTCCTGCTCTGAAAGCCTTCGGGACAAAAAAAAGGCTTCCCGAAATTTTGTTACGTGAAAATTCCGGGAAGTCTATTCGTAAGGTTGGTGAGCCTGTCGAACCAACAGGTACGGATGAGGCGGCACTTCGACAAGCTCAGTGACCACACTTCGACAAGCTCAGTGACCGATGGAGAACTTACTTGTCCAGCAAGTCGGCGTGCGAGAGAAGATATTCCTCGGCCTCGATGTTCCAAAGCCCGTTATGCGCCTTGCACAGACGGTCAAGCTTGGCATAGACCGGATTGTCCCTTCCCTTCTCCTCAAAATCGGCGATGGCCGTGAGCGGCATCTGAACGTGCGTGTAGATCAGCTTCTTGCCACCTTTGATCGACGGCAGGTTAAGCGTCGTCTCAGGAACCACATTCAAGCCTCCGATGTGAGTCACAAGACCAGCCGGGTCAAGCCCCTCTCCCATCATCTTGAGAGCCTCCTTCATATCATCTGTGTTCCCGCCGCTGGTGCCCACAACGTGGGTAGAGGCATAGTGGACATTGTAGAAATTGAACGGAGCCTTGAAGTCGGACTTGCCTGGGCCTGAGAAGAAATTAAGGCAACCGTCCTGACCGAGGATGTCATCACCCTGCTCCACAACAGCCGGAACAGGAGCCATCACGATGACCTCATCGTAGCCGGTCCCGCCGGAGATCTCACGAAGGGTCTCGACAGGATTCTCAACCGAACCGGTGTTCACATAACGGAGATCAATTCCCCTTGAGGCGGCGAACTCCTTGGTGTAGAGTACCGCGGCGCGGTCAAGGCGAGCCTGGTCGATGTCCGTCACCACAAAAAGGGACGGCCTTCTGTCCTCCCTGCGGAGAACATAGTTGATCATCGCGAGTCCCATCGGCCCGACACCTGCGAGAAGAGCCATCTTTCCGCCGTCCTTGATCTCCATCTGATGGACGTAAGAACCGGGATGAGTGTGATAGCAGGCGTGCATCGCCCCGATCACACAGGCCAAAGGCTCGCTCAAGGAGGCAGGGTAGAATCCCGGCCCGTTGTAATGGAGGAGGCAGCCCATCCTCATCACATCCGAAGGGATTATGATGTAGGTCGCGTCACCGCCGGCGTAGCGGTAGGAATATCCCGGAGCGGACAACAGTCCTGCAGGGCCGTCCTCGTAGTTGAGGGCGGGTTGGATGGAGAACTTGTCCCCGGGCTTGAACTGATCCTTCCACTTGGAGCCGACCTCGATGATCTCACCGGCGAACTCGTGGCCGATGATCGTAGGATTCTCGGAGATGTCGTCCGGGACTCTCTTGTGGTCCGAACCCTGATGGGAAGACTTATAGGAAGACATACAAAGGCTGTCGCTGACGACCTTCGCAAGGATCTCGTCATCCTTCATCTCGGGGAGTTCGAACTCCTCGAGACGAAGGTCTTCCTTTCCATAAAGACGAACGGCTTTAGTTAGCATAACCGGACAGTTTTAGACACCTTTCCTTGAGCGGATGATCTGCTCGGCCGTGGTCTGGTTGCTGACAGGGACATAGTCCTTCAGCGGAACGATCTTCTCGTTGATTGCGTCAAGGAACCAGGACGGCTGAGGGAAGAACGCCTCCTCAAGCTCGTGGCAAGGAGTGATCCAGTTGCGGGAGCCAAGCACGACCGGAGCCGCGTCAAGGTCGTCGAAGGCCATCTCGGTGATGTTGGCGGCGATGTCATTGAGATAGGAGCCGCGGGCGCAGGCGTCACCGGCGATGACGATGCGTCCGGTCTTCTTGACGGACTCAAGCACCTTGTCGTAGTTGAACGGAACAAGCGAGCGGGCGTCGATCACCTCGGCCTCCATACCATACTTCTCCTTCAGAATGTCCGCGGCCTCAAGAGCGCGGTACAGAGTCGCGCCGATCGTCAGGAACGTGATGTCCTTGCCGACCCTCTTGACATCAGGCTCGCCGATAGGAATCTCATAATATTCCTCAGGCACGCCACCCTCGTGGAACATCTCGCCCTTGTCGTAGATCCTCTGACTCTCAAAGAATATCACAGGGTCGGTTCCCTGAAGCGCGGCGTTCATCAAGCCCTTCGCGTCATACGGAGTTACAGGGAAGCAGACCTTGAGTCCAGGAATATGGCAGCACAGCGAGGTCCAGTCCTGCGAATGCTGGGCGCCGTACTTCGACCCGACGGAGACACGCACCACAACAGGCATCTTCAGGATGTTGCCGGACATCGCCTGCCACTTAGGAAGCTGATTGAATATCTCGTCGCCGCAGCAGCCCAGGAAGTCGCAGTACATAATCTCAGGGATCACGCGGCCTCCGCACATAGCGTAGCCGATGGCTGTTCCGATGATCGCGGCCTCGGCGATCGGAGAGTTGAACAGGCGATGGTAAGGCAGAGCCTCCGTAAGGCCTCTATAGACAGCGAACGCGCCGCCCCACTCACGGTTCTCCTCACCGTAGGCGATCAGAGAGGCGTCCTTGTAGAATCGGTCGGCGACAGCCTCGAAGATTCCGTCACGGATGTTGAAGGTCTTCATCTTGCTGGCAGGCTTACCGTCCTTGTCAAGATAGAATCTCGACTTGCCGGCGATCTGCTTGACGCGCGGATTCTCCTCCAACGGCATATTCACATCCGGCTTCGCGTCGCTGAGGGAGTCAACGCTCTGGTTGGAGAACATCATATCTCCCAAAAGCTCGCTTTCCTTCACGAGATCCATACGAGGTGAAAGCTCGGTGTCGATGGCCAGCTTGTAGCACTCGAAGATGTTGGCGTCAACCTCCTTGCGGATAGCGTCGAGAGCGGCCTGATCGGCCACACCGGCCTCTTTGAGCCTCTCGGCGAAAGCGAGGATGCAATCCTCCTTCTCCCAGGCCTCGATCTCCTCCTTTGTACGATAGGAAGACTGGTCACTCGGAGAGTGTCCGCTGTAGCGGTAGGTGACAACGTCAAGGAGAGCCGGGCCTTTCTTCTCAAGCAGATAGGCCTTCTTGCGGTTGAAAGCGTCGATGACGGCGAGAGGATTGTAGCCGTCAACCCTTTCGGCGTCCATAGCGTCAGCCTTGAATCCGGCTCCGAGACGGGCAGGGAAAACATAACCCATTGTCTCGCCCCTTGTCTGGCCTCCCATCGCGTACTGGTTGTCCATCACGTTGAACAGGACAGGGAGTCCGCCCTTCATATCACCCTCCCAAAGGGTGTTGAACTGATCCATCGAGGCGAATGTCATACCCTCAAGGACCGGTCCTCTGGCCATAGCGCCGTCTCCGAGATTGGCGACGACGATGCCCTTCTTGCGGTTCACCTTCTTGTAGAGCGCCGCACCCACCGCGATCGATCCCGAACCGCCCACAATGGCGTTGTTAGGATAGATTCCGAACGGAGTGAAGAACGTGTGCATAGATCCGCCCAGACCTTTGTTGAAGCCTGTCGTGCGGGCGAAGATCTCTGCCATCGCTCCATAGAGGAGGAAGCGGATCCCGAGCTCCTTGACATCCTCGCCGGCGTAGGCCTTCTTAGCCACATTCAGCGTGGCTCCGCCCCAGAATTCCTCCATCACCTTCTTCAGTTCCTCCTCCGGGAGAATCTGGATGGAGCGAAGTCCCTTGGCGAGAATCTCGCCGTGGGAGCGGTGCGAGCCGAAGATGAAGTCATCGGTGTCAAGACAGTAGGCCATACCGACAGCGGCGGCCTCCTGACCAGCCGAAAGGTGGGCTGGGCCAGGGTTATTATAAGTCATCCCGTTGTAGCCACCCGTGGTCTTGACCAGATTCAGCATAGTCTCGAACTCACGGATGTAGGACATATCGCGGTAGATACGAAGCAGATCCTCCTTTGTGAAATTGCCTTCCTTCAGTTCTTCCTTGATGGTCTTGTTGTACTTCATCACAGGAATCTTCGGAAGCTCAAGCTCGTGATCCTTAGGACGCAAGGTCTCGTTCGGATCGATGTAAAGCGCTTTTGGCATATTATTCTTCTATTGGTTATTATATTTCGTGATTATTTCAATGCGAACGCGGTTTCCTTGATGATCTCCGAAACCGTAGGATGAGGGAAGACAACCTCCTTGAGCTGATCAAGTGTCATCTCGGACTCGATGGCGATGCACGCGCTGTGGATTATCTCCGAGCAAGGGTTGCCTAAGAGATGCACGCCAAGCACCTCGCGGTACTTCTTGCCCACGATGATCTTGCACAGGCCTTCGCCACCCTCGTTCTCGGCCACGAAGCGACCGGCGTAGGCCATAGGAAGCTTGACGACGGAATATTCCTTTCCGGAAGCCTTGGCCTGCTCTTCTGTGAGGCCGACTCCGGCGACCTCCGGGTTGGTATAGACGATTCCAGGAATCGCGTCATAGCGCATCCTGTCCTCCTTTCCAAGAATATTATTGACGGCGACCTCGCCCTCGCGGCTTGCGGTGTGGGCAAGCATCGAGAAGCCCGTGACATCTCCGGCGGCATAGACTCCAGGGATGTTCGTCCTCATCCTCTCGTCCACCTTGATCCCGCAAGGCTTTCCGCCGCGGTTGAGAAGCATCTCCACCCCAAGGTTCTCCAGACCGAAGCCGCTGATGTTGGCCCGGCGGCCGACAGAGACAAGGATCTTGTCACCGCTGACCCTTTGGGTGTTGCCCTCAGGATCCTCATAGACGACAGTGTTGCCCTCGATTCCGGTAACCTTGCACTTGAGGCAGAAGTTCACCCCGCGCTTGGCATAGATCTTCTGAAGCATCGCGCTGATCTCGTCGTCAAGAGGGCCGAGAATCTTCGGAAGCATCTCCACGACAGTCACTTTCGTACCCAATGTGCTGTAGAACGCCGCGAACTCCATTCCGATGACACCGCCTCCGATGACAACAAGTTCCTGAGGACGCTCCTTAAGGGCGAGAATCTCGCGGTTGGTGACAATGACATCACCGGCCTCCCTCAGACCGGGGAACGGAGGCACCGCAGCCTCTGAACCGGTGCAGATGAGGATGTTACGGGCAGTGTAGGTCTGATCGGCGGCGGAGATCCTGATCCCCTCCGCGTCACGTCCCTGGATCATAGCCTCGGCGGCCACGACCTCGACATTGTTGGACTTCATCGCCAGTTTGACTCCGCCAACGAGTTTCCTCACGACCTTGTCCTTGCGGGCGACGATCTTTGAATAGTCGAACGTCGGCTCCTTCACATAGACTCCGTAATGGTCGCCTGTGAGGGCATAATTATAGACCTTGGCGCTGTACAGAAGCGTCTTGGTCGGGATACATCCCTCGTTGAGGCAGACTCCGCCAAGGGACTTTCTTTCAAAAAGGACAACCTTAAGGCCGGCCGCCCCGGCTCTTTCCGCGGCCACATATCCGCCAGGGCCGCCACCTATAACCGCTAAATCGTACATATTGATATATTCATTTAAATTAAAATTCAACTTCAAGATTCTCGATCTCGACGGCGACCTGTTTGAGGAAGCGGGTCGCCTCGCCGCCGTCCAGCGCCCTGTGGTCGTAGGTAAGGGACAGGCCGAGATAAGGGACGAAGGCATAGACTCCGGCTCCTAAGTCCTTAGGACGAGGGACGATCGTGCCGACTCCCAAAATGGCGCTCTGAGGTGTGTTGATGACAGGAGTGAACCACTCGACTCCGAATCCACCGAGGTTGGAGACAGTGAAGGACGCTCCCTCGGCAGACAGCAGGTCAGGATTGATCGATCCTTTCTTGCAGTCATCCGCCACTTTCTTCAGAGCCTTGCTGAGACCCACGATGTTCAGATCCTCGGCCCGCTTGACGCAAGGGACCATCAGACCGCGCTCGGTGTCAACGGCGCAGCCAAGGTTCACGACATTGAAGATCCTCATAGCGTCTCCGAGACAGTGGGAGTTCACCTTCGGGAATTTCTTCAAAGCCTTGATCACGGCGTAGCAGACGAAGTCGTTGATCGTGATGTTGGCGTCGATCCGACCTTCCTCAAGAGCCTTCTTGGCCTTCTTGCGGAGGGCCTGCAAACGGCGGGCGTCAGCCCCGAGCATATGTGTGAGCTGGGCGGTGTTCTGGAGGGAGTTGTACATCGACCTGGCGATGAGCCTGCGCATATTGGACATCTTCTCGACCTTGAACTCCTCGCCTTCCCCGGCAAGGTTCTCGGTGTGGGTAGGTTTCCAAACCTTGAGGTCGGAGCCCTTGACCATTCCGCCGATTCCGGAGCCCGAGGCAGGGGCCTGAAGACCGCCGTCAGCCATCATAGCCTTGGCAAGCCCGGTTTTAGGAGCGCCCTGGGCCGCGATGATGTCACGTTCGATTATGCGGCCGTGGGGGCCTGTGCCGGCAACCTGGGCGGTGTCAACGCCTTTCTCGGCGGCCAGTCTTCTGGCGCGCGGGGAGACAGGAGCGCCCGCGACAGGGGGCTGGGAACCGGCCTGTGCGGCTGACGTACCAGTCGTTTCAACCGCTTCGACAGGCTCAGCGGCCACAGAGGCCACAGAGGCCGAAGATTCAGCGGCGGTCGTACCGGTCGCCTCGGTCGCTGTGGTCGCTGAGCCTGTCGAAGCGGTCGAAGCGGCCGAAGCGCCCGAAGGGGCATATTCAGAAAAAGATTCCCCCGGTTCGCCGATGACCATCACATTGGTCAGGCAAGGAATCTCGTCGTTATCGTTGAAGAAGCAGGCCAGGACGGTGCCATCGACCTTCGAGGCCTCGTCGAATGAGGCTTTGTCGGTCTCATAGCTGAAAAGGACATCTCCGACGGAGACCTTGTCGCCCGGCTTCTTTTTAAATTCAGTGACAATGCAACTTTCTACAGACTGCCCCTGTTTGGGCATAATTACTACGTGTGCCATTAATTATATGATTACTGTTTGTTACTGGCGGAGACAGACAAGCGGGGTCGTCCGTCTCGCTACACACAAAGTTAAAATTTCTTCCTGACATAAAAAAGGATTATATTTGCAGCGATTAAACGAATTAGCATATTTCAAATTCAAAATATCAAATAGAAAATGCAGTCAACAGAAGATCTGAAGAAGATAGCCTCTCAGGTTAGGAGAGACATCATCAGAATGGTCGTAAAGGCCAAGTCCGGGCATCCGGGCGGCTCTATGAGCAGCACGGATTTTATGACGGCCCTGTACTTCAATGTTATGGACCAGAATCCGGAGAAATGGACCCGTGACGGAAAAGATCAGGATATGTTCATCCTTTCCGCAGGCCACCTCACTCCGATGTACTATTCCATCCTCTCAAGGGCCGGATATTTCCCTACATCCGAGCTTGGATCGTTCCGTAAGTTCGGAAGCCGCCTTCAGGGACACCCTTCCGTAAGGAAAGGGCTGCCGGGAGTGTTCCAGGCCGCAGGTTCCCTCGGACAGGGTCTCTCAGTTGCGGCCGGAGCGGCACTCGCCAAGAAGGCCGACAATGACCCGCACCGCGTCTTTGTACTCTGCGGAGACGGCGAGACCGAGGAAGGCCAGATCTGGGAGGCGGCGATGTTCGCGGCTCATCACAAGGCCGACAACCTGATCGCTATGACCGACTGGAACGGACAGCAGATCGACGGAACAACGGAGGATGTCGCAGGACTTGGCGACCTTGAGGCCAAATGGAAGGCCTTCGGATGGGAGGTCATCATCGCCGACGGACACGATATGGACAAGATCCTCGACGCTTTCGCGCAGGCGAAGGCCGGAGAGGGCAACGGCAAGCCTAAGATGATTCTGTTCAAGACCGAGATGGGTCACGGAGTCGATTTTATGGCCGGCACACACAAGTGGCACGGAAGCGTCCCTTCGGACGAGCAGTGCCAGAACGCCCTGAGCCAGCTTGAGGAAACATTAGGAGACTTTTAATTTAGGAATATTATGAAGAAATATACCGACAGAGGAAAGAAGGACACCCGCAGCGGCTTCGGAGCCGGCCTTCTCGAAGCCGGAAAGGCTGATTCAAGAGTCGTGGCTTTGACCGCCGACCTGAAGGGTTCGCTCAAGATGGACGCTTTCGCGGCTGAGTTCCCGGAAAGATACTACGAATGCGGAATCGCGGAGTCGAATATGATAGGAGTGGCTTCCGGAATGGCTCTCGCTGGCAAGATTCCGTTCGCCGGATCTTTCGCCGAGTTCGTCACCGGACGTGTCTATGACCAGATCAGGATGGAGGTCTGCTACGGCAAGACCAACGTGAAGATCGCCTCATCACACGCCGGAATCACCCTCGGAGAGGACGGTGCGACACACCAGACGATGGAGGATGTCGCCCTTATGCGCGCCCTTCCGGATATGGTTGTGATCAATCCTTGCGACTGGACGCAGACAAAGAACGCCACAATCGCCGCCGCCAAGTACGACGGACCGGTCTATCTGCGTTTCGGCAGACCGAAGGTGGCCGACTTCACCCCGGACGAGCCGTTCGAGATCGGGAAGGCCTACGTTCTGAACGAGGGTAAGGATGTCACCCTGTTCGCCAGCGGGCATATTGTCTGGGAGGCGCTTCAGGCAGCCGAGGCTCTTGAGGCCGAGGGCATCTGCGCCGAGGTCATCAACGTCGCCACCATCAAGCCTCTCGACACAAAGACAGTCATCGCTTCCGCCATCAAGACCGGGGCCGTGGTTGTCGCCGAGGAGCACAATATGGCCGGAGGTCTCGGCGAGCTGATCGCCGGAGTGCTTGCCGCCACTTCCCCTAAGCCGATTGAATATGTCAACGGAAGGGACGAGTTCGGCCAGAGCGGAACTCCTGCGGAGCTTCTCGCCGCCTACGGAATCGACGCCGCCCACATCGTGGAGGCCGCAAAGAAAGTCATCGAAAGGAAATAACTGTTTCGGTCACTGAGCTTGTCGAAGTGACAGATAGCCGATAAAAAAACAGAAATTTCGATAAAAAACAGAAAAAAGTTAGGAGACATTTATGTTTCTTAACTTTTTTTTCGTTTTCTATTCCTACCTTGCGCCCAAACCCCGCAGAGGGTAACGTAAATGGAGGTGGGCAATCACCTTCGAACGTGAGACAATGTTTCTTTACAGCAGGTAATTGCCTACTTGCGAGATTTGAACTATGAAAATGAAAGACTTGTGCGCGGACGAAAGACCACGCGAAAAAATGCTCTCGAAAGGAGCGGGGGCGATGAGCAACGCCGAGCTGCTCGCGATCCTGATCGGCTCCGGAACCCAAAAGCAGAACGTGCTTGAGGTAGCGAACAGACTTTTGGCGGCCAATGACGGGAAACTGTCGATGGTGGCGGGAATGGACCAAGGACAGATGAAAGAGATCGGCGGAATCGGAAGCGTCCGCTATGCGGCCATAGCGGCGGCGTTCGAACTCGGAAAACGGCGGTGCCTTGAAGACCCTCAGATCGAGAAGATCCCCCTGAACGACGCGGCCTCGGTTTTCAGGATGATGCGCCCGTACCTCACGGGCCTCGACCACGAAGAGTTCTGGACAATATTCCTGAACAGAGCCAACTATGTCATCCACAAGGAGATGATAAGCCTCGGAGGCTCATCGTCCACAGTCGTCGATTCCAAGTTGGTGGTCCGCAAGGCATTGGACAAGAGGGCGAGCGCGATGATTATGGTACACAACCACCCGTCGGGGAATCCGCGGCCCGGACAATGCGACCTGACAGAGACCGAGCGGATGAAGAAAGCCGCGAACGTGTTTGACATCGCCCTGCTGGACCACATCATCATCTGCGACGACTGCTATTTCAGCTTCGCCGACGACCGCATCGAGACGGCCGACAAACCGGATGTCTGAAGCGAAAAATTTGCTGGTCTGAAAATAAATTCCTACTTTTGGTTTTCGAAAAATCAATTTCGAGAAACCAATGAAAGTCATCAATCTTGGCGAGACCGATTCGGTCCTCAACAACATCGTTGCGCAGATGCGTGACAAAACCGTTCAGAAAGACAGCCTCCGTTTCCGCTACAACCTTGAAAGGTTGGGACACATCTTTGCCTACGAGATAAGCAAAGTGCTGGACTACAGCCCGAAGGATGTCGTGACACCGCTTGCCACAGCAAAAGTACGCACAATAGACGCGAAGATTGTGGTTTCCACCATCCTGCGCGCCGGACTCCCTCTCCACAAAGGAGTGCTTGACGTTTTCGACAACGCCGAAAACGCTTTCATCGCAGCGTTCAGAAAGTACGACAAGGGTGACGAGTTCCACATCAACGTGGAGTACTGCACATGCCCTGACCTGACAGGCAAGACCCTGATCATCGCCGACACGATGCTCGCCACGGGTTCTTCAATCGAGATCGCCTACCGCAAGCTGATTCAGGAAGGCGGTGAGCCTTCTCACACGCACTTCGTCTGCCCTATCGCCAGCATCTACGCCATCGAATTCCTCCAGAAGCGTCTGCCTGAGAACACAACTCTCTGGACAGCGGCCGTCGATGAGGAGCTGACAAGCCACTCCTACATCGTCCCTGGACTCGGCGACGCCGGTGACCTCGCCTACGGAGCGAAACTGTAGGAAAAAGACCAAGGAATATGAAAGAAAGGAGGTCGAGCAAAAAGTCCTTTGCTCGACCTCCTTCGGATTTCTCAACCCCCGCAGACTTACGTCTGCGACCCCTGTTAGGGGTATCTCGCGCTCAAGCGCGGTCCCTGCGGGACTTTTTAGTCAGCCCCTTTTTTTGTATCCTGACAACGGTATATTCCTAAAGTTCTTTCCTCAGGCGCGCCTTCGGGATGTCGAGCTGGTCGCGGTACTTGGCGATGGTACGGCGCGCGACCTTGTAGCCCCTCTTGTTCATTTCGGCCACGAGCTGGTCGTCGGTGAGCGGCTTGCGCTTGTCCTCGGCGTCCACACACTCGCGGAGAGCCTTCTTCAGCTCGCGGGTTGACACTTCCTCGCCATCCTGATTCTCAAGACCTTCGGAGAAGAAATATTTCAACGGATATATTCCGAAATGAGTCTCTATGTACTTGCTGTTCACGACTCTGGAGATGGTCGAGATGTCGAAGCCCGTCCTCTCGGCGATGTCCTTCAGCACCATAGGCTTCAGGTGCGACTCGTCACCGTCCATAAAATAGTCGCGCTGGTAGTCGATGATGGCCTTCATCGTGCTTTCCAAAGTGTTGTAGCGCTGCTTCAACGCCTCCACGAACCACTTCGCGGAATCCAGTTTCTGCTTGACGAACGTGGCCGCCTCCTTTTTCTGCCTGTCAGAAGAGCCCTGCGCCTCGGCGAGAAGTTCTGCGTACTTATGGTTCACCCTGATCTCAGGAATGTTGAAACGCGGCATCGACAGTTTCGGCTCGCCATCCACAATGTCCAGCACGAAATCAGGGACAATCTGCTGAGCCTGATCATTGTAGGAGTCATCAATCTGGCCTCCCGGAGCGGGATTAAGCTTGACAATCCTGGCAAGGACAGCCTTCATCTCATCCTCGCTGAGACCCAGTTTCGTGATGATCTTCTGGAAATGACGGTTGGAGAACTCCGAGAAATAGTCGCTGAGGACTGTCTCGGCGGTCCGCACGACCTTGCTCTGCTCCTGAGCCTTGAGCTGAAGGAGAAGACACTCCCTCAGGTCTCTCGCCCCGACCCCTGCCGGCTCGAACTCCTGAATCACCTTCAACAGCCTCAGGACCTCCTCCGGACTTGACTCTATCCCCGCCCTGAACGCAAGGTCGTCAACGACGCTGTCGATGTCCCTGCGAAGGTAGCCGTCACTGTCCAGGCTTCCGATGATGAAAGCCGCCACATCGTGGTCGTGCTTTGAAAGATTGCGGTAGCCGAGCTGCTCCATCAGGCTCTGGGTGAAACTCTCCTTGACAGAGAATGTGTTGTACTGGGGACGCTCGTCCTTACCGTAATTATTGACACGGAGCTTGTAGGCCGGAATCGGATCATTCTCGTCTATCTCGTCAATGGAGATGTCCTTAGGCTCGTCATTGTCATCGTTCTTGTCCGGAGCGGGAGAGTCGTCAAGCACCGGATTGTCCTCCAGCTCAGCCTTGACCTTCTGCTCCAGCTCCTGGATCGGAAGCTCGATGAGCTTGATTGTCTGGATCTGAAGAGGGGAAAGCTTCTGAGTCTGTTTGAGTTCGAGTCCTTGCTTGAGCATAGCTTATTCCTGATTATCTGTCACTATCTTTTCCACGGTGTAGGAATGAAACCGGTCCACCACTGGGTAGCCGATGTTCTCCTTGACGATGAAGGCTGTCGGGAAAGACCCCTTGACCTGCTGAAGCAGACGCATAGCCTCAGACTTGGTGCGGAAATCCCCGACCGTGACCCTGAAAAACGGATTGGAGTACGTGCGGTAGGCCGAGACCCCAGGGAACATTCCCTTGAACCGCGCCAAAGCCGCCTCGGAGTCATTCCTCGAAGTCTGCTTGTTGTCATTGAATATCCTGACCCTGTACCCGGAGGACGTTCTCGACGGGTTGGCGGCAAGATGTGACTCAAAAGCGTTCAGAATGCGCTGCGACTGGTGAACCGTCACATTGGACTCCTGCCCGCCGCGGCCGGAAAGAAGATTGAATATGTTCTTTCCCACCAGCGTGGAGTCCAACGCGGCGCTCTGCCGGTAGATGACGGAGTCACGCCCCTCCGTCGAGTCCTGGGCGAAAGCCAGACCGGTGGACAGTACGGCGACTATCGCCGACATAAGTATTCTTCGAATCGGAATATTCATTTTATTCTGTCATTTTGTTAAGGTCTATATCCTTGAATCTGAGGGTAGTGCCTGCCCCGCTCTTGAGTTTCACGGTCGCGGTCACATCGGTCGTGAAGCCTTCGAGACTGCCTTTCTTCACGATCTGCATCATTCTTTTCAGGCTCACTCCGTCGCTTAGGGTGGCGGTGCAAGGCAGGTCATAGACCTTCGAACATTTCTTGTCCACGCTGATCGTGTCCGCCGTGTAGGTGGCGAAATCCTCGCCGTTGTATTTCACCGTCCCGCTGACATCCATCACCTTGAAGGCGAAAGTGGGATTGTCGATTCCTACAGCCAGCACCGCGTCGATCGAGCGAAGCCCTTTCAATGAATACGACTCCAGACCGCAGGAGGTCACCTTGATGTCCTTGACCTTGGACAGGCCGGAGCAGCTCGAAAGAACCGCGCTGGCCATAAAAGCGACAAAAAAGCCAATGAATATGCTCTTGAAAGTTCTCATTCTCTTCACACTATTTGTACAAATATAATGAAAAATCCTAATTCGCTGAAAAATCCATATCTTTGCAAAAGAGAGTTTCTCATCTCCCCTAATAAGAATGTTGAGAGGAATTATTGAATATATGAGCAGAAAACTATACATAGAGACCTATGGTTGCCAGATGAATGTCGGTGACTCTGAGGTCATTTTCTCGATTCTCGGGAAAGAGGGCTACGAACGCACGGAATCGATGGACGAGGCTGATGTGATCCTGGCCAACACTTGTTCGGTCAGAGACAACGCCGAGCAAAGGATCTGGGGCCGGATCGAGGTTTTCCACAAACAGAAGGAGAAAAGGGACGGCGTGGTCGTAGGGATTGTCGGATGTATGGCCGAGAGGCTGAAAGACAAGCTGTTGGACACCCACAAGGTAGATCTCGTGGCCGGGCCGGACTCCTACAGGACGCTTCCCGCCCTGCTCCGGGACATCGCCCCTGACAAGCCTCAGATCAACGTGATGCTCTCCCACGAGGAGACCTACGCCGACATCGTGCCGGTCAGGACTGACAGGAACGGAGTCTCGGCGTTCATCTCCATAATGAGAGGATGCAACAACGTCTGCTCGTACTGTGTCGTGCCTTACACCAGAGGCGCGGAAAGGAGCAGAGACCCGCGGACAATCGTGGAAGAGGCCCGCGATGTCTTCAACAAAGGCTACAAGGAGGTCACTCTTCTCGGACAGAACGTGGATTCCTACAACTGGAAGCCGTCGGAAGGAGAGGCCTGTGACTTCCCGAAACTGCTTGAGATGGTCGCCGGGATCAGTCCGGACCTCAGAGTGAGGTTCGCCACCAACCATCCGAAGGACATCAGTGACGAGTTGATCGAGACGATGGCAAGGCACGACAACATCTGCAAGCATATTCATTTGCCGGTCCAGTCGGGAAGCGACAGGCTGCTGGAGAAGATGAGGAGACGCTACACCGCCGGATGGTATCTTGAGAGGGTGGCGAGAATCCGGGAGGTCCTGCCGGGCTGCGGGATCACGACGGATGTGATCGCAGGATTCTGTTCCGAGACCGAAGAGGATCACCGGCAGACTCTTGAGCTGTTCCGCAAGGTCGGTTTCGACTATGCCTATATGTTCTACTACTCCGAGCGCCCCGGCACACTCGCGGCAAGGCACTACCCGGACGACGTTCCGTTGGAGGTGAAGACCAGAAGGCTGAACGAGATAATAGCGCTTCAGAACGAGCTTAGCCTGAAGAGCAACCAGGCCGACATCGGCAAGACTTTCAAGGTGCTTGTGGAGGGGCCTTCCAAAAAGAACCCGGAGGAACTCTGCGGCCGTTCGGGCAGCAACAAGATGTGCGTGTTCCCGGGCAAAGGCCACAAGGCCGGAGACTATGTCGAAGTCAAGGTGCAGTCCTGCACTTCGGCGACCCTGATAGGAGAGATAATCTGATCGTGAATGTTGCAGTGGATTCTCACAGTTCTTTACTTTCTCCTGATTCTCAGCGTCTTCACAGTCATTCTGGTTGACAAGGGGGATTCAGGAAGGAAATTCGCGTGGCTGTTGGTCATAGCCGTGCTTCCTGTCGTGGGGCTGGCGCTCTACCTGATGTTCGGTATCAACTACCGGCATCACTGGATCTTCAACCGCAGACATCAGAGGTACAGGGACATCTTCGAGTCCGGGACGACACCTGAGCTGAACAGGATTCTGTTCGGCCACGGCAACGAAAGTCTGGTCAGCGAGGAGTACAGGCCTTTGGCAAGACTTTTGGGAGCCGAGGGCTACCCTTCGGTGACTTCCGGCAACGACATCGAGGTCATCACCAGCGGGCAGCGCAAGTTCGAGTTGCTCTGCGAGGACATCAAGGCGGCCAAGGAATCCATTCACATTGAATATTTCCATTTCGGCAACGACAAGGGCAGCAAGGCCATCAAACGGCTGCTGATGCAGAAGGCAAGGGAGGGTGTCAAGGTACGTTTCCTTTACGAGAACATCGCCAATTTCCCGATCGCCTCGGCCTACTATAATGATATGAGAAGAGCCGGGGTGGAGGTCGTGAAATTCACGAATCCGAGGATGCACGTGCTGGACTTCGCGACCAAGCTCAACTACCGCAACCACAGGAAGATCGTGGTGATTGACGGCAGGATCGGCTACACGGGCGGGATGAACATCAACGACCACTATTTCCGTCAGTGGAGAGACACGCACCTGCGCGTCACGGGGGATGCGGTGGCGGTCCTTCAGCACATATTCCTTGATTCCTGGCTGACCGGTGGCGGCACGATCGACCGCAAGATGATTGATTACTACCCGATGGCTTCGGGCGCTTCGACAAGCTCAGCGACCACGACCGGATCTGACACGACGGTCGCCGAGCCTGTCGAGGCGCCGAACACGCCCCCTGAGGAAATCGACTTCCGGGCCGCCCACCCGACACTGAAAGACAAACTGATCCAGATCGTTCCGGACGAGCCGGACCGCCCGCTGCCGATCCTCCAGCTGAGCTATGAGTGGGCGCTGCAACACGCGAAGAAATACATCTATCTCCAGACTCCGTACTTCGTGCCGACCGAGCCGGTTATGGACGCGCTGAAGACAGCCGCCCTCTGCGGGGTTGATGTGCGGCTGATGCTCCCAGAAGTGGCGGACAACCTTCTGATGCGCCCTGCCAACAGAGCCTACTACGAAGAGGCGCTCCAGGCCGGCGTAAGAATATTCCTACGTCAGGGAGAGTTCATCCACGCCAAGACATTCGTCTGCGACGACTACCTCTCCAGCATCGGCTCGGCAAATCTGGACTTCCGCAGCTTCGCCATAAACTACGAAGTCAATTCCTACATCTACGATGAGCAGACGGCGATGATGAATAAAGGAATATTCCTGTACGACCTCCGCCAGTGCCGCGAGCTGACCTTGGAGGAGTGGACCAGACGCCCGTGGTACTCCCGCATCCTTGAGAGCCTTATGCGACTCTTCGCCCCGCTGCTGTAAATTCGCTAAAAACATTTATCTTTGCAGACATATATTTTCCACAAACAAAAATGGCAGTTAAGACTAAGACCAATTTCAGATGGGTGATCTGTGCGATGCTTTTCGTCGCCACCGCCGTGAATTACCTTGACAGACAAGTGCTTTCCCTGACTTGGGACGAGTTCATCAAACCGGAGTTCCACTGGAACGAGTCACACTACGGCACCATCACCTCACTGTTTTCCATCATATATGCGATCTGTATGCTGTTCGCCGGACGTTTCGTCGATTGGATGGGGACAAAGAAAGGCTACCTCTGGTCAATCGGCGTGTGGTCTGCGGGAGCGTGCGTCCACGCCCTGTGCGGAGTCGTGACCGAGAACATCGTCGGACTGCATACCGCTGCCGAACTGGTGCAGGCGACCGGTGACACGGCCGTGCTGATCTCTACGATAAGTATGTACTGCTTCTTGGTGGCAAGAAGCATTCTGGCTCTCGGCGAGGCGGGCAACTTCCCGGCCGCCATCAAGACCACTGCGGAATATTTTCCTAAGAAAGACAGGGCTTTCGCCACATCCATATTCAACGCCGGTGCCTCGATAGGGGCTCTGTTCGCCCCGCTCACCATCCCGGTTCTCGCCAAGAATTTCGGCTGGGAGATCTCGTTCATCATCATCGGAGCGCTCGGCTTCATCTGGATGGGATTCTGGGTCTTCCTCTACGACAAGCCAGAGACGTCAAAGCACGTGAGCAAGGAGGAACTGGCCTACATCGAGCAGGACAAGGAACTTGACAGTGACTCAAAAGAGTCCGCTGACGGAGCGAGCAAAAAACTCGGATTCTTCGACTGCCTGAAATTCAAGCAGACCTGGGCGTTCGCGGTCGGCAAGTTTATGACTGACGGAGTCTGGTGGTTCTTCCTTTTCTGGACACCTTCGTACCTTAACACTCAATTCGGGATCAAGACAAGCGATCCTAAGGGTATGGCGCTCATATTCACCCTCTACGCAATCACGATGCTTTCGATCTACGGAGGAAAACTCCCTACCATATTCATCAACAAGGCCACGAGAAACGGGCAGGCATTCGATCCGTACGCAGCCAGAATGAAGGCTATGCTGATCTTCGCTTTCCTACCGTTGGTGGTTCTGCTCGCACAGCCTTTAGGAAAGATCTCGCCTTGGTTTCCTGTCATACTGATAGGAATAGGAGCGGCCGCGCACCAGTCGTGGTCCGCCAACATCTTCTCCACAGTCGGGGATATGTTCCCTAAATCCAGCATCGCCACAATCACCGGAATCGGCGGAATGGCCGGAGGTCTCGGTTCGATGTTTCTACAGAAAGTCGCCGGAGAACTCTTTGTCTATTCAGAGCAGGTCAACCTGTCCTTCCTCGGCTTCAGCGGCAAGCCCGCCGGCTACTTCATCATCTTCTGCTTCTGCGCCACCGCCTACCTCATCGGCTGGTGCATAATGAAGGTCCTCGTGCCGAAGTACAAGGTGATCACAGTGAAGTAATTGACAGTTCTGTCAGGACATACGTCCACATCGTCATTGCCCGTCAGTCTGGCTATAAAGCACAGGCTGACGGGCAACGGCGTCAAATAGAGGGAATCAATTGGCTATGACTATGGTTATAAGGCCCTTACCTCAGACTCAGACAGTCCCGTCAGACGAGTAATCTGCTCTATCGGCATATTCTCCCGAAGCATAGATTTTGCCACACGGGCGTTGGCCTTAGCCTCACCTTCCGCAAGCCCCTCCGTCCGGCCTTCCGCAAGCCCTTCAGCGTGCCCCTTGGCGTGTCCTTTCTCAAAGCCTTCCTTGCGGCCCTCCTCTCGGCCTTCGCGCACAGCGTACGCCCGCTGCGCCCTGATGTCTCTCTCGTTCATCTTCTCATCCTCGTATTGTTGTTTCTTCTCCTTGCTGAACGCAGCCACCTCGCAGGCCTCGGCGAGACGACGGGACACTCCGCCCGACTCCTCGATCCATTCAGGAATACGCTCGAAACCGCCGCCGTTCCTGAATATGTAGAACAACCGGTCGGACTCCGTCACGCACTCCTCCGCACTCTTGGTGAACAGCGCCATCTCCACAAAGATAACACTAATTGTCTGATTCGCAACCTCCCCCGTGCGTTTTTCGATGAACCGCCAGTAGGAGATGAACCGGTCGGTGTCCCACAACGACTCGTCCTTGTGCCTCAGGCGGTAGTCCAGGAAGGATATGACATAGACCGGACGCAGACTGTCATACTCATCCCCCTCCGACAGCTCCAGATGGTAGAGACCCGAGGCGTAATACACACACCTCTCGAAGAACCAGTCCTCCGGCGAGGCCTGCATCTCCACGATGAACGTCCTCCCGGACTTATCGACA
>CAYZKZ010000008.1:0-48498 GCA_964479325.1 uncultured Muribaculaceae bacterium
ATCGTCCGATTGGACAGATAAAATATTCACTAATTTAATTCAACCAACAGGTATTCATAAATATCTAACTAACCGGCCGCGAAGATAGAAAAGATTTTTGGTTGTTGTACCTTACCGACTGAGATAAAACAATTTACGTCAGTTTTGCCGATTCCTGTAATATTCCTATCTTTATCCCCGGAAATTTTTTTTGCTTTATGACAAAGGATGTCGCGTTGGTGCTTTCGAGCGGCGGTCCGAGGGGATTCGCCTACATCGGAGCCATTGAGGAATTGGAAAGGAGAGGCTATAACATCACCTCAGTAACCGGGTGCTCCATCGGCTCTCTGGTCGGCGGGGTCTATGCCGCCGGAGGTCTGGACAGGTTCAAGGACTGGCTCTTCAACCTTGACAACAGCAAACTTCTTTCTTTGCTCGATGTCTCGATCAGCAAAAGTTATTTAGTGAAAGGGGACAAGGTGATCTCGGCCATCAAGAAAGTGGTGCCTGATGTGCGTATCGAGGACTTGCCTATTCCTTACAGGGCGGTGGCTACTGACCTTTACACCGGCGAGGAGGTTGTCTTCAAGGAGGGTAAGTTGTTCGACGCCATAAGGGCTTCGATTTCCATTCCGTCCTTGTTCCGCCCCGTCAAGTACGGCTACCACACTTTGGTCGATGGAGGAATCGTCAACACGATGCCGCTCAGTCTGGCCGTTAGGAACGGTCACGACATTCTTGTGGCTTTCGATGTGAATCAGATTGACTCAGAGAGGATAGCGAACTATCTGAAGAGACTGGACGAGGTCCGGGAGGAGGATTCCGAACTGATGTCCGGGGCTTTGGACGCGATAGGAGATCTGGCCTCAAGAAAGGGTGTGTCCCTGATCGACCGTGTGAGGATGCTTGGCGACGAGGCCCAGCGGACCTACAAGGAGATGCGTGTCATCGGCCGCAGGACCAAAGTGATAGAACGGCACGCCCAGGCTGATAAAGTCCCGATGGGGGACAACTACTATTCAATCCTGACGAGGACATTCTCCCTGATGAATCATACCATCGCAAGACAGGCCATCCAGCTCTACCGTCCTGATGTGCTCGTGAAAATGAACTTCGACTCCTACGGCCCGATCCCCGACTACGCCAAAGGCGAGGAAATAGCCGCAAAAGGCCGCGACCTGATGGCGGCCGCTCTTGATGAATATGAATGTTCGCATAACTCTGGAATATAATAACCCACAGCGCCTCAGTCAATCCGTGAAATGTAAGTGATTGTGATTCGGTTAATTATAAAAGCGTGCCGGGGCAAACATCCCAGCACGCTTTTGTGTTATGTTGATTCTCCTTATCTTACGGTTTACGCTCTTCGCACAACGGCGCTGACGTGTGCGAACGGTAGGCGGAGAGGGCGTTGAGGTAGGCGATGCGGGCGTCTGTCAGATCGTCCTTGGCTGAGCGAAGGTCGGTCTGGGCGGTAAGCACATCGGAGATGGTGGCCTGACCGGAATTGTAGCGGTCCAGCATCCTGGATTCGGTGATCTCCGAAAGTTCCACATTCTGCTCCGCTATGGAGACCTTGTCGTAGGCGCAGGTCAGGTCTTCCCAAAGGCTACGGATCTGGAGGACAATCTGATCCGTCAGATAGGCCTGCTGGTTCTCGGCCTTGCGAGCCTCGTTGTCAAGCCTGCTGATCTTGTGCGAGGTCTTCCAATAGTCAGTCAGCGGGATCTTGACGCTCACATAGACCGCACCGTTCCATCTGGCGTTGTCTCCGATGACCCGGCCGTAGCCATAGCCCGCTCCGATCCCGACTTGCGGAAGAGCCTCGCCAAGAGCCATCTTTTTCTGAAGCCTCGCCGATTCGACATTCAGCGACAGAAGCCTGCTCTCCTCGCTGCCGCTGGCGGCGCTTTCCTCATCCTTCCAGTAATATTCAGGACTTTGCAAGTCGGAAGGTCTGTCTGTCAGCGAGATGTCATCAATGAATGGCCTCGACGCGTCGGCGACGGAGGAAAGGTATGAATATTCCAACCCTACCGCGTTGAAGAGATCCATCTTGGCGAGCCTGATTCCGCTTCTCAGCCTGCTTTGCGATGAAAGAAGGCGGTTGCGCTCCAGGCTGACCTTTATTGTGTCCGTGTCCAGCACCAGACCGGCAAGGCAGGCGTTTCGGGCGTCCCGGCGCAAGGTGTCAAGCGTCAGCAAGGCCTTCTCGACCGTAAGCTCCTTCTCCTCAAGAGAAACCACATTCCAGTACTTCTGCTCAACTTCCAGCGCCTTCTCTTTGGATGTCGTGGATTGTTTCAGTAACGCCGCCTTTTGGTTGACCGAGGCGAGTCTGTTGCCGTTCACGATCCGGCCTCCGGCGAACACCGGTTGAGTGAGGCTCACGGACGCGTTATAGCCATAGTCCAAGAATGAGACCGACGTGCCGATTCCGTACAGGGAGGCCGAGGCCTCTATCTGGTCGATGAGGTTCTGAGCAGCGTCAGAATTTCCAAGCACATCTTTCAGACCCACATTTACCAGCGGGTTGAAAGCGTGGTAGCCAAAGCCGTTCAGTGAGACGGTAGGGAAATACTCCGTGAACGCCTCTTTCCTCAGGCTCTGGGCGGAGTTGATGTCAAGGGCGGCGTTCTTGACGTCCACATTGTTCTCGGTGGCCATCGCCTTGCACCGCTCAAGAGTAAGGCTTGCTTTTTCCTGAGCCGTAAGGCAAACAGGCAAGAGCAATGCGGCGAGGCATAATATATTCATTTTCTTCATTTTATCTTGATTCTAAATTCAGGCCTTTCTCTTTTCCGGCTTCCGTTTTCTGGTTTTTGAACACAAGCCAGTAGGAGACAGGCATTATCAGCACGATCAAAAGGATGGAGAATACAATTCCGAAGCAGATTACCACTCCCATCGGCTGCCAAAGTAGATCGCCGCCGACGACCATCGGGACGACACCGAGGGCTGTCGTGCAGGACGTTAGGAAGATCGGTTTCATTCTTCTCGCACCTGCCTGCATAGCCGCTGTCTTGACATCCAGCCCGTCTGTGAACCGGAGCTCTTCGGCATATTCGTAAAGTACGATTCCGTTCCTGACTATGATTCCTATCAGGCTGACGATTCCGAGAACAGCCGTGAGGCCGAAGTCGAGATTGAAGAGCCACAGGCCGAGGAAGGCTCCGAACAGGCAGAGGAGACTCATCGTCAGTGTCAGCACGGACAAGGAGACTTTCTTGAAGTGGAAGATCATAAACACGAGCAGGATCAAGACCGCCGCTATCAGTGACCAGGTGATCTCCGGGGCGAGCTTCTTGTTCGTCTTGGAAAGTCCGCCGTATTCAATGGTGATGTCGTCCGGCAGGGATGGTCTGACGTTGGAGTCGATGTAAGCGCTGATCTTATTCATCGCCTGAGGTTGGCTCTTTCCGTATTTCATATCCGCGAAGATGCTGACGGTCTTCTCGCCGCCTCTCCGTTCCAGCTGGCGGCTGCTCCATTCCGGCTCGACGGAGGCTATCTGCCTCAGAGGGACGCTCACGCCCGGTACTCCGGTGGAGATCATCTGGTCGCCGATCCTGCTGTAATCCATCTCTGAATCAATGCCTTCCGTGTAGAGGTTCACGCCGATGGCATCGTCGTCCTCCCAGATTGTGCCGAGGTTCTGACCATTGAATATTCCGGAAAGTGACAGGCTGAGAAGTGTCTTGTCAACTCCGAGCCGTGACGCTTCCGTGTCATCGATTCTGATTCCGACAGACGGTTGGATGTTGTCGGCGCTCGAATGTATCCACTTGAGCTCGTCGCTCATTGTGAACATATATTTCCGGATGCTGTCCGCCGTTTCAAGCAGTTCGTCCCTGTCCTCTCCTTTGAGGGTGATCACAATCGGAGCCTCCACATCCTGATAGTCCATCTGCTTGTAGCGGATGACGGCATCGGGGAAGAGATACTCGCGCTTGTTCTCATATTCCTTGATAAGGTTCTCTGTGTCTTTGGCTCCACCGGTGTTGACTATCAGCTGGGCGACGGTTTTGTCCGGAGTCACAGGAGCGTAAGTCCCGGAGAAACGTGGAGCGCCTGTTCCGATGAACGAGGTGACGCTGGTCACCCTATTGTCCTTCAGCAACATCCTCTGAAGTGAATCGGAGACTTCCTTTGTCCTGTCCAGCCCTTTGCCGCCATCTACCTCAAGCTCGATCGCGAAGAAATCTCGGGCGGCCTTCGGCATCATTTGGATGTTGAGTCTGCTGAGGAGGAAGAAAGCGAGAGCGACTGACAGAACCCCGGTCGAGATTGTGACTACAGGGTGTTTGAAGCAGGACACCTCAAGTTTCGCATAGCCTCCCTCAAGGGCGGAGAAAAATTTGTTCTGCAATCTGGCGACCAATCCGTCACCCTCTGATTTAGCTGAGGTTATGTACTTTACTTCAAGCGATGGTACAACGGTTACGGCGTAGATCAGAGACACGAACATCGCTATGGCGATGACCCACGGGAAGAGCTTGACGAACTCTCCGAGATAGCCGGTGATGAGGAATTTGATCGGGAACATCATCGCGCTGATCGCGAGTGTGGCTGCGAATGTCGGGGCGAAAAGTTCCTTTAGACTTGCCTTGGCGGCGTCTGGACGGCTTGCTGAGCCATTCAGCTTGCCCATATACCCGTCCATCGTGATGATCGAGTTATCGACAATCATACCGAGGACAACGATCAAGGCGGCGAGCGTCACAGTGTTCAGATCCATCCCGCAGACGTACATAATCGCGATTGTGATGGCGATGCAGATCGGGACTCCTGATCCGGCGATGAGGGCGGACTTCATCGGGAACAGTGTCAGCATCACCAAGATCACGATGGCCATCGAAAGCAGGATGTCCCTCAGGAACGAGAGAATGGACTCGTTCACGATCTTCGGCTGGTCTGTGATTTTGGTCAGTGTCACGCTGTCCGGGAGATCTGACTCGAACGACTTCAGAACCTTGTCCACTTCCTTGCCGAAAGCGACAATGTTGTTGTCCGGTCTCATCTCCACAGAAAGGACAAGGCAGGAGTGACCGTTGTAGTCGACATATTCATCAGGATCGGCGCTCCGCCTGGTGATTGTCGCTATGTCCTTGAGCCTTATGATGTTGCCGTCAGGGTCGGCATAGACGATCTTCTCCGCTATCTCGTTCTCAGCTCCGATGTTCCCATAGACGTGGACAGGAGCGGTGGACGCCGCACTTTCGTAGGTGCCTCCGGAAATCGGAATCGAGGATCCCATCCAGCTGAAAGAAAGCGCAGCCGGGCTTATTCCGTAGGCTGAGAGCTTCTCCCTATCGACAGTGATGGCAATCTCCTCGTCCTGCTCTCCGAGAACCTGGACTTTCGCCAGTTCAGGAATCCTCCTGAGATCCGTGCAAAGTTCTTCGGCGTAGGAATGAAGCTCGGAGTAGCCTTTGTCCTCGGACTCCAGCGCTATCATCAGCGACGAGAGCGAGTTGAAGTCGTCGAGAACCATCACGGCCGCGACACCGGCGGGGAGGAAAGGCTTTTGCTCGCTTATCTTCTGTTTGATTCTTGTCCAAACCTCGTTCTTCTCGGACACCTTGCAGGTAAGATCCGCATAGATGTAGCACATTCCGTCCTTGCTGATGCTCCGGAGGTCGTCTCTGCTGATCTCCGGCACAGTGAAGAGTATCTCCTCCAACTGTTTGGTCAGGCGTTCCTCGACCTGCTTGGCGTCCGCTCCGGGATACACCCCGACGACCACGCCTTGCTTGATGGTGAACGAAGGGAACTCGTCCTTGTTCATTTTCGTGAGTCCGACCACTCCCACAACACACAGGGCGGCCACGATGACATACACTATGTTTTTCCGGCTGATGGCCCATCCGACCATCCCGGCTATTCCTCCAGGTCTTTCCATCATTACAATTGTTTGATTTTGACCTTCATTCCGGAAGAGATCTTTCTCTGGCCTTCCACAACCAGCAGATCACCCTCGGCCAATCCCTCGGTGACAATGACCCCGTCTCCGGCGAAACCACCGCAGACAATCCTCTTTTTAGAGATCACCCCATCATTGTCGGCGCACCAGACATAGCGTCCGCTGTTGTCGGTCATAACCGAACGCATCGGGATGATTATCTTGTTGCCGCGGTCATTGGCGAGGCGAACCTTGCAGACCATTCCCGGAAGGATCTCAGGACAGGACTCACTCGGAACGAGGACGCAGTCGTAGGTGTGGGCGAGAGGGGAGGCATCTACCCCTTTCACTGTCAGATTCGCTTTGATTGTCTTGTCTGCGGCGGGAATCTCGACAGAGGACTCCTCACCGAGCGCGACCTCCGCGATCTCATTTTCCGGAACCGGGAAATGAATCTCCACGTTGCTGACGTTCAGCACTCTGGCTACCGGAGCCATAAGCGCTACCTCAACTCCTTGCTCTATGAATATCTCATCCACCACTCCTGAATATGGAGCCTTGATCCGGCACTTCTCCAACGCTGACTCGGCCGCCTCGAACGAGGCCTCGGCCTTGTGCAGCTGGGTCGTGACCTCCATCCTCTGAACCTCGGTCACACCGCCTTTCGGATAGACCTGCATCATCCTGTCGTAGCCGTCCCGGGCCTGCTCCAAAGTGGCCTTAGCCATTGCATAGGCCGACTCGGTGTTCTGTGACTTCACGACCGCGATCACCTCTCCGGCCTTGACCCTGCGGCCTTTCTTGACATTGATGCTCTCGACCGTTCCTGAAGTCTGGCTGCTCACCACGGTGTTCTGCGAAGCCTCCACCCTTCCGACGTAGGTTCTTCCGCAAACATCCGGCGCGACTTCTATACGCGTCACATTGACACTCACCGAATCCGTCGCTACGGTTTTCCTGCCAGGTCTGGCGACTTCATCGCACGAAAGAAAAACAACCGGGCAAAGCGCAAGCGCCAAAGCATAATGAATATACTGTCTCATCTCTCAGCCTCCTGTCAGTTCTTTACAGCCACGCATTCAACGCTGCTCCCGACGATTGTCATCGCGTTGCCCTGGACAGTCATATTCCCTTGATATTCAATTTTGAATATCAGTTGTCCGCCGTAGCGGACACCTTTCCCTGTCCAGCTCACAAAGCCTCCTCCTATCTTGTCTGAGCCGTCGGTCAATGTCGCTGACTTCTCGGCACCCTCCATTACGGTGACCGTGTCATCCTCGATCGTTACCTCAGCCGAGCAGACATTGCCAGTGATGTCATTCAACGTCATCACCATTAAGTCCTGGCCCTTATCCTTGATGTCCAAATGCATCTGTCCCTGCTCTGGGTACAGTGCCACGATCGTCTTCTCAATCTTTCCGCCTGCCGCTTCCATCATCTGCTTTTCCTCATCGGTGGCATTGACATAGGCTGTTGGAAGCAGAACAACTTTACCGCTGATCTTGTAGGAGTAGCGCCCCTCAAAATCCTTGACCGGATCCTTGTCGCAGCTTGTTAACGTCAAGGCTAACAAGGCTATGACCGCGACGTTTCTGAATAAGTCTTTCATCATTTTATTTTTTTATAATTAATTTTCGGGTGCAAAGGTATAGCGTAATGAATATGCGGGAAAGGGCGATATGGTGGCTAAAATGTCCAATTTGTACTATTTTTGCATTATTTAGGCTGAAAAGACCTTGGTGTCGCCCAAATTAATGTTATTTTTGTACGGTTGATCAAGTGTTTTTGCGCTAAAGAATGAACTCTAAGATAAAATACACCTTCGACAATCTTCCGCAGTGGGGATTGAAGGAAATAACAATTGATGACTTCGACGGGATAGGGGACTTCCTTCATCTGCCCAAAAGCGGATTCTTTATTTGTCGGCAAGGAACATTGACAATAGGTGACAGGAAGGGTTTCTACACGATGAAGCCTAATGATATGATTGTCTATCCCCTTGAGGCTATGGTCTTTATAAAAAGCTATTCCCGGGACATAAGGGGGACTATAGGAATAACGGATATGGAGGAGGTGATGAGAATCGCCTCTAAGACAGTGGATGCTCCGCACGGAATCAGTATCCTGTCCCAGCCTTGCATCAGCCTGACCGCTGAGGAGATGGAGAAGATTGACGAGATAGGGAACATCATTCAGAAAAGGCTGTTGGATGGAGACACCGACAGCCTGCCGTTGGTGACACTATGGAATGCCTTGTGTTACGAGATAGCGGGGATTTACAAAGGAAAGTACAAGGACACCAAGACAGTGTCCGACAAGAAGGACGACGTTCTGCTAACCTTTCTGTTCTCACTCAAGGACCATATCTTTGAGAATCGTCAGGTTCAGTTCTACGCCAAGGAGCAGTGCCTTAGCACCAGATACTTCTCGACTCTAATAAAAGAGCGTACCGGAATGGGGGCGTTGGAGATCATCACCAAGGCCACAATGAATGTAGCGAAGAGTCTTTTGGCGGACCCTTCGCTGACAATCAAGGAAGTAAGTTACAAGCTGAACTTTCCGAACCCTTCGTTTTTCGTGAGATGGTTCAAGCAGCACGAGGGTGTCACACCCTCCGCTTTCAGAAAGTAAGTACCTGAATATAACCGTTTAGAGTTCGAACATTTCGCGGCTATGAGGCCGGAACGATACCGGTCTTCTTCAACCACTCGGCGTTCAATGAGTGGCAGTTGGAAGTCTGGGACGAGCGGATCCACAGGCTTGGAGTAAGGAAGTCCCCGCTTGGGATAAGCCTCTTCGCGTCGGACTCGACGCCGGTGATCCCGCTGCTGGCGCTCGACACGATCAGACCGATCTTCTTTCCGGCCATCTCCGGGCCGTATTTGAACAGGAACGACTGCATAGGCGCCGCCATATTGCTCCACCAAAGAGGAGCCGCGACTATTACCGTGCCATATTGCTTGAGATCTATGTCCACCGGATCGATCGCCGGATAGGACGACGCGTCGTTGGGATTGTTCCTGATCGCCTGGATCTGGGCGCTGCCTATCGCATAGTTGTTGGCTGCGTAGTCAAGCCCTTTCTCGGCCGGCTCCACCTTTATTACATCAGCCTCGATCTGAGTGCGGAGATCGCTCACTATGGTGCTTGTGTTGTTTGTGTAGCTGTAGTAGGCTATGAGTGTCTTCCCTCTTGACGGCTCAGGATCAGGCTTTGGATCCGGGTCGGGGTCTGGCGTAGGATCGGGATCCGGGGTCGGATTATCAGGTTGGTCTGGGTTGTCAGGATTCTCTGTTGATGGGTCTTCTACCGGATCGTCATTCGGTGAGCATGCGCAGAATCCGGTCGTGATGAACGCCGCGCAAAGCAGCGGAAGCAGTATCTTTTTCATATTCATAGATTTAATTTGTCATTGCTTTACTTGTCGATCTGGCTCTCCGTGAATGGATCAGCGCGGTGTCCCATCAGGTCGATCCCGGCATATTCCTTGTCAAAGCTTTCCATTTCGTACGGAGTCAACCGCACAGACCAGGCTCCGAGAAAGTCGTCAAGATGATCCGGATTGGTCGTTCCCGGAATCGGGACAATCCAAGGCTTGCGGGAGAGCATCCACACCAAAGCGAACTGCGCCGGAGTGACGCCTTTGATCTCAGCCCATTTGCGTACAAGATGGACGAGCGGCATATTGTGCATCAGAGCCTCCGGAGTGAACTGCGGAAGATTCCACCTTCTGTCTCCTTTCTGGAATCTGCTGTTCTCGTCAATCACGCCGGTCAGAAACGCCCGGCCAAGCGGACAATAAGGAACGAAACCGATGCCCAATTCCTCAATGGTAGGGAATATCTTCGTCTCAGGCTCGCGCCACCAGATGGCATATTCACTCTGCACTGCGGAGACAGGGCAAACAGCGTGGGCGCGGCGGATTGAGCGCGCGCTGGCCTCCGACAGTCCCCAATGCAGCACCTTGCCTTCCTGCATCAGTTCCTTGACGGTTCCTGCCACATCCTCCATCGGAACTTCCGGATCCACACGATGCTGGTACAAAAGGTCGATGTGGTCGGTGCGCAGTCTTCTCAGCGACCCTTCGACGGCCCTGCGAATATGATCGGGACGGCTGTTAAGTGCGGTGTTCTGACCTTCCTCCACGCCGAATCCGAACTTGGTCTCGATCTTGACCTTGTCCCGGAACGGCTGCAAAGCCTCTCCGACCCATTCCTCGCTTGTGTAAGGCCCATAGACCTCAGCGGTGTCGAACAGTGTCACCCCCTTGTCATAGGCGTGACGGATAAGGGCGATCATGTCCTTTTTGTCATATTTCCCGCCATAGTATCCCACCATAGGCAGGCACCCCAGGCCGATAGGGGAGACAACCATTCCGCCAAGGTTCCTATATTCCTTTCCCTTGGACGGATCGGCGACATTTGAATCATCATGCCCTGATTGCTCGTGGGATCCGGCGAACGCCTTTGACAATCCGGACAAACCGACAGCGGCCGACAAAGCCGTCATCGAAGACCTTTTCAAGAATACTCTTCTGTCCATAATCTGAATATGTTTTTCTGACTGCAAATTTAGTTGTCCCCACAAATCTAAACGTACCCCTTTTATGGAAGAAGCTACCCGTTTTACGGAAAATAACCGCCGGCTGTCTCAGGACCTGAAGATTCTATTTTCAATTAAGCTTGGGTGGCGGAGCGTCACGCTGAAGATGAGATTTTTCTGTCAGTCCGCTTTCTGTTTTGAAGAATAATTATTAGTTTTGTGAATATTAATAACACTATACGGCCTGGGCGCTTCCGGAATCAACCGGGGGCGGACGGGACGGCATAAAAACAGGAATTATGACTGACAAGAAACTCGAAATGTCGCCGAACATAGTAGCGGCACATCTGCGTAAATCACCGGAAACATTCACCAAGGTGGACATCGTCGATTTTGTCCGCTCCTACGGAATCAAGATGGTGAACTTTATGTATCCAGCCGAAGACGGAAGGATAAAGACATTGAACTTCATCATAAACAGCCAGGACTATCTGGAAACCATCCTCAGCCAGGGCGAGCGTGTGGATGGCTCCAGCCTCTTTCCTTCATTCGTAGAACCCGGCAGCAGCGACCTCTATGTGATACCCCGCTTCCGGACAGCGTTCGTCGATCCGTTCGCCGAGATCCCGACACTCGACCTCCTTTGCTCATTCTATGACAAGGACGGCCGTCCGTTCGAATGCGACCCGTACCAGGCCGTGCTGAAGGCCGCTCGTGAATTCAAGAGATCCACCGGAATGACGTTCGACGCAATGGGAGAGCTTGAGTACTACGTCATCACCGACGAAGATGAACTCTTCCCCGGAACGGACCAAAAAGGATACCACGAGTCCGGGCCATTCGCCAAACTCAATGACTTCCGCTCGGAATGTATGTCATTCATAGCGCAGACCGGCGGCCAGATTAAATACGGCCACAGCGAAGTCGGGAACTTTACCAGGGACGGCAGGACGTATGAGCAGAACGAGGTGGAATTCCTTCCGTGTCCGATAGAGACCGCCGCGGACCAGATACTCCTTGCGAAATGGGTGATAAGGACGTTGGGCTATGCATACGGGTTGGATGTCACTTTCGCCCCGAAAATCATCGTCGGCGAGGCCGGCTCCGGACTCCATATACATATGCGTATGATGAAGGACGGTCACAGCTGTATGACAGAGGACGGGAAACTCTCCAAGATCGCCCGCAGAGCCATCGCCGGACTTATGGAACTCGCTCCGGCCATCACCGCATTCGGCAACAAGAACCCTGCCTCATACTTCCGTCTTGTGCCTCATCAGGAGGCTCCGACCAACATCTGCTGGGGGGACTGCAACCGCTCCGCCCTCGTGAGAGTGCCTCTCGGCTGGTCAACCGGAGTGGATATGTGCGCCGACGCCAACCCACTTGAGGAAACGTACAAGACATCCGACGGCTACATCGTGTCCGACGCCTCGAACAAGCAGACATTCGAAATGCGCTCCCCGGACAGTTCCGCTGACATATACCAGTTGATGGCGGGACTCTGTGTGGCTTGCAAGTACGGACTGGAAATGCCTGAAGACGAGGCGCTCCGGCTTACCGAAAGGACTTATGCCGGGCTGAACATCCACACGAAAGGCTCGAAAGACTTCGCCGAGTTGCCAGGCAGTTGCGAAGAGTCGGCGGAAGCCCTTGAGAAAGTCCGCTCCGTGTTCGAGAAGGACAATGTCTTCCCGCCGAGAATGACGGACGGCATCATCCGCTCCCTCAAATCATTCGGTGACAAAGGAATGCTCGTCGAGGCGGAGAAAGACCAGGAGAAGGTGAAGGCTCTTGTCGAAAAGTACTTCTACTGCGGATAGCCCCGCCTTTGATATGGCCTTCAGTCGCTTGTCGGGTGAAGGCCATAATTTCATCACCACCGGCGATATTGATAGTCCGACTCTTCCCAGATGTTCCAGGACTTGCCTGGGGCGTAATATTCATTGACCCCGAAGTCGATTCCGGCTTTGTGGGCCTGGCTCAGCTGGTGGCGGCGCGGGATGCGGTACATCCTGCCATCCTTGATGAAGTAAGCCCCAGTCTGATGGAATCGGAACGCGACTCCTTTGGCGACGCACTGCGCCCGGAGATCCAGAATCCAGGAATAGTCGCAGGGTCTCGCTCCGACTCCTGACTCTCCGCTGACCCCGACCTCTTCGATCGAGGAGTCCAGCCATCCGGAAATGTCCATCCGCTCTAACATAGGAGCCACGACAATCGTCTTGTGCTTGATAGGCAGAGACTTGAAGATCGGAAGACGGTACTCTGCCATCGCCTGGTTCTCCACCGTGCAGCCGATGATGACATTGTCGTAGCCGTCGCCCCAGTCAGGCGGCAGGCACTCTGTCAACCTGTCTATCCTCTTCGTGAAGAAGTAGAAAAGGCAGTCGCTCCGCAGCCTCATCATCTCCCAGCATTCCGGCCTCCATTGGTCAGCGTCCTTCAGAAGAAAGTCTGATGTAAAGCACGTCAGCACCAACTTCCCGGACGGAATCTTGTAGTTCCTGTCCCGCCCCCGCTTGACCGGCAGATTGAAAGCCAACGTCTTGCGCGCGAGGCTGCTGGCGATTTCGCTTCCATACATCTCGTCCTGGCGATAGACATAGCAGAACCGACACCCAGAACTGATCTTGGTGCACCCGTGCCACGGATTCCAATCCGCATAGATGTTCCACTCCTTCGCCATCTCTGAATATGCCGTTTCTGAATATGCCAACCTCTCTTCCGGCCTGAATATTCTCTTCCAGCCTGAATATCTCAATGTTCTTTTCCGGCCGAATATATCGACCTCTCTTCCGGCCGCGAAATTAGTAACTTTCACCGCATCCTCCAAGCGATGCTATCCGGTGTCTATGTCTTTGCGATAAGGAACTCTCATAGTATTTTTGTTCCGAGTCTTCCTTCAAACAATGAATATTCTCTTTGAGTCACACCCAATTCTGCGGCTATCTTTTTCCAATCATTCACTGCGGCTGTCACTTCATTGATAATCTTCTTGGTGTCTGTTTTTCTAATCATATAATTATCTGAGGCATTAAAAAGAAGGTTAAGATTAGCCTCGTTTGAAGAATCTGTGATAAGAAGGCTCTGATATTCGCTGGTTGTGGGATTGATGTCGTAAGCTGGTGCAAGTGTCCATCCACGTTTTGTTAGCAGGAAACCGTGATTGCGGAAATGATCATCGCTGTTGCCCACGCAAATATTAAACGCGACACGGCGGTACAGTTCCCGTAGGTTGGCTTCCACATCGCAACAGTTCTGCACAATGAAATCAACTATGTCAAGATATCCATTGCCGGTTTCGGCATTACAACCATCCGTCAAACCTAATAATGTCATAGCTGATGCGAAATGAACTCGCCGGCCATCCGCCGTTCGGTCAAAACGTCTTGATAATAAGGTGTGATATTTTCCTCCGGCACTAAGAATCCTTGTCTCTGCTGAATTAATGCCGGCCTTTGCGGCCAGAGATGACATAGATGTTCCCAAAGTGCCACGTCGTAATCGTCTTTACGAGAAGGAAACTTAGCCACGTGCAGTACGTTGCGCTCATCTACGACTCCGGCTTTTGGACGGGCTCCACCTAAGGATGTCCCAGGCCGGATGAGTTGATTGATCCATTTCCTGTCAGGCAGTTCATTCTTTTCCTCGCTTTCCTCTATCTCCTGACTTGCAAAGATCAAGTCTCGTATGCTTGCCAGGGGGGGAATCGACAGATTCTTTTCAGTGCATATAAACTTCCCCTCGGATTTCTCTTTGAATCGAAATCCGCCCATCCTGCTATAGTCATCTATCCCCATAAGGTAATCGAATGAACTCAATCTTCTGACAGGGCGTTTTTCTTCCGTAGCCTCTATCTGTTCACGACGCTTCAGTAGGGTACGCCCCCATCTGTCAGGTAGAGCATCGGCGAAACAGCCGAAGATGTCTCTGTCAGGTTTGGTATATTGCCAACCTAAAAAGTTGTTCAGATCCTCACTCAGAAACAATCCTCCGTATTTTTTGATCCAATCTCTGTCAAAAGAGAATCCGTAAGAATCATTGCCTCTCAATGATTCATAATTAAGGGATCCTACCAACTGAGGTGAGTCCAGCCAATCAAAATCGGCATATACCAACAAATTTCTCATATTTTATATTTTTTTTGAAGCGCGTTGGCGATTGGTCAAAGCAAGATCTTGCAACTGCCGTCCAAGGGCATCCTCCTTAGCGATCAACAAAATGTCATCATCCAATTGGAGTGCGTAAAGCACACGCAGGTATATTCCGATGGCCACGGTGGGCGTTCCCTTTTCGATTCTCGCTATGGTAAGCGGAGAGCAGGTAGCGCGTTCCGCGACTTGCGCCACACTAAGGTCACGGCGTAGGCGAGCCAGCTTAATCTGCTCACCGACAATTCTCATCTTCTCTTCAAGTTTTCGAGGCAACTTTGTGCCCATCGTTGACTTTGCCATAACATAACCATTAATTAGTTATGCAAAGATAGTGATTTTTATTTATTATATGATGTGTTATGATGATGTCCGTCGCAAGAAATCAGAAACGGCACAGCCATCAGTCAGTTTGCTTCCTTAGACTGCAATGACATCATTATTTCAATGTCAGAACCTTGATTTTCATCCTTCTTGCCCACTCTAATTCTCCGTTAAAGTAGTTTCGTCTCTGGGAATCAATATCAATTGAATCAAGCACTGACTTCATATTGTCAATGTAATTATCCAATAATGATTGTGTTTCAGTCTGTAATCCATTACGGATAGTGGCGATGATTTCTGTTTTTACAATATTAATATTCTCAGGGTTGATTTCTTTAGCTTTGCGAATCAATGACAAAGCCTCTTGATTGCTGCTTTGAGAGTCTTGTAAATTAAGAAGGCAGCACGCCTTTAACAGATAATCATCGTCAGTCGCGACATTGTTTTCAATATTTTGGTTTACAAATTTATGAGCCTGTTCAAATCGTCCAATATTAAATTTTGTGATAGCCGCATTAGTGACTGCAAATGATACTTTCCTTTCGAAATCTTTGTCGCGTCTCAAGTCTGGAGTACCACATTTTTTGATCCTGTCTTTAAGGCTTGGATGGTCTTCTGCCAGATAGTAGGCAGCCCAGTTCCCTTCCTCATTATAAACTTCTGTCATTCTTTTGAACAAGGTAGCGCAGGCATTTTTATCATATCCTAAAAGTTCAAGTGCGCGTATGGCCATATCATCGGCATCCTCTTCCTGCTCTCGATTGAATTTAAGGCCAAGGTTTGAAGCCACATCCGCAGCAATAGCGTTTGATAGAATGGCTGTTCCGAATGTCAATGATCCGTCTGCATAGTATCCGTTGCTTGCAGCCGTGATTTCCGCTGTGGCAGCCATAGCTGTTGCTATGGCTCCGAATATTTCCGCTCGTTGTTTCCGTTGCATAGCCTTTTGGATGTTTACAAGGGCGTGATTGGATGCAAAATGCCCTATCTCGTGCGCTAAAACAGCAACTAACTCGTCTTCCGTGTGGATGTTAGCCAGCAACCCAGTGTTGATCATAATTGTACCATTGGGGAATACGCAGGCGTTCATCGAGTCATCTCTCACGATAGCAAGGCTTAAATTAAATGGGAAACCATCAACCCTATGTCTGGGTGCAAGTTTTGATATGATTGAATATAGATATGATTCCAAATAAGGATCGTCGAAAAGAAGCCCGCACTGACCTAATGATGATATGTAGGACATTGCATCCTCCTCCATACTGGTTCTTATGGAATATAGGTCATTAAGTTTTGACAGGCTGCTTAATGACATAAGGTTTCGTACATCCCAATAATCCTGAAGAGAAGAACTCTTGGGTTCCATACAAAATTTCCCTGGCAATTCTCTGCAAACAATCTGAAAGTCCTTATTTTTCTGTTTGCCTTCAATTATATATGTGTTCGTGGCTCTGGATGTGTTCGCTGGCCTGAAAGTTGGCGAATCAAGTGAATAGAAAACATTGGTGATGATTGCGTCTCCCTTTGAAACGTCAGCCTTGAATGCTCCGGATTTAACGTTGACTTCAAGATTAAGCTGTGTTTGCCCCCAAGTGGTAGAGAAGGCAATCAAAAAAGTTGTAAAAGAGATAATGGCCTTTTTCATAAGCAGAATAAAAAATCAAATAATGATTTGACAAAAATACAAACAGTCAGAATTACTGCAAAATATTTTTGTGTATGAAACAAAATCATTCGTTGTCACTGATATAAAGTGGATCTTATGCGGGACGACACATGCTGTCACACAATAGCCGTGGCACTTAAGTCACGCAGAATGAATGTTTTAAGCCTTGTCCTGGTCTCGAATTTCAGACCAGGACAAGGCGCTTTTGACTGATAATCAGCGTGTTGTCCGCCACGGAAAAATCGGAGCGTGTGTATGGAGCGCAGCGGCTTGGAGGAAAGGCAGGACGCAAAGCGCCGTGATGAAGTTTTTCAGAATATTCATCGTCGGGCGGTAATTGGGGTAACTGAAAAGGTAATCGGGATAGCGTGGGATTGAGAAGTAAGTGATATCTTTGCGGTAAAGAATCAACCAAAAGAATCAAAGAATATGAAAAAAGTTATCGTGATCTCAACAAGTCTGCGGGTGGGGTCGAACAGCGACATACTTGCGGATAAGTTCATCGAGGGGGCAAGGGAAGCCGGGAACGAGGTCGAGAAGATTTCTCTTGCGGGGAAGCGGATCGAGTTTTGCCGGGGGTGTCTTGCCTGCCAGAAACTGGGGCGCTGCGTGATTGAGGATGACACCGACGCGATAATGCGGAAGGTGTTGGAGGCCGATGTGGTCTGCTGGGCCACTCCGATCTATTACTACGAGATGAGCGGACAGATGAAGGTGCTGATCGACAGGATGAACGCTATGTATTCTCTTGACTACAAGTTCCGGGATGTCTATATGCTTTCCACTGCGGCTGAGGATGCGGAAGGGGTGTCGGCACGGGCTGAGGCCGGGTTGACGGGCTGGATCGACTGCTATCCTAAGAGCCGTCTTGCCGGGACACTGTTCTGCGGAGGTGTGGAAACGCCGAGGTCCATTGAGGGGAACGAGAAACTGCGGGAGGCTTACGATCTCGGACGAAGCGTTTAGGTGGTGACCAATTAGATTGTGTCCCAATAGTCCGGCTGCCTTGTTTTAGATGAGGACTGACACCCCATAACTGAAGCAAGGCCGCCGCCTTGTGACCCATTGTCCATAGTCCCAAGCCGTAACCATTTCATCAAACGGGCGTTATCAATCTCCGATGTCCACAGTGCGGACACTTGGTTTCGGGATTGTTGATGTAACTTCGCGGCAAAATAATGTAACAATGGGAAACAGAAAGCATATCCTCATCTCCGGACTCATCCTTGCGGCCGCCGTGTCGCTCGCCCTGCCCGGAACAAAAGCCGAGGCGCAGAACCTGTCTGGCTACAAAAGAATAGTCAAGGAACTCAGTTCCGCGAAGTACCAAGGCCGCGGCTATGCCCGCAACGGGGTCAGGAAGGCCGGGATATTCATAGAAAGGGAATTTTCCGCCGCCGGGGTTGACGAGATAACTCTCCAGCGGTTCAAGATAGACATCAACACCTTCCCAGGGAAAATGAATATGTCCGTGGATGGGAAGGAACTGGCTCCGGGAAAGGACTTCGCGATGAGGGAATATTCCCCCGGCGCTCACGGAGAGTTCCGGCTCTACTACATCGACACACTCGACTACAACCCTGGCAAAATCTGGGACGACCTCTGCAAACCGGTCAACATCGGCGCTTTCGTGGTCTGTGACTTCGAGTTCACCTACAGGCACAAAGAGGATTTCAAGAGGCTGGAAAGCAGGAAAGGCTGCCAGAACGCCGGAATGATCTACGTCTGGAACGAGACTCTGAAGTTTTACAAGGCCTATGGTCACAATGTGGTTGAGAAACCGATAGTCTGGGTGTCTCAGGATTTCCCGAAAGGAGCGGAGACGGTCAGGCTGGACATTGACAACAAGTTCATTGAAGGCTATTCGACCGACAATGTCATCGCCAAGGTCGATGGTGACAGGCACGACAGCTGTTTCGTCTTCACCGCCCACTACGACCACCTCGGGAATCTTGGATCGAAAGTCTTCTACCCCGGAGCAAACGACAACGCCTCCGGCACAGCGGCAATCATCACGTTGGCCTCGTACTACTCAAGACACAAACCCGAATTTGACATCTATTTCATCGCATTCTCAGGAGAGGACGCCTACCTGCGAGGCTCGCAATGGTTCACCGAACACCCTGTGATGCCGTTGGAAAGCATAAAGTACCTCATCAATCTGGATATGATCGGAGACAACAATCCGGAAATGTACTGCGAGACAAGCGACGAGGGAATCCCCGGCTTCACCAGATTCGAACGCATCAACAACGAACGCCACTTCTTCAAGGCTCTGAGGCGAGGCCGGCTCGCGGGCAACAGCGACCACTATCCCTTCGCCGTCAAGGGCGTGCCCTGCATAATGTTCGAGAATGAGGGCGGCGACGCTTTCAAGCATTACCACACACCGCAGGACAATTGGAAGAACGCGGTCTTCGACAGCTACGAGCCGCTGTTCAAGTTGGTGACCGCTTTCATCGAAGAAGAATAACGACACAATGGACAACTACAGAAAACTCAATCTCGACACCTACTACCGCAAAGGCGTTTATGAACGGTTCACCAAGGTCGCGAGATGCTCCGTCTCAATCACCAGCAGAATCGATGTCACCGGACTTTATGAATATTCCAAAAGAACCGGTGCGAAGTTCTACATCAACTTCCTCTACATCTTGGCGAAAGTGATGAACTCCCGCGACGACTACAGGATGGCGTACCTCTGGCAGACCGACGAGGTCATCGTCTATGACAGAATCAACCCCTGCCAGTACGTCTTCGACGAGGCGAGCGAAACCTGCACCCCTGTCTATACTGAATATTTTGATGAATATTCCACCTTCTACACCGCCTGCCAGAAGGACATTGAATGGACAAAGGCTCATCCAGGCTATCATTTCGACCCCACAGGACACCCCAACTGGTTCGACGCCTCGTACATTCCCTGGATTTCCTACGACTCTCTGAACGTGGAACTTCCAGACGGTCACCTCTACTACCAGCCGATCATCAACTGGGGCAAGTTCCGCAAGGAGGACGGCCGCCTGATGATGCCCGTAACCGTCAGGATGAACCACGCCGTCGCCGACGGCTACCTGATCTCCAAGGTCTTCACCCTTCTTGAGTCCGCCATCGAGGATTTCATTCGCCGCTGAGGTCTGGTCTCATTGAGTGATAAGCGACATCGCCCGTAAACCGCAACTTGCTGTAAATTAGGATATTCTCAACCCGTGCCGGGGCGATTGGAATGGCAGGGATTACGAATGCGTTCATTGGTAGGAAGTTACGGATCACGCCGATGTGTCGTATTGTTGTGAAACAGATGCCGGATGCGCGGCCGTATATTCATAAATACAAATATTCGGCTGTTATGAGATTCAGGATATTCATTATTTCATTGCTTCTTTGCGTGTCCGGCGCATTCGGCCTCGACGCGAGGGAGGTTAGGGTCTATAAGGGGACGAGCCGTTTCAGTGGTGATGTCCTGTGCACGGTTAGGGACTCCAAGGTCTATAAGGAGAGATCCATCTTCCACGGGGACATTATCTGCAACGTGAAGGATGGCGTGATCTATAACAAAGACAGGGATTTCAGGTCAGACATCCTTTTCACCGTCAAGGACGGAGCTGTTTATCAGGGCGACAGCGGATTCTGGTCGGACATTGTGCTGACCATCAAGGACGGCAACATCTACAAGGGGGACTCAACGTACTCTTTTGACATCATCGCCAACATCAAGGACGGTTGCGTCTATTCAGGGAGGTCGTCTTTCCGCAGTGACATCAAATTCTCTTTCGACGGGCCGCTGACGGTAGAGGAGTTCGTCGCGGTCTGGTACGCCGTGATGTACGTCCACTGAAAATGACGTGGCCGCTCCATTGGGTGTAAGAGCGTCTTCTTCCGCGGAACTTCACATCAGGTGGCTGCCCTCCAAATAAAAAAAAAGACCAGGCGGGCTGAACCGTCTGATCCTTTAATGAATATCCCAAGTCCCGCGTTTGCGAAATCTGGGTTAATATGAAGTTTTTCGCTATCGTCCGAGAGTCTTGAGGACATCCTCGGTGATCTGCTCCGGAGTGAGGCGGTTGGCCTTCAGCAGGTCGGCCACATTGTAGCGGTCCTCGAAGCGCTTGCGCTCGCCGCGGACAAGAACCTTCACCGGGCTGTCGCCGTAGAACCTCGCGATCTTCTCGCCCCAGCCACCGTCGATCTGGCCGTCCTCAAGGGTGACCACAAGCTCGTGATCGGCCTTGAGAGCCTCAAGGGCTTTCGTGTCCAGGGACGTGATGATCCTCGGATTGGCCAAAGTGGCGTCAACGCCTTGCGCTTTAAGCGAGTCGCAGACCTGCTCCCCGAGCTGGTAGTAAGCGCCCAGTCCGAGGATGGCCACACGGCTTCCTTTCCTTGTGATCTCGTACTCAGGAACAGACCAGTCAACCCCTTCAGTCCTTACATCCGCGCGGCTGATCACACCGTTGACCGGCACCCTGACCGCCACCGGATGCTCCCTGTAGGCGACCGCCCAGTCCAGCATAGCGAAATATTCCTCCCTGCAAGTCGGGGCAAGGTAGATGAGATTCGGAATATTACAGAGCAGCGGAATGTCGTACAGGCAGGTGTGGGTCACGTCGTTCATACTCTCGATTCCTCCCCAGAATACAAGCATCAGAGCAGGGTTGTCGTTGATGCAGAGATCCTGCGAAAGCTGGTCGTAAGTCCTCTGGATGAATGTGCTATAGACACCCCAGACCGGCTTGCCTCCACGCTTGGCTATTCCTGAGGCCATCGCGACAGCGGTCTCCTCGGCGATTCCTACATCCACGAACTGCTTTCCGGCCTGCTCGCGGCGAGGCTTTGTGAAACCGAAGACGGTCGGAGTTCCGGAAGTGATCGCCACAAGCTCCGGATTCACGGACATCTTGTCGAGAAGGTACTTGGCTGTAAGGTCGCCGTAGTCCTCCGCGTCGCTCTTGAACTTAGGCTCGCCGGTCTCGGCGTTGAATGGAGCGCCGTAGTGCCATTTCTCCTTGTCCTGCTCGGCGAACTTCAAGCCCTTGCCCTTGAGCGTGTTGATGTGCACGACAACCGGCTTGTCGGTGTCCTTCACCTTTTGGAAAGCCTCGATGAGGGAAGCGACATTGTTGCCGTCAGCCACATAGAGATAGTCCAGTCCCATCGCTTTGAAAAGGTTGACCTCAGCCTTTCCGTTCGTCTCACGCAGAAGCTGGAGATTCTTGTACAGACCGCCGTGATTCTCCGCGATGGACATCTGGTTGTCGTTCACGATGATGATGAAGTTGCTGTTTAGCTCAGATCCAGCAACATCAAGACCCTCAAGTGCCTCGCCACCGCTGAGAGAACCATCTCCGATCACTGCGATGACATTCTCCTTGCCACCGGCGAGGTCACGTCCCTTAACGAGTCCGCAGGCCAGGCTGATTGATGTCGATGTGTGGCCGATCACAAAGTGGTCGTGTTCGCTCTCGGAAGGCTCGCTGTAGCCTGACACGTCATCGTAGTGGGCCGCGTCCATAAAGGCCTCCTTTCTTCCAGTCAGAATTTTGTGCGGATAGCTCTGGTGGGAGACATCGAAGACAATCTTGTCCACCGGAGAGTTGAACACATAGTGAAGTGCGACTGTCGCCTCCACCATTCCCAGATTCGGGCCGACGTGGCCACCATGAGCGCTGACCTTCTCGATCAGATAGTGCCTGGTCTCATCAGCAAGAACATTGAGCTGATCGATGCTCAGTTTCTTGATGTCGGCCGGGCCATTGATTTTTTCCAGATACATATCAAAGTTCTTTAATTGATTTCACGACGCAAAGTAAAGCAATCTTTTTTGAATATGGCGCACCGTCGTCAGCCGGAAAGTATTCAAGGTAATTCATTCCGTAATTTGGGTATATCCTCAGAGCGATGTAGGAAAAGAATTCTGAAAAACGTATATTTGTCCGATCACGCAATACCCGCAGAGTATGAGACTTATATTCAAAACCATCGTGGCGGCCTCGCTCTCACTGCTTGTGTCAGGCATGACGACAGCGCAGGAGGCGCAGGACAGGAATGCGGCCTTGACCGAGGCCCGTTACCTCAAGAGCATATTCAAGATTGACGAGGCCATCGAAAAGTTGTCGCCGTTCGTGTCTCCAACCAATTTCGATGAGGATGTCCTTTCCGAACTGGCCGACTGCCATTTCCAGAACGGGGATTACGAGTCCGCGGCGGGGACATATTTCCTGCTGACATCCCGCACACCGGGAAACATTCAGTACAAGGTCAAGCAGATGCAGACATATTACCGGATGAAGGCTTATGCCCAGAGCGCTGAGGCGGGGAAGGCCATCCTTCAACTTGACACCATCCCTGCGATCGCAGCTTTTGTAGGAGACTCATACAATCAGGCAGACCAGCCGGACTCCGCTTTGACATATTACCTATTATCGTTGTCTGTCAAGCCATTGAACGAATCAGTTGTAAGCAAAGCTTCAAGAATACTTCTGTCTAGAAAAGACTATGACGGAGCGATCCGCATGGCAGACGAGTACCTCGCTCTCGACCCGGACAACCAGACTGTCGCTCCGATCAAAGGACTTGCGCATTATTCAAAAAATGAATATGATCCGGCCATCGAGGTGTTCAGCCGTCAGGAGAAACTCGGCAACGACACCTACCCGGTCCATTACTATCTTGGGCAGTGCTATTGGCACACAGAGGTCATGTACAAGGCCGAGGAAGAGCTGCTGGCAGCATGGCAGATCGATTCATCCGATGTAAATCTGGCTTATGCAATAGCTTCGGTTTACTCCGACAGCAACAGGTCTTTCAAGAAAAATGTAAAGCCGTGGCTCGACAAAGCTATGGCGATGCTGAGTCCGGATCCTGTGATTCTGTCAAGGCTGCACCAGCAATACGGCCTCGGCGCTTTCAAAGCGAACGACTGGCCGGAGGCAATCTCCCACTACAAGGAAGCTTATAATCTCAATCCTACCCTCATCTCAGCGGTGTCCACGGTAGCATACTGCTACGAGCAGCAGAAAGACTACAAGACGGCGCTTGAATGGTACGAGAAATACCTCAAACTGGCCAAACCTGGCACGCGCGGACACGACTTCGCGACCCAAAGCGTCAAGTTCCTGAAGGGCGAACTCTTCATGGAAGAGTAGCGGAGATTCGGAAGCTTTTCACTAATTTCGCGGTGGAATTTCAAGGAATATCATGAACGGCATCAAGGTAATAGTCTTCGACGCGGACGACACCCTCTGGGACAACCAGTCGTACTTCGACGGAGCGGAGAAGGTTTTCACAGAGGAACTCAAGGAATATGGCACGGCGGAGGAACTGTCAGCCACACTTTTCAAAATAGAATCAGCGAATATGCCTGTGCTTGGCTACGGTGCTAAAGCCGTGTGCATCTCGATGATGGAGACGGCTTTGGCCGTGTCCGGTGGCAAGGTTCCCGGCGAGAATCTTTCAAGGATTCTGTCTGCTGCCAAATCGCTACTAAGCCTTCCGGCGACGCCTCTCCCAGGTGTGGCGAAGACCCTCAAAGCCCTAAAGGACAGCGGACTCTACCGACTCATCGTCCTGACAAAAGGCGACCTGCTCGACCAGGAGAACAAGCTCCGCCGCTCCGGGCTGAATGAATATTTTGACAGAACCATCGTGGTGTCAAACAAAGGCACAAAGGAATATCTCTACCTTTGCCATAGCGAGTCCATCGCCCCTTCCGAGATGGTGATGGTCGGCAATTCCTTCAAGTCCGACATCCAGCCGGCCATAGAGATCGGCGGCCACGGCATTTATATTCCTTTCCACTCAATCTGGAGGCACGAGCTGACAGAGGAGTTCAGCCACCCTGACATCATTCGCCTCGATTCCTTCGACCGTCTTCCTGACATACTTCTGCCCTGATCTTTCCGCTTTTTTTCTGACACTGCCCGCCTGCCGATGCGAATATCGTCTTGGAGGGCAGAAAAACCGTCTTATTATTTTCCGCGTTGATTTTTTTGTTATATTTGCCGTATAAAACGTTTGAATAAATTAGCGAACCATAACTCCCCATTTCATCCTCGTGAAGATCCCGGGATATTGCAAGCAAACCAGACGGAACACTAACAACCAATTAATAATCTTTTATCGTATGAAGTTGTATTCCAAACTCATTGTGACCTTCTTGGCGATCCTGTTGTCCGGCGTGGCTCTGAACGCCGTGGAACGGTCTGCCACTGAGGGCATCACCGTGACAGTCAAGGTCACGGACAAGTCAGGCGCGATGCCGGGTGCGGCGGTTCAGGTCAAGGGAACCTCCAACGGCCTGATCACGGATTCCGACGGAAAAGCGGTGCTTGCCGGTGTCTCTCTGGACGCTGTCCTCGTCGTCTCTTTTGTGGGCTATCAGACGGTTGAGGTTCCGGTCAAGGGACGGGCTTTCCTTAACGTCAGGCTGGAGGACTCCCTGACTCTTGAGGAGATCGTGGTCGTCGGCTACGGAACCCAGAAGAAGGCCAATCTTACGGGAGCGGTGGATCAGGTCGGATCGGAGACCTTCGAGGGAAGGTCAAACGCCAACCTCACCCAGATGCTTCAGGGGCAGATTCCGAACCTTAACCTCAAGTTCAAGGACGGACGCCCGAACAGCTCGCCTTCCTACAACATACGAGGCACGACTTCAATCGGCCAGGGCGGCAGCGCGCTCATCCTGATCGACGGAGTCGAGGGTGATCCGTCTCTGCTTAACCCTAACGACATCGAGTCGGTCTCTGTCCTCAAGGACGCGGCTTCATCGGCCATTTACGGATCAAGGGCTCCTTATGGTGTCGTTCTGATCACCACAAAGACCGCCAGGCAGGGCAAGCCGACCGTCTCCTATCAGGCGAATCTGACTTTCGAGCAGCCAACAACCATCCCTGATTATGTCTCGAACGGCTACACCTGGGCTGACCACTTCTACAAGGCCTACTACAACTATAATTTCTCCAATCCTTCCGGCATCAACAAGACTATGGAGTTCTCCACGGCGTGGCTTGCCGAGTACCAGAGGAGGAACGAGACTGGGAACTATGAGGTCCTGGTCAGCGACGGTAGCATAGGCACGGCTGGAAGATGGCTGTATTTCATCGAGGGAGAGGACTACATCGGCAAGATCTACCGGAACTATATGTTCAGCCAGACGCACAACCTCTCGGTCTCCGGCTCGGATGACAAGTTTGACTACTATGTCTCCGGCCGCTACTACGGCAACAATGGAATCTTCGACACCGACGTGAACCCTGAATCCTACAAGATCATCAATGGACGTATGAAGATGGGCTACAAGGTGACCCCTTGGCTCAGGATTTCCAACAACACCGATGTCTCCTGGACCAAGTATGTGATGCCTCAGACCTACTCTGAGGGAGGTGGAAACATCTGGAGGAACATCGCTGACGAAGGCCATCCTTGCTCTCCTGTCTGGAATCCGGACGGAACGATGAGCCACTCGGCCGTCTATTCGATCGGTGACTACCTCTATGGCCACAGCAACAGAGGCTATGTCAACAGGCAGGTCAAGACCACTTTCGCCGCGCAGGCCAAGTTCCTTGACGACAGGCTGAGGGTCAACGCTGACTTCACCTACCGCAACCGCGACTTCAACACCACGGTCAAGAAAGTCAAGAGCGAGTTCTCGAGGTATGAGGGAGTGACCGAGACAATCACAGGCACGCAGTCCTACCTCAGCGAGACGATCCGCAACTACGGCTATCTTGCCACCAATGAATATGTCGAATTCGAGGACACGTTCGCAGGCAAGCACTATTTCAAGGCATTGCTCGGTTACAACTATGAGCAGGAGACCTACAAGAACACTTATGCCTACAACGACGACCTTCTGACTCCGGATGTCACCAACATCAACCTTGCTATGGGTATTGACAACAGAAGCATCACCGGTGACTACTATAGATGGCGTTCGGCCGGAGCTTTCGCAAGAATCAACTATGCCTACGCCGACAGGTATCTTGTCGAGCTTAACGGACGTTACGACGGCAGCTCCAAGTTCCCTAAGCGTCAGCGTTGGGCGTTCTTCCCTTCTGTCTCGGTCGGATGGAGACTCACCGAGGAGCCTTGGTTCAAGGTAAGCAAGGATGTTCTGTCGAACGTCAAGTTCAGGGCCTCTTTCGGAGCCCTGGGTAACAGCAATGTCGGCAACTATGCCTACGACGAGACTTTCAGCTTTGACACCGGCAGGATAATCAACGGAGCCAAGGTACGTTACACGAGCGCTCCTTCACCTATCCCTGAATCACTCACCTGGGAGACCGCGAGGACGCTGGACTTTGGACTTGATCTGAGTCTTCTCAGGGGGAGGCTTTCGTTCACGGGGGACTACTACATCAGGAAGACCCTGGATATGTACACTGTCGGCCCGACACTTCCGGATGTCTTCGGAGCGAGCTCTCCGAAAGGCAACTACGCCGAGATGACCACAAAGGGCTATGAGCTGACAATCCGCTGGAACGACTCGTTCAACCTTGGCGGCAAGCCGTTCAATTATGGTCTGAAGGCTTCGCTTGTTGACTATAAGTCGGTGATCGACAAGTACAACAATGTTACTAAGTCGCTCTCCACCGCCTCCTACAACACAAGCTACTACGAAGGAATGACCATCGGTGAGATCTGGGGATTTGTCTCCAACGGACTCTGGCAGAACCAGACTGACATCGACGCCGCAGAGGCTGGGGCGCAGGCGGCCGGCCAGAAGTATTACAATCCTCTGATGCAGACCTCCAAGACCTACAAGCTCTATCCTGGCGACATCAAGTTTGAGGATCTGAACGGCAACGGCTACATCGACAGAGGCAAGAACACTGTCGATGATCCGGGCGACCGCAGGATCATCGGCAACTCGGAGCCAAGGTACATCTACAGCTTCGGCATCGACCTCGAATGGAACAACATATTCCTCAGCGCCTTCTTCCAGGGAGTGGGCAAGCAGGACTGGTACCCGAGCAACGAGGCTTCGGTGATCTGGGGACAGTACAACCGTCCGTATGCGCAGATGCCTAAGTGGCATCAGAACAACTATTGGACGGAGGACAACCCTGACGCATACCTTCCAAGGTACGCCGGTTACTACGCTCCGTTCTACAAAGGCTCCAACAATGCCAACACAAGGTATCTGATGGATGTGTCCTACATCCGCCTCAAGAACCTTCAGGTGGGCTACACGCTTCCGTCGAAGTGGACGGACGCCATCAGGATGAAGAAGATCAGCGTCTTCTTCTCCGGAGAGAATCTCTGGACCTGGTCGCCGATGTACAAGCACACCCCCGACATCGATGTCACGGCCAACATCTACGGAACCGACTCCGTGCTTTCATCGACAGGTGACGGATTCAACTACCCGACCCTGCGTTCCTACAGCTTAGGTCTGAACATAACCTTTTAATCATTGAGGAATATGAAGAATCTTAACATATTTGCAACTATCATCGCTGTGCTTGCCGGGGTTGTCTCCTGCGACCTGACGGAAAACCCTCAGGCGAAAGCGGGACGCGATATGATCTTTAGTTCGGAGACGGGACTCCAGAACTACGCCTACGGGTTTTACAACTACCTCCCGGACTATGACGACGCGTTCAAACTGAACACGACGATGGACAACGCCGCCAAGAACAGCACAGGTACCTACGAGGTCGGAGCCTACACTACAAACACATCCACCTCCTGGAGCTGGAGTTCCATCCGCAATGTCAACTATTTCATAAAGTACAACACTGACACCCGCGTGTCTGAAAGCGTGAGGAACAACTACACCGGAATAGCGAGGCTGTTCAGGGCCTATTTGTACTACAGCAAGCTTGTCCAGTATGGTGCCGTGCCGTGGATTGACATCCCTCTTGAGCCGGACAGCGAGGAACTGTACAAGACCCAGGACAGCAGGGACGTGATCATCAGCAACATCATCGCCGACCTTGATTTCGCCGCCGCGAACATCACGGAGGACAAGGTGACCCCGAACTCCAACACGGTCAACCGTTGGACGGCGCTGTTCCTGAAATCCCGGTTCTGTCTGTTCGAGGCTTCCTTCAGGAAATATCACGCCAAGGGAAGTGAGTTCGGAAAGGACTATCTCGCCGGTTGCTCCATCACGGCTGACGAACTGTTCAGGCAGGCAGCCGAGGCCGCCGGGGAAATTCTGGAAAAAGGCCCGTACAAGCTTCACACGACAGCCGACACCTACACGAAGGACGGCCGCGGGGCCTACAGGGATCTCTTCATCAGTGATGATCCAGTGACTGACGAGGTGATGCTTGCATTGTCCCTCGATCCCGTTATGCAGCTCGGAGAGGCCAACTGGTACTACAACTCATCGACCTACGGGCCGCATCTGTGTATGACCAGAACATTCGCCAAGACGTATCTGAACATTGACGGAACTGTCTATAACGAGAAAAAGGCCGACGGCTCGTACAAGACATTCGCGGAGGAGACGACGGGAAGAGACTATCGTCTCAACCAGACAATCAGGGGAGCGGACTACACCTGCAAGAACTCAAACGGTGTTTATGTCCCGACCGCCGCGAATATGACGGGGCACTCCCTTACCGGCTACCAGTTCACGAAGTATGTGATGGATGACGTGGCCTTCGACAATGCGAGGACGAACTACAATGACATCCCTCTGGCTCGTTTCGCCGAGGTTCTTCTGAACTACGCCGAGGCCAAGGCCGAGCTTGGGAATCTAACCGATGAGGATTGGAAAGTCACGATCGGCGCATTGAGGCGCAGGGCCGGCATAACCGGCGGTGACTTGGACAAGAAGCCGACTGTGGTTGATCCTTATATTCATTCAATCTATCCTGATGTCAACGATCCTGTGATTCTGGAAATCCGCCGCGAGCGCGAGATAGAGCTTGTTCTTGAAGGAATGCGCTTGAATGACCTCAAGCGTTGGGCGTGCGGAAAGCTTTGGCAGACAGCGCAGTGGGATGGAATCTATGTTCCGGCGCTTGACACGCCTCTGGATCTGAACGGGGACGGAAACTATGATGTCTTCGTCACGGAGGACAAGAGCTACAGCGGGCCTTACAAGAACATCGCGATGGTCACCGGCTCCAATCTGAAGGTGGTGAAGCTTGAGGATGACCCGGCCGGAGGCTACAAACTCAATTATGAGATGAACAGGGTATGGAATGATAATATGTACATCTATCCTATCCCGGAGGTGGTCATCCAGAAAAACACGAATCTGGTTCAGAATCCTGGATGGAAGTAATAGGAGGAAAAGAATATGAGATTTTTTGCAAGAATATTCACAATGGCGGCGGTCGCCCTTTTCTCGCTGTCCGCCTGCCAGAACAATGATGTCGCGGTCTATGCGGACTTCACGACTGACAAGGATGTCTATGAGATCTACGAGGACATATTCCTGACAAACACATCCTATGCTGAGAACGCGAGGGTAATCTCCAGCAAGTGGGAATGGGACGGCAAGAAGATGTGGGGGCTGCAGCCGGAGACGCCGATCTCGTTTGACAGGACCGGCGAGTTCGAGATCACGCTGACCGCCACGTCGGATGTCGGCAATGTCTCTTCCAAGAAAGTAAAGAAGGTGACCATTCAGGACACCAACATCAAGCCTGTGTCGGACTTCACCTGGGAGCCTCAAAGCGGCCTCAGGGCTGGAGATTCCGTCCAGTTCACGGACAAGTCCTCCGACTCCGACGGCTCGATCGTCTCGTGGGAATGGAAGTTCGGAAGCACCGTGGTGAATGAGCAGAATCCAAAGTTCACATTCGCTGAATATGGTGATGTCGAGGTCAGCCTGACTGTTGTTGACAATATGAAGGGGCGCTCGACCAAGACGGTCACCATCCACGTTGACAAGAGTGTTTACAGTCTGGAACTGATGTGGTCAAAGGTTTATGAGAGTGACGGAGACGCCTTCGTGAAATTCTCGTCGCCTGCGACGAACTCTGACGGAAGCGTGGTTTATGCTTTCTCTTCCGGATGTCATCTCGCGGCCTTCTCAAAGGACGGAGACAAACTTTGGTCATTCGACGCCACCAAGCACAATCCGAGTCCTTACTGCAACGACGGCACTAAGAAGGGAAATGCCTGCACCCCTTCCGTTGACACTGACGGAACGGTTTATATAGCCTTGGCCTACAACGAGAGAGACGCCAAACTGACGACCTACGAGTCCGGTGTCTATGCGGTCAACGGTGACGGTTCCGAAAAGTGGTACTTCGGCTATGGCAACGCCCGCTACATCGCCGTGGTTCCGGTGGTGTTTGACGACCAGATCATCCTGACCACCAAGGCCAACCCTACCCAGGCGAACTACCCTGAGATCTGGGCGGCCTACGGCAGCCAGGACAACGGCCACGTTCTCGACAAGAGCGGCAATTTCGTGCAGACTCTCCTTGTCAAGCAAGGAAACTATGGCGGCTCGGTCGGCCTGAAGGACGGAATATTCATCACTCACTGCAACTCGAAGTTCGGATCCAGGATGTATTTCAAGGAAGACGGCAAATGGAAGTTCTACGGGCCGAACACCAACCAGTCAGCCAAGTCCCTCGGCTACTACAATGGCAGCACCCTTGAGACCGGAGACTCTGGTCAGATGGCGGTTTCGCCTGACGGAAAGGTCTTCATCCTGTATGAGAATGTGACAAAGAGGGTCGCGGCGTCCTACGGAAGCGTTCTCTACTGCTATGACACCAAGAAATATGTCAAGGACGACTCGACCCCGTACGAGCCTGAATGGGCCACAGGAATCAACGGCAAGCTTCAAAGGTACAACGGTCTCGGTGTTGTCTGCGGGGCTGACGGAACTATCTATGTGACAAGTGGAGCGACCGGTGATGTCAAGGCGAGAGTGACCGCCTTGACACCTTCGGGAGAGGTGAAATGGGAATCAGCCGCGGACGGCAATCTCTCCGGAAGCGCCGCTGTGGATAACGAAGGGTATGTCTATTACAATGACTATGTCACAGGAAGGCTCGTGAAGCTTTCTCCTACTGATGGAAAGAGGGTGGCTGAGATCCAGCTGGCCGACGAGATGCGCTCGTCTCCGACCATAAGCAAGGACGGCACCATTTACTGCACGGGAATGAAGGATGGCTATCCTACCTTGTTCGCTGTCAGAGGTTCCGCCACGGGACACGCTGACTCCTGGTCGCAGCTTGGCGGAAATCCATCCAAGACCTGTGTTATGTACTAATGTCAATGCTATAGGCTATGAGTTTGTTGCGTAAGTTATTACCTGCTGCGGTTCTCTTGGCCGCTGTTGTCTCCTGCAAGCCGGAACCCGTCATCAACCGGGTTCCGGGAGGCGGAGGCGGCGAGGGCGGAGGAGAGAAACCGACGGCTACGTCCCAGACGCTCAAGGTCTGTTCGTTCAACATCCGTTACTTCAACCGCGATGACCCTTATCCTTGGTCTGTGCGCAAGGATCCCGCTATGAAGTTCATCAAGACGGAAAAACCGGATTTTGTCGGCCTTCAGGAACTGCGTTCCACCCAGTCGCAGGATTTCGGCTACCTCCTGTCCGATGAATATTCCTTCTACGAGGTCAACCGTGACACCGGACAGCCTGTCAGCTCCGGAAGCAGCGGAGAAGGTGTTGGCGTCCTGTTCCGGAAGGGCCGCTTCAAATTGGAGAACAAAGGGTTCTTCTGGCTCGCCGACAATCCTGACAAACTCCCGGACAAAAACTCCGACGGGACATATTCGTCGTGGAACAGCGCCTGTAGAAGGGTTGTTGTCTGGGTCAAGGTGAAGGATCTTGAACACGACGGGCAGACGGTCTTCTTTTTCGCCACTCATTTCGATCATAAGAGCGTTTCCGCCAGAGAGAAGTCCAGTGTCTTGACCGTTAAGAAGATAAAGGAGATCACCGGAGTAGGGGATTTGTCACAGAGTGGTTATCCTATTTTCCTTGTAGCGGATTTCAATTGCTCGTACGGTTCCTCTGAACTGGCTCCTCTTCGCTCTGCGATGAAGGAGGCCAGGTCGGCGTCGGCAAAGACCGAAAGCGGAAGAACCTTCAACGGATTCGGAGACACCAGTACCTCGACGATAGACCACATCTTCTTCGTCGGAAAACTTACCGCCGACAGGTATCACATTGTGACTGAGGACTATGGAGTGAAGTACATCTCTGATCACTATCCGATCACCTTTGAGTGTACCTACAAATAGACCTTAGGATAGATGAAATGAGAGGCTGGACATCGATTTTGTTGTCCAGCCTCTTTCTTTTAGATGAACCGTCCGGTGACGCTCTCTTTCGTCGCCCGGATTTGGTCAGGAGTGCCTGTGGCGACGACCCGTCCGCCTTCCGAACCGCCTCCGGGACCCATATCGATGATGTAGTCGGCGTTGCGGATGACATCGAGGTCGTGTTCGATGACAATCACGGTGGCTCCGCGGTCGATAAGGTTCTGGAACACTTTCAGTAGGGTCTGGACATCCGACGGATGAAGTCCGATCGTCGGCTCGTCAAAGACAAAGACAGAATCTCCCTGCCCTCTTCCCATCTCGCTTGCCAGTTTGAGCCTCTGCGCCTCTCCGCCGGAAAGACTCGGGGTCTCCTCGCCGAGAGTCAGGTAGCCAAGTCCGAGATCCCTCAGCACCCTCAGCCTTTGGCTGACGACCTTGATGTCGGCGCAAGCGTCAAGCGCCGAGTTGATGTCCATATCCATCAGTTCAGGAAGGGAGTGGAACTCTCCGGCGGCATTCTCCCTCCTGACGCTTCCCGCCGCCCGTGAATATCTTGACCCTCGGCAGTCCGGACAAGGAATATCCACATCCGGCAGGAACTGCACGTCAAGGCTTATCACCCCTGTGCCATCGCAGGTCGGGCAGCGCAGCTTTCCGGTGTTGTAGGAGAAATCCCCGTCCTTGTAGCCGTGCTTCTTAGCGTCCGGAGTCTTGGCGAAGACTTTACGCAACTCGTCGTGGACATTGGCGTAGGTCGCTACTGTAGATCGAACGTTAATCCCTATAGGAGAAGCGTCTATGAGTTTTACCTGATGTATTCCTTCCGCCTCTATGGATTTCACGTGCGTCGGCAGGGGAGCGCCATCTACCTTCGCCTTCAGCGCCGGGATCAGGCTTTCAAGCACCATTGTCGTCTTGCCTGAACCAGAGACTCCCGTGACGACAGTAAGCCGGCCTTTCGGAATCTCCACCTTCAGCGGCTTGACCGTGTGCAAGGCCGATGTCTCCATAACTATCTTGCCGTGCGTGAATGTTTCAGATGCGCTGACCTGTTCTCTTTCTTTAGGTATATTCCCACTTGAAAGGAATGGACCGATCCTGGATTTTCCGTCGTTCTCTATGTCGCTCACCGTGCCTTGGGCGATGACCCGCCCGCCGTTTGATCCCGCGTCCGGACCCATCTCGACCAGCCAGTCGGACTTTGACAGGATCTGCGTGTCGTGATCCACAAGGATCACCGAGTTTCCGTCGGCGATCAAGTCCTCCATCACGCCGCAAAGTCCAGTGATGTTGGCCGGATGAAGACCGATCGAAGGCTCGTCAAGAACGTAGAGCACTCCGGTAGTTCGGTTTCTTACCGCCCTTGCCAACTGCATTCTCTGACGCTCGCCGGTCGATAGCGTGGCCGCTGATCGGTCAAGCGACAGATAGCCTATACCTAAGTCCAAAAGCCTCCTTGCTGTGTCCAGAAAGGACTGGCAGATGCTCTCCGCCATCGGCCGCATCTCGGCCGGCAGGGAAGCGGGAACGCCTTTCACCCACTCGACGATCTCAGTCAGGGTCATCTCACAGGCCTGGGCCAAGGATATTCCCCTTAGTCTCGGCGCTCTTGCGGCGTCTGAAAGCCTTGTCCCGCCGCATTCCGGGCAGACATCGAGCCTGAGGAACTTCTCGACCCGTTTCATACCTTTCTCGTCCTTGACCTTGGAAAGGGCGTTCTCCACCGTGTAGGTGGCGTTGTAGAATGTGAAGTCCAGCTCGGCCGCGTCATTGGAGTTCTTGGCCTTGTAGAGGATGTGCTTCTTCTCTGCCGGACCGTGCAGGACAATGTCCCGCTCCTTTTCTGTCAGCTGGTTGAACGGTACGTCCGTCCGCACGCCCATCGCCCTGCACACGTCCTTCATCAGCGACCACATCAGCGTGTTCCACGGCGCGACCGCCCCTTCGTCGATCGTGAGGCTTTCGTCAGGGATCAGAGTGGATTCGTCAACCGTCCGCACCGTTCCCGTCCCGTCGCATTTGCGGCACGCTCCCTGGCTGTTGAACGACAGCTCCTCGGCTGACGGTGCGTAGAAACGCTCGCCGCATTCCGGGCAGACAAGTTCCTTCCCGGCCGCGACTAACAGCGAAGGCTCGACATAATGTCCGTTCGGGCATCTGTGGCTCGCCAGTCTTGAGAACATAAGCCTGAGGCTGTTGAGGAGTTCCGTTCCCGTGCCGAAAGTGCTTCTGATGCCCGGAATCCCCGGCCTTTGATGAAGGGCAAGGGCCGCCGGGACATAGAGAACCTCATCCACATCCGCCTTTGCAGCCTGTGTCATCCGCCTGCGGGTGTAGGTGGAAAGAGACTCAAGGTAGCGCCTTGAGCCTTCTGAGTACAGCACACCAAGCGCAAGCGAGGATTTCCCCGACCCGGAGACTCCGGCGATTCCGACAATCTTGCCCAAAGGAATGTCAACATCCACATTCTTCAGATTATGCACCCTTGCCCCTCGGATCAGAATCCTGTCCGGCCGTGACTGTCCGTCCATATTCTACAAATATTTAGAAAATCAGATACGAGATGATGCTGGCCGCGATGGTGGACACAGTCACGCACACCAGGCCTGGCATCATAAAACTGTGGTTCAGAAGGTATTTGCCGATCACGGTCGTCCCGCTTCTGTCGAAGTTGACCGTTGCGATGTCCGAAGGGTAGTTCGGAATGAAGAAATAGCCATAGACACTCGGCAGCACCCCTAAAAGCACAGGTCCTGAAATGCCCAATGAATATGCCAGCGGCAGCATCGCGACCACAACCGCCCCCTGGGAGTTGATCAGAACCGAGACGGCGAAGAACACGAAGGCGATGCTCCAAGGGTAGGCCTTTACGATTCCCGCCAAAGATTCCTGCATCTGCGCCATATAGTTGGCGAAGAATGTGTCGGCAAGCCAAGCGATGCCGTAGATGGCGACAACGGCCACCATTCCGCTTTGCCAGACAGCCCCGGCGACGGCTTTCTTAGGGGAGGCCTTGCTGATGATGACCATAAGTGCGGCGGCCGTAAGCATCACAATCTGAATGACTATGTTCATCTTCAACCGGCTTCCGTCCTCGTAGGACGGGAGAAGTTTCTGGCAGGAGGCGAACAGTACAATGACCGCTATAGCCGCCAAAAACACATAGACGGCCCTTTTTGCCTCCGGAGAGATCTTCTTGTCGAGAGATGTCGCTGAGGCTCCGTACATATATTCATAAGTCTCCGGATCCTTCAGCCTTGCCTGAAAAGCCGGATCTTTGTCCAAGTCCAGCCCTCTGTGATAAGAGCAGGCGCTGGCCGCAAGAAGCCCGATAATGCTTGCCGGCAGCGTGACCATCAGAATCTGCGGAATCGTGACATTGAATCCGTTGGCGGACGAGATTGTGGCGAATGCGACGACGGCGGCAGCGATAGGTGAGCAGGTGATTCCGACCTGTGACGCTATCGACGCAACACCGCACGGACGCTCCGGTCGTATGCCTTTCTTGAGGGCTATGTCGCAGATGATCGGCATCAAAGTATAGACAACGTGTCCTGTTCCGACCAGAACTGTAAGGAAGAATGTGCAGAGAGGAGCGAAGAACGTGATTCTGTCCGGATGCTTTCTGAGTAGTCTCTCGGCGATCTGGATCAGCCAGTCCATTCCTCCGGAAGCCTGTAGCATACCGGCGCAGGTGACGGCAGCCACGATGATGTAGATCACGTCTGTCGGAGGGGTTCCCGGCCTCATTCCGAAGCAGAAGACCATAATCGCCAATCCGATACCGGAAATAGCACCCAATGCGAGACTCCCGTAACGGGAGCCAACGTAAAGTGCGAGAAGCACGATCAAAAGTTGCAGTATGAACATACGTCTTTCAATTTTGCGAAAAAACGTTCAAATTTAGTAATATTGGGGATTCCTGCCAATAGGCGAGATGTCTTGGAATATATTCTCTCCACTTCTTAATATTCACGAAAAATCACTTATCTTTCGGCTGCGAACATTTGCCGCTATGCTTGGAGGCGAAATATGCTGGTTGTGAGTCGATTGGGTTGATTTGGCTTATTATGGATGTAAGTTGTTTGGTTTTAGGTTGTAAAACATTTATGTTTTTAGTAGTAACAAATATGTTTCCGCATTATGAGTGCCACATTCCGGATCTTTAGGGCGCTTTGGGGAACGTTTTGTGACATTATTCGGCCACTTCGACAAGCTCAGTGGACAACGAACAAAGAACAAAGAATAAAGAATATAAAGATGAAGAATATCAGATTGATTTTGCTCATCATCGTACTGATGGTTTCCGCTCCGGCTTGGTCGCAGGACGGGAAGAACATTTCTGATGAATGGCTTAGGCGAAACTACACTAAGAGAGAGGTGATGATCCCGATGAGGGACGGAGCAAGGCTTTACACCGCGGTTTACGAACCGAAGTTTGACAGCGGAGAGAAACCGATAATGCTTTCCAGGACTCCGTACTCCCTTAAACCCTACGGATTCGAGGCCGGGGAGAATCCGTCCGCCCTGCCTCAGGCATACTCGAAAGGTATGAGGTCGGATCTTTTCAACTACGCCGCCGACGGCTATGTTATCGTCCTTCAGAACGTGCGCGGCACTTTCCTTAGCGAGGGTGATTTCGAGAACATCCGTCCGCATCTGAGCGGCAAGGCCGGAGGATTGACCGGAAGGCGTCTTGTTGACGAGGCTACCGACACCTACGACACCGTCGAATGGCTTTTGGCTAACACTCGAAGCAACGGCAATGTCGGAGTCAAAGGCGTTTCCTATCCAGGTTTCTACGCGACGATGGCCGCTTTGTCGCGTCATCCGGCCATCAAGGCGGTCTCTCCGCAGGCTTCGGTGACAGATTGGTTTATGGGCGACGACGCCCATCATAACGGGGCGCTCTGCCTGACCGACAGCTACCGCTTCGGCTCATCGATGTACCGAAGCCGCAAAGCCCCTTCAACCAAAGGATTAGCCAAACTTGTCAGCATCGACAGCGACATCTATGAATATTTCCGCGGCCGTTCCCTCTCAGAACTTTCCGCATTCTTCGGCGACACCCTCGCTTTCTGGAACCGGATGGTGGAACACCCTGACTATGATGCGTTTTGGAAAGACCGGGATCCTTCCAGACATCTCGTCGGGATAGAACCAGCCGTTCTTGTGACCGGGGGCTTTTACGATGCCGAGGACTGCTACGGGGCTTTCCGGACCTACAGTTCCCTTAAAAAGTTGTCTCCGGACCGTGACCTTTATCTCGCCGCAGGACCTTGGCGGCACGGAGGCTGGACGGACAGAAAGGCGGACCATATCGCCGGGGCTTATTTCGGAAGCGGCTCGGCCGCCTATTACCTTGACGAGGTTGAGTACCCTTTCTTCACCTTTTACCTTGAGGGAAAGGGGAGCGCTCCGGCCAAAGTGAGCGTTCTCCCGTCAGGCGAGACGATGAAGCAGGCGATGGACGGAGTCAAGTCCGATTCCTGTTGGACGGAATATTCCTCCTGGCCTCCCGAAGGAGCTACCTCAGCGAGAATATTCCTTTCAACGACGGATTCTTTGAATATCTCAGGCCGTCCCGCGCGAAAGGGCTTCCGCTCTTTCATCTCTTCTCCGACGGATCCAGTCCCGTATATGGACGTGAAGTCCAGCGGTCGTGACTACGGCTATATGGCCGCGGACCAGTCTTTCGCCGCGGCCCGCAGGGATGTGCTGAGTTATACCGGAAGAATCCTTTCGGACACTCTCCATCTCGCGGGGCCGGTCAAGGCTCACGTTGAGTTCAGGCTGGATCTTCCGGACGGGCGCAAGGCCGGTGACCTTGACGCTGACATAGTTGTCAAACTGATTGACGTACGGCCTGACGGCTACAGGATGTTGGTCAGGGGCGACGTGATGCCTGTCAGGTTTCGTGACGGTTTCGGGAAGGCGAAGGCCGCCAAGTCCGGCAAGGTCTATGGCTTGGACTTCACGATGTGCGACATCGACCACCTTTTCCTGCCCGGCCATTCGCTGATGATTCAGATTCAGGGCAGTTGGTTTCCGGTCATCGCAATGAATCCCCAGACATTCGTGTCCAATCCTTTCTCGGCCAAGGATTCGGATTACAGACCGATAAGGATTTCCATTTCATCCGATTCTTTCATTGAATGCGGTAAAGTTAACTGATTGGCAGAATGTTAAGCAGAAAAGTCAGGCTTGGATTTATCCAATGGAATAATCCCTTGGACCGCAAGGCATCCAGCGGAACTCCGTACAAGATGGCCGAGGCGTTGAGTTCGGTCGGATGCGATGTCGTCTGGGTACAGGTCAGGAAAACGATGGCCTACAGGGTATATTCAAAATTCATCGCCTTGCTGAACCGGGCGCTTCCTAAGAAGATCAACACCTCGCATTCGGTGATTGGGGCTTCGCTGCTTTCCGTCGGCATCGACAGGAAGGCATTGGGTTCGTGCGAGGTTCTGTTCGCTCCGTTTTCCAGCGAGAGCCTTTTTCGCCTCAAGACGGACAGGCCTTTGATTTACCTGACGGACGCCACTTATGCCATTATGGTGGACTATTACTTCAATAATCTGATGAAATGCTCTGTCCGTCAAGGGAATATGGTCGAGCGGCGGGCGATTGACAAGGCCGCCGAGGTGATCGTCTCATCGGACTGGGCTGCGGAATCCGTTGTCTCAGACTATCACAAGGATTCCGCCAAGGTTCACGTTGTGGAGTTCGGGGCTAATGTGGATGAGAAGGACATCGTCCGGAGGCCGTTCCGCTATGACGGTCATCTGGATCTGCTGTTCCTCGGGGTAGATTGGGAGCGCAAGGGGGGACGCATCGCCGTCGAGGCCTGTAAATGGCTGAATGAGAACGGTGTCCCTTCCACACTACACGTTGTCGGCATCAAAGATCTTGATCCGGCGACCCGAAGTCTGCCTTATGTTGACTATGTCGGCTTCCTGAACAAGAATATTCCTGAGCAATATGCCCGCTTGGTTGAGGTGGTCGGTGAATGCCATTGTCTGCTGCTGCCGACGCTCGCCGAGTGTTCCGCCATCGCCTTCTGCGAGAGCAGCGCCAACGGTCTCCCTGTCTTTTCCCATCTGACCGGAGGTGTCGGAAACTATGTGAGCGACGGGATAAACGGATACTTGCTTCCGGTCGGCTCGACGGGAGCGGACTTCGGAAGCAAGATCAAACAGTGCCTTGAGTCAGGAGAACTTGGGCGTATGTCAGAAACCGCCCGCCAGCTGTACCGCCGGAAGCTGAACTGGAATGTCTGGGGGCAGCGCCTGGAGAGGATCATCGCCAAAGTGGTCTCCGAGGGCTGACCGCCCTCGGAACACCTCTATTCCCCGTTGAAGATCCTCATAAACTCATCGCCAGTTATCGTCTCTTTCTCAAGAAGATACTTGGCGCTTTTGTGCATCTTGTCAATGTTGGCCTCGATGATCTCCGTAGCCTTTTTCTTGGCCGCCGCGATCATCTCGCGGACCTCTGCGTCGATGTCCGCCGCCGTCTCGTCTGAGCAGGCCAACTGAGATGATCCTCCAAGGTAGGAATTGCCTTTTGTCTCAAGAGCCATCATCCCGTACTTGTCGCTCATTCCGTAGGTGGTGATCATCGCCCTGGCCATCTGCGTGGCCTTCTCGATGTCGTTGGACGCCCCGGTAGTGCAGGTGTGGCAGATTACCTCCTCGGCCACACGTCCTCCGGTGAGGGTGGCGAGCCTGTTGAGAAGGTAATCCTTGCTGTAAAGGAATTTCTCGCCCTCGTCAACCTGCATTGTGTAACCGAGCGCTCCGGATGTCCTCGGAATGATGGTGATCTTCTGCACCGGAGCGGAGTTGCTCTGGGCGGTGGCCACCATTGCGTGACCTATCTCGTGGTAGGCAATGATCTTTTTCTCCTCGTCGGAGATCACGGCGTTCTTCCTCTGCTCTCCGGCCATCACGACCTCGACGCTCTCCTCCAGATCCTCGGTCGTGGCCGCCTTCTTCCCAAGGCGCACGGCCCTCAGAGCGGCCTCGTTGACGATGTTCGCAAGCTCGGCTCCGGATGATCCCGCGGTCGCCCTTCCGATCAGGTCAAGGTCGATGTCCTCGTGCTTGATGTCCTTGAGGTGAACCTGAAGTATTGCCTTTCTTCCCTGGAGGTCCGGGAGTTCCATCTGAACCCTCCTGTCGAACCGCCCAGGACGCAGAAGCGCCTTGTCAAGGCTGTCCGGCCTGTTGGTCGCCGCAAGGATGATCACGCCTTTGTTGCCGTCGAATCCGTCCATCTCGGTAAGCAGCTGGTTGAGGGTCTGCTCGCGTTCGTCATTGCCGCCGAGGTTGTTCTCCCGGCTTTTACCGATGGCGTCGATCTCGTCGATGAAGACGATGCACGGAGCCTTGGCCTGGGCCTGACTGAACAGATCCCTGACCTTGGCGGCTCCCATTCCCACGAACATCTGGACGAACTCCGATCCGGACATCGAGAAGAACGGCACTCCGGCCTCTCCGGCGACTGCCCTTGCGATCAATGTCTTACCCGTGCCCGGAGGCCCGACAAGCAGTACTCCCTTAGGAAGATGTGCGCCGACCTCATTGTACTTGGCCGGATTGTGCAGGAAATCCACGACCTCCATCAGGCCTTCCTTCGCCTCGTCCTGTCCGGCCACGTCGGAGAATCGTGTCTTTATGTCATTCTCAGCATAGACTTTTGCGCCACCTTGTCCGAACTGCATAAAGTTTCCAATGCCGCCGCCTCCTTTGGCCATATTCCCCATCCGTCTCATCGCGGAGCTGAACAGCCAGTACATCAGCATTCCTGGAAGCACCCACCACAGGATGAAGTCCAGAAGGGGAGACCTCTTCTGGCTGAGTTTCTTGACGAACCTGATCCTTCCGTCATTGTTCGGGCTCTTGGCGGCGGAAAGCCTGCTGACCAGATCCGGATCAGTGATGACTCCGGTGATGTAGGTGGTGTCCCTCTGCCCCTTCAGTTTCTGTTGGTAGCTTAGCGGCGCGTTCTTGGAGTACATCACCTTGTCTCCATCGATCACGACATCATAGACAAGTCCGCTATCCACATCGCTGATGAATGAGCCATAGTCGGTCTCCACAATGCTGTTCCCTTTCCCGCTGGGGAAAAGGAACGTGTTGATCAGTGCCAAAAAGGCGAACATCAGCAGCAGCGCCCAGAAGTAGTTGCCGCTTGGCATCCTGCCGCCCTGCGCCTGCCCTCCGCTCTCGTTTTTCGTCTCAGGAGTCTTCTCCTCCGGATATTCAACAAACTTCATATTCTTGAAAATTTAATATTCACGCCCCACTCGTCTTTCAAATATCAGGCAAACCGCCTCCGTCTGCCAAATTGACGCAGGATGAAATAAGAAGCTGTTTAAATGAATATAATTATTCCGATTTCGCTTATATTTGTCAGCGCCGCCGCCTTGACTGCATTTTTTTGACCTGACTGATAGAAACGGTGCTTCGATTCCCTCTCTTTTATGTGACAGCGATCCGGAAGGAATGTCAGAGTGGATAAAAAACACCGAAATTTAAGAGCGCTGTTTGCGTGATTGGATTATTTTCCTAACTTTGCGCTGTCGGAGAAATCCGGCGTAAATACTGGAAGTGCGATCATGCGGTCCTCAATTGAAAATCTGACAGTTTTCCAACGAATAAGGGGACAACGAACAGCGCTCTTTTTCTTGTGTATCGACCACCGCCCGTGGTAGGTGTGCTTTTGTGGCACATTCTTCCCATTCGGCAAGGTTCTCATACATAGGTGTGGAGTTCCATTTCGTTTATTCTTATTCGGGTTTTGTCAGAACCTTCAATTGGATGAACGTGCCGAACTCCACACTTTCGTTGTGTATTGAGGGGAATAACAATTATAAACTATAACATTTTTTAAAACTGTCTGTTGTGTTCAATATGATTGGATGCCTTGTAAAAAGAATATCATTGACTGCTATTCTTGCTGTTGCTCTGATGTCTTGTAACCGTCAAAGTGTCAAGATGGTTCGCTTGATGGAGGAGAGAGACTCATTAAGAATTGAGAATGAGATTCAGGCTAAGAACCTGAATACATTTGTAGCTATGGTTGACACGATAAACAGCGTCCTTGATTCTATCTCAAAAGAGGAACGAATGCTGTTTTTAACCTCGACAAAGGAAGTCAAATATGCCAAATCCAAAACTCTCCGAGATTTGGAGCGCTTCGAGACCGTTTTGAGGCATCAGCAGCGGAAAATTGAAGAGTTAGACTCTTTGCTTTCCTTAAGCGATTACGGCGAGCGGAAGAGTATGCGGATTCTGATTGATAATCTTAAGCAGGAACTTGAGAAAAAGGACGCTCAGATCTCTAAGCTCAGAAATGAACTTTCCCGGAAAAACCTTGACATCGCAAGGTTGCGCAAAGAAGTGATAGAGCATCAAAACACTATTTCAGAACAAGAGAAAACAATTAACAGTCAGGAAAGTAAGATATCTGAACAAGAAGATCTCATAGCTCGTCAGGATGAAATGATGAATGTTGGATATATTCTTGTGGCTTCTAAGAAAGAGCTTGCTGATTACGGAATAACGACCAAGAAGAAGTTATTTGCGAAGAGTTCTCTTTTAAATGAGCAGGATTTTGATACCAGCCAGTTTATGAAGATAGACATACGTCAGTGTACGGAATTGTCATTTAATGCCAAAAAACCACAGATTCTGACGAATATGCCTAAGAGTTCTTACATTTTGGAAAAAACAGCCAGAGGAGAATATCTCCTTTCTATCACTAATGTGATTTCCTTTTGGAGTATTTCAAGTTATTTAGTAATACAAACTGATTGATTGTAAATTAGTTATAGGTAGTCGAACTATTCAGGACAAAGCAAAATGATGATGTATAAAACCACCGTTGTATCTCTCTTTTCAGCTATTCTTTTGTGCGTTTGTGTGGCTGCCGCCGCACAAAACTATAATACTCATATTGTAAAAAAGGGGGAGACAATATCATCGATTTCAAAAGCTTATGGAATACACGAGGCTGAAATAATAAGATTGAACCCAAAGGCGGCGAAATTTGTCTATGTGGGTATGGAACTTACTATGCCTGCTAAAGCGGCGGACAAATCGAATAATGAAGAGGAAAGTCTGCAATCATCATCGATGATTAATCATAGGCTGATTATAAAACCCTCAAGTAGTCAGCAGGAGAGGAAAGGATCGGCAGCGGACTCCGGAAAAAACACTGGCCTTGATAATATTCAAGTAGATTTTGTTCCTTCTTTTTTTGGAGGCTTTTCTAATTTCGTGTCCCCGGAAGCGTCGCCGATAGGCAGATTTGGCTTTGGCTTTGATTTGTCTTTGCAATTTATCGCTTTAGAGCGGATTTCTTTTGTGCCCAAAGACTATTTTATGGATTTCTCAATAGGCTACTCGCTCAAAGGAAGTGGTGCGTTTCCTATGCATTACCTGACGGCGAAGTTATCTCCTGTCGGCTATCGGTATAATGTTTCTGATTATTTACTTTACGGCAGGTTTGGAGTTTTGTTCGGGTACACATTTTCCACTGTTCGCATCCAGGATAAAGTTGAATTCAATTCACGTCCTGATTTCGGTCTTTTGGGAGAGATAGGTGTGGAATTCAAAAGGATAGGCGTTGGTTTATCGTATGAAAGAGGACTGACCAAAGTGTGTGACTCGGAACTTAAGTTAAACAATAGTTTCCTTTTCCTGAAATTGTCTTATAGATTGTTTAATGTTAATAGGTTGATATCCAATAATTAATATAGCAAACATTATGAAAGATGAAATATTATCCAGAAGAGCTTTTTTCCATAAAGCCATCCAGAAGACCCTTCCGGTTTTAATGGGTACTTCAGCCTTGTTTTCTTTTGCATCGTGTGTGGCGGATGATGAAGAATTGTTGAAAGCTCTGGCAAAGGTGGAGAATGGGTCAGGTGGATGTACGAATTCTGTATGTACTTCATCCTGTAGTTCATCGTGTAGCGGAGAATGTGGAAAAAGTTGCTTTGGAAGTTGTACAGGCTCTTCGTCATCATCCTCTTGTACGAGTTGCTCAGGCGGTTGTAAGTCAGGATGCACAGGAAACTGCAAAGGAGGGTGTGACGGTACGTCAAAATCATCGACTTGCTCAAATTGCTCTAACAACTCAATGAGTTCAGTCTGCGGTAATTGTGCCTCGAACTGTTCTGGAGGATGCAAGACTTCTTGTTTGTACAATTGCGCGGCGACTTGTTCGACTGGTTGTTATGGACAATGTAGTGACACTTGTGGAGGCCGGTGTACTTATCTTAGCGCAGGGTCTGGGTGTTCTGGTTGCGCGACAACTTGTTCTTTAAGGTGCTATCACAATTGCTCTCGCGCCTGCTCAAATAATTGCCAGTCATCTTGTGTCTATGCGTCAAAATAAGTGATGTGGGGCTGTATTATATAAGTTGCGGCTGGGATTAAGTAACTATGGGCTAGTTCGATTCATTTGATGCTTTGTGATCAAGATAAATGGGGAATATATATGATTAAGAATTTAAAGTATATTATTAATGCAGGCAAAATGGAATTAATCCTAAAATCTGCCTTGCTGATTATGTGCTTCTTCATCTCCGTGCGATCTTTGGGTCAAGATCCGGATCTCATTCGAAAGGCAGAGGAAGGAGACTCCGCCTCCCAACTTCGTGTGGCGTGGTCTATGCGTGATAGGAAAGACTATTCCGACTATGTCAAGTGGCTTACGCAATCGGCTGAAAATGGAAACTCGACCGCACAACGAGAACTTGCGGAAAGGTATGCCGAAGGAGATTGTGGTGTCTCTAAAGACTATGATCTTTATCGTAAATGGATATTTGAAGCCGCTAATAATGGCGATGTTAACGCTATGGGCGATCTGGCATATTCATTAGCGGAAGGGATCAGAGGTTTTGATAAAGATGACGAGGTGTCTGTATATTGGCTGACAGAAGCGGCGGATAAGGGTGATGCGGTGGCTCAATATTGTCTGGCTTCTAATTACCGTTATGGTAAGCAAGGCCTTGATAAGGATGAGAACCTTTTCTTGAATTGGATGAAGAAATCAGCGTTAAATGGTTTTGGCCCGGCTTGCTTTAGCTTGGGGTCATACTACAGTGACATTAATAAAGATGAGGCAGTCGCCTGGTTTAAGAAAGCCGTTGATGTTGAGTATAATGAATCTGGTGAGAAGGATTCACTCAGCATAGAAAAACTAAGAGGGCTTGGTGTCGAATACCATCCTAAAACGGCCCCTAAGAAAGATAGCGCAAGCGGATCTGTAAGAGCGTCTTCCGTTTCTGATAAAGCGTCAAAAGGTAATGACACGTTTCCTCTTGAGATTTCCAGAAAGTACAAAATCATCAAGACGATTTTGGGGGAGGAATCCAGGGATTTCCCTAATGATAACGGCTATGTGGTTTATGAGAACAATGAGATTTTTGTGGATCTGGGGTTTGCCACGAAACGTTATGTCTTTAGGCGTTCTCCTGACCGTGAAAGCGGTTCAATTTATTCTGCTGAAGTTAGTTGTGACAATGAGGATGGTAAATTGTCTGTAATAGACACCGGAAAGACAATAACAATAGAGCCGATAGGACTATCGTTTCCGATAGGTTATGAGGTGGTTAAATAGAAAGTTAAATAATATATGTAGTCATTTATGAGTAAGAAAGTTACTGGCTCTGTAACAGAGCGGGAAAGAGACCTGGTCAAAGCGTTGCTTGAGCGTCGCTGTGGGTTAAGATATTATGTCACGGCGTTGCTGTGCCTGACGCTTCTTTCAGGTTGTTCGGCATCAAGAAAGTTAGTAACTTCAAATGTGGCTTATCAATCTGTCAAGACGAGACACTCTCAGCCAACTAAAACATCGCCTATACCGGATGACGCTAAAATTGCTGTCGCTTATTATATCTCTCAAGAAGGCAAGATTACGGCAATAGTGTATAATCGGACATCTAATATAATGGTCATAGACCAGACTATGTCATTTTTCATCAATTCAGACGGTCGTTCCACCTCATATTATGATCCTACGGTCAGGACAACTTCGACGACTAAATTGTCATCATCCACAAGTGGGGCATCTGTTAATCTTGGTGCTGTGGCCGGCGCTCTTGGAATAGGTGGAACTATAGGTCAGTTGGCAAGTGGCGTGAATGTCGGAGGTGCTGGTACATCCGGTTCTTCGACTACAAACACCACCTACATTGCGGATCAACCGAGAGTGTCTTTAGGGCCCTATGGACACGGTGCTATGTCTAAAGTGTTTGAGGTTAAAGGGTTGGGCGAAAATTCGTTTGAGACTGAGGCTGTATCTCTTCCACGGATTAAGGAATCGTCCTCCTACTGTTGCTTCAGCGTCTGCATTTCTTATTCGCTTGACGGAGGAAATAATTTCGATAAGTTGACCACATTCTTTTACGCTGACTCTAAAATCATCGTCCCGGTTAAACGCAATGGCCTTATTAACAACTCGCTTCGTGAATTGTACACGATGAAACCCGATGCCATAAATGAACCGTGCTGGTTGCTGACCATAAGAAACAATTCGGGTGGCGATGTGGCACAAAGTTATAGGCAGGGCATTTTGTTTGATTATCAATAGCTTACTTTTATGATGAAAACGCCATTTATTATATTATTGTTTACTATTATGGGTTCATTATTAGTAGCCTGTTCTACATATCAGAACATAACAATTTGTGGGGAACCGGGAACTCAAATATTAACGCCTGACTCACAAGAATATTTAGGAACCATCCATAATAACGGCAAACTTGAACTTACGATGTCTCGTGATGAATGTTATGCCTTACTATTGTCAAAGAAAGGAGAGAATGGTGAATCTGTACCTTTTGCCCTTGACTATAAAAACAGGTCGTATATGGGAGCAAGAACACTTTTGGCATTATCGGCTGTAAGTACAGGTGCAGGATTACTAACTGTGGTTGGAACGACTCTGCCGTGTATTGTATCTGATAAAGATGGGGAGGAATTAGGATTAGCTCCATTTATGTTGGGAGGAGGCATTGGAACACTGTTTGGGGTTAGTTGTGGACCGGTTACAGATATGCGTTTGCGGGAGACTCAAAGGGTATATCAATTTGAGTATTTGTCAAAACAATCGACAAATCAAGATTTTAAGTTCGCAGAGTTTGTTGATGATGGACATAGCAAGGGGAATGATGCAAATGCAAACGGACTTGCGTCATTAATGAAGGCTTTTGAAAAGGAAGATAATGGTATGTCTTCCAGTTCGGCGAAATCTCGTTCTTCCAAATCAAACAGGTCACTGTCTGATGTCGGGAGAATAGTAGAAGGAACATACGTGGGTTCGGGTAAACTCTTGCTTGAGAAAAGGGCGGTTGAAACTTATCAGGACATAAAAGTTATTCTAAAGCGACTGGACAAGAACACGGTGATGGTTGATGTCTATGATAATAATGATGAACCTTATTTTAATGGCAGCCACAAGTACCACATAAAGAAGAATGGCTCAGGAAAGTATCTGCTTTCCCTTGATGGAATACCATCCGCTACAATTACGATTGACTCAAACAAGCAAATGGTTTATTTGCATCCAAAAGTCAGAATCGACGGGGATCTTTATACACTTGAGATATCCGCTGAATATCTTGGTCGATAACTATGCCGACCTTTATAACGACCATTTTGGTGTTAATTTAAACTCGTTGGTTGAATTAAAAAACTAAATATTTATAAATGAAAAAGTTGCAC
>CAYZKZ010000009.1:0-44571 GCA_964479325.1 uncultured Muribaculaceae bacterium
GTGAACAGCGCCATCGCCACAAAGATAACACTAATTGTCTGATTCGCAACCTCCCCCGTTCGTTTTTCGATGTACTGCCAATAGGAAATGAATCTGTCGGTGTCCCAAAGCGACCCGTCACTATGACTCAGACGGTAGTTCAGGAAGGAGACGACATAAACCGGGCGCAGTTCCTCGTACCCATCTCCCTCCGAAAGTTCCTGATGGTAGAGTCCAGAGGCGTAATAGACACACCTCTCGAAGAACCTGTCCTCCGGCGAGGCCTGCATCTCCACGATGAACGTCCTGCCATCCTTGTCCACACACACCAGATCCAGGACAGTCTTTTTTCCATAGATGACATCCCGGCACTGCTCGCGGTCGGAATATTCCACAATGTCCTCAACCCTCGCCTCAGGAGGAAGAATCTCGTTCAGCACCCCGATCAGGATGTTCTTGTTCTTACGGTCGGCCAGCACCGCCTTGAAGCCTGCGTCGCTCCGAAGATCCACGAACGGAGCAAGTTCAGTTTTTAGTCTTGTACTTATCATAACTTTTTCAGTTTAAAAATCTGAACCGCAATAATATGAACAAAAATCTCAAAAAACGAAAAGAAACATATACGGATTATAAAAAACAGAAATATTTTCTCTTACCCCCGTTTTTACCCCCAGAAAAATAGCCGGAAAAATCGGCGAAAGGGTTAAATCAACTCCCTGATGATCTCGTCGGAGGTGAAAAAATGATCCTCGGGGATGCGGATGTGGTCGCCGATTCTCACCAATGCGCCTTCATCCAATAGCGTGTCAAGGGCTTGGCGATCCGTCAATGAATATAACTCCTCAGCCTCAAGCCCGACATCTGTGCGAAGCGGGAGCATTATCCGCTCGACACGGATGTCCTCCTCTGAAAGCTTCTCGCTGTCTCGTGAATATGTCGCCAGATTTCCGTCCTGATCCCTGTGCGGAAGCGTCTGAGTGTTCCACGAGCGGACATCTCCGTTCAGTGAATGGGCTCCAGGACCAAGACCTACGTAAGGCACTCTGCGCCAATAGGCGCTGTTATGGACGGCCTCGAAGCCAGGCTTGGCGAAATTGGAGATCTCGTAGTGACGGTAGCCGGCCTGTCCGAGGCGGCGGCACAGAATGTCATACTGACGGCGGCACTGCTCGTCAGAAGCCTCAGTGTAGCGTCCGTCGGCGGCCATCCTTGCAAGAGCGCTTCCTTCCTCGATAGACAACTGGTAGGCCGAGATGTGTTCTGGAGAAAGCTCCAAGGCCTTGTCGATCGTGTCTTCCCAGACATCGTCTGAAAGTTGCGACAATCCAAAGATCAGATCTACGCTGATGTTCCGGACTCCGCATTCCCTAAGAATCCTGAAGGCCTTGGAAGCGCCAGTGGCGTTGTGCCTGCGGTTCATCCAATGTAGGATTCCGTCATCAAACGACTGGACTCCCATACTTATTCTGTTGACACCAAGGGCGATGAGTCCGCTGACATATTCACTTCCCTTCTCGATGATGTCCTCGGGGTTCACTTCAATTGTGAATTCCGAGAATAGGCCTAGTCCGGGCGCTTCGGCCGGTTGGTGAGCCTGTCGAACCACAGCGACCAGACACCGAGTTTGCCGGAACAATCCATGCGGTCGCTGTGGTTCGACAGGCTCACCAACCGGCCGAAGCGCCAGCACAATCCGACGTAAAACACTCAGAGGAAGCACCGATGGGGTGCCTCCTCCGATGTAGAGAGTGCTGACCGCTGACGGAGCGGACATATTCATTGACAATTCCTTCCAGCGGTCGGAGATTTCTTCGATGACGGCGTCGGCATATTCATTGAACGCCCGCGCGTCGCGGCGGATCTCCGAGTAGAAATCGCAGTAGGTGCAGAAGCTGCCGCAGAAAGGAACGTGAATGTAGATCACTGGCTATCTGAGCAGAAGCTCTGTCTTGCCGAGGAACGCCTGGGAGGTGTAGGCCTCGACAGTGTAGATTCCGGCCTGGTAGGAAGGGATGTCGTTCAGGTAGATGCTGAGATCAACCTCCTTGCCCTCGTAGTCAACCTGACGGGAGGCGGAAGCCACCATCGTCTGGCCGTTGAAAGTGAACGAAGTCTGATTGCTGTTGGTGAGCAGGATTCCGTCCGGATCCTTGACCCTCAGATAGACTCTCACCGGACCCTTAGGAGCCAGATCGTTCTCGACAAGGCTCAGCGAGGCCAGCAGCCTTACGACCCTGCTGCTTCTGTCCGTCACCTTGTCGGAGCCGTTGTAGGCGGCGACGCTCAGGCCTCTGGACTTGATCACTGAACCCGCGGCCACCTGTCCGGAAAGGTTCTCCACCTGTCCCTTGAGGTCGGCGTTCTCGGCACGGCTCTCGGCGGCCTCCCTACGGGCGGCGGCCGCGTCAGCTGTCAACTTGTGATTCAATGTGTTGAGGGAATCGATCTGCACGATGTAGTTCTTCATAATGCTGCGCAGGGTTCCGAGTTCCTTCTCGTACTGACGCATCTTGCGGCGGTTCGTGGCCTCGGTCTTCTGGATTCTCTCTATGAGCTGGTTGACCTCCTCCTTGGAAGAGTCCAGCTGGCTGTTGATTGACGCATAGTCGGATGAAAGGCTGTCGTAGTCACCCTTAAGGGCGATCATCTGCTGCGTAAGGTCATCCTTCTCAGCGTTAAGGTCCTTAACAAGGCTGGACTTTGAGAACCAAATGTAGGCAAGTCCCGCGGCGAGCAACACCGCCACAGCCACAAGAGCCCACATTGTCTTCTTGAGGCTTTCGTTTTTCCTCTCTTGCTCCTCGCGCTCATGGCGCTCCTGGATAGGATCTATTTCTGCCATAGTCTTTCGTTTTAATGATTAATGACACAAAAATAACAAAACTATTTCATATCTTTGTTTCTGAGGATGCCGTTTTAAGGCTTCCCGCAAACAAAACTTCGTTCCTTAACAAAAATCGGACTATTATGAAATATTTTATCAGGGCGGTAAAATACTTTTTCTACTTCACCTTCCTTTTCGTGGTCATAATGGCCGCACTTGTTCTCATCGGAGTCGTTCCTAACAATGTCGGCCAGATGTTTCGCGAGGGCTACAAGTCACTGTGGCAGATAGCCTTGCTGTTCGCCTTGGTGGCGGCGTTCTACCCAAGATTCGGGTTCATCAAAAGATCGGCGATGATCAAAGGAGAATATTCCGACATCCGTGGCGGGATTATTGAATATATGGAAGCGCGCGGCTACCGTCTCGAAAGCGAGGACGGCGAGAACCTGACATTCCGTCTCCGCTCGAAGTTCAACGCCATTGCCAAGATGTGCGAGGACCGGATCACGATGACCCGCGAGCTCGGCGGCTTCGAAGTGGAAGGCCTCACCAAGGAAGTGGTGCGCATCGTCGGCGGCCTGGAGTACAAGTTCCGGACGCTCGACGAAAAGTAATGAATATGTCAGAGCGATCCACGGACTGACAACGCAACGGCCACTTTGGTTCGACAGCTCACCAACCGGTCGCTGTGGTTCGACAAGCTCACCAACCATCGAAGCGCCCGAGGCACCGATAGAAATTTAGAGTTCAACCCTTTAATATTCAAAGATTATGGCAGAAGAATTCAAAACCGTCGCCAAGTTCAACGACGCGATGAGCGCCCACATCACTGCCAGGATGCTCAATGAGAACGGCATTCCTGCCGCAGTGTTCGGAGAGAACTCCTCCTACGTCTCCCTGAACTACGTCGATCCCATCGAAGTCAAGGTCAACGCCTCCGACTACGACGCCGCCCTCGCCCTCATCGCCCAGAATGATGAGGAAGCTCAGGATGATCAGTAGATCCAGAGGTCCAATCCCAAAGTAACATAATCGCCCCCGACGAGAACGCATAGGCCAGAAAGCGCTCCCGTCGGGGGCTTTAAGGCTTGCAACGGACGCAATTTCGTAGCAAAATTGCTTGTGACTGCCACCGCAAAAACTCCGAGAACGGAAAAGTGTAGATTTCACTTGTCAGATTTGATGGAAAAGCGTCGTTTTGCAATCGTGAATTTTATGGAAAAGTGTTAACGCCCTAAAATGCCCTAACGGAACACGAACTACCTAAAACCTAAGGAATGATATCTTGTTGCCCCCTTTGCAACAGCCGTGGCAAAACACGTGAAATTAGAGGGAACACCATTCTTCAACAGAAGGCCTTCAGAAGCGGTCTGCCGTTCCCGATTCGGTCACAAATTCCAGTTTCAAGAACAGCATAATGCCTCTGACGGCCATCTACGGCACATCTCCTTTCCCGCCAATTTCAAAGCTACCGCAAATGGCAGCGAGACCTCACCGATGCTCTGTGCGTCGAAAAAGGAATCCGTACACTCGGCGTCATCCCCGTCAAAACTAATCCGCAGTCCGGCCAGTTCGAGATTTACATCCCCGTCCCACACTAAAGAAAGCACCCCAGGCATTCTCACCATCTTCTCACGTCCACGTAAAGGCGAACAACAGGCGTAAATTGCAATTTGCTGTAACACAGCAAATTCATAATTCCTGCCCTCCCAATCGCCCTATCAGGAATCAGCAAGAACCTCATCTACAATTAGTTGCATTTTACGGGGCTGTGAATAAGCCCTTGCCTTTATCTCGATGGAGTTGCCACAAGGGGCAAGCGGTATATAGTTCCCCCCAAGTCGATACGCCATATAAGGCCAATTCAATGATAGGTTGCGTAAATGATTGAAAGAATGCGCAGTAATCACAACGAACACGATTCCTTGGCAAAACGCACTTGTTGCAGGCACACATCACTTGCATATTCACATCCAACGAAGTACTATTCATCGAAACAAATCCCCACTAAGGTGCTGTCATAAACCGAAAATATTACTAAATTTGCAACGTTTTGGGGTTCGTCCCCGGAACAGACATATTGATGAAAGTGTTTTCGCACTATCCTTCAAAGAAAATCTGGCAGTTTTCTATAAAGCTAAGGATGGACGGCAGCACCATCATCTGTATTCGCTTGCGTGTATCCCACACTCAACGATACAGGTGTGGGGATTGTTTCAGTCTATTTAGCTTTAGGTTTTGCCAGAACCTTCTTTGAGATAGACGAGATCAGCTCCACACTTTCTTTATTTATGGAAAAACATCCCGGCAGGAGCCGAACGGGAACGGAACCAATAACAAGACAATGAAAAAAGTATTTTCATTAAGCATCTTGGTAGTTATGACCCTGCTGCTGAGCGGTTGCCACAAGAGCATCAACGGGGACATCAAAGACATTAAGAACAGGCTTGACCAGATTGAGAACGTTGAGATCAAGACGGTGAACCAACAGATTTCACAGATCAACACGTCCATCCCGAAACTTGAGAAGACGGATCAAGAACTGAAAGACTACATCGAGTCGCTTCAAGCGACCTCATCTGATCTGAAAAAGTCCATCGAGGAGATTGAAAGCAAGATCAATGCGCTAAAAGACGAGACGGGGACATCCGGCTCAGAGATTCTGGCCAAACTGGAAGCCGTAAAGTCCGACCTTGAAGGCAGGCTTGAGAAGATGGAACAGACAATCACAGAACTGAAAGCGAAGGATAAAGAACTGGAAGGCAAGATCGATGACCTGAAAACATACATCGACAAAAAGGACGCTGACACAAGAGACTGGGTTCAGACGACATTCGCCACCATCGACCAGTACAACGGTGTCACTCAAAACATCAGCGACATCCAGAAAAGCATCGAGGCCCTGAACAAATCCGTCGAGACTTTGGGAAACGACCTAAAGAGCAAGGTCAACGAGGAGATAGAGAAAGCGCTTGAGCCGATCCGTGACCAGATCGCGGCCGATGTGATCAAGTCAATCTCGGAATCCATAAACACGACGGTCACAAATGTCAGGACAGAAATCGAGACCGCCTACAAGGCTGAGATTAAGGCATCGATCGAAGACCTGGAGAAGTCCTTGAAGGAGTGGGTGAACAGCGCCCTCACCGGCTACTACACGATCGCACAGACCGACGCCAAATTGGAAGCGTTGAAATCAGAACTCGAAGACCAGTTGGCATCACAGAAGTCCTACCTCGAAGGAATCATCAAAGCGATGTCCACCGACCTCACAACTAAGATCACCAACAACACTGAACTGGTCAACAATCTGACCAGCGAGCTGACCACTGTTAAGGAGGAGGTCAAGAACTATTCTCAGACAGTGATTGAGAACACAACAAAAATTTCCGAGATTTCCAAGACGATAGTCAACAACACGACCGTCATCACGGACAACGCAAAGCTGATCGAGGAATTGAAAAACCAGATAAGCGAGCTTCAAGGTGAACTGAACAAGAAGGTCAGCGAGTTAGAGACCAAAATCACAACCTCCACCGAGGAGAAGGAGACCATCGTCAAGGAAATAGAGACAGTCAAGACGGAATATTCAGAGAAGATCTCCAACCTTCAGACTGTCATCGAAGGAAAGGTGGCGGAGAACAAGGTCCTGATTGACAACAACAAGGAGGCGATTGAAGCCAACCGAAAAGCCATCGAGAAGAACACCGCGGCCATAGAGGATCTGAAAACCAACAGCGTCAATGCGGAGACCGTAGCCAAGAACACCGAGAAGATAGCCGAGAATGCGAAGGCGATAGCCGACCAGGCGAAACTCATCGCTGAGAACGCTTCCGCCATCACGGACAACGCCTCGGCGATAGCGGAGAACACAAAACGGATCACAGCGCTTGAGAAAGGCATCCTTGACATAAAATCAGAGATCACAGAGGCTTACAAGGGAGCCGTCAAAACCGCTATTGAAGAACTTGACGGAAAACTCACCGACGAGATCGCCGAGAGAGTTCTCGAGATCAACGACCGCATCAACGATGAGGTCAAGACCATCAATGACACTATGGAAGCACTGGAGAAGAGGGTGACTTCATTGGAGGAAGAGATGGCGGCTCTCAAACAGAAGATGTCCGGCTACGAGACTTCGATCAAAGACCTTGGAGATAAAATCACCAGCGTCAACGAGCAAATCACGGCCATCAACGCGACCATCGAGAACCTCCAGAAGACCAATGACGAACTCAAGGAATACATCAAGAATATTCAAGCCCCGGCTGAGGAGTTGAAGGAGTCCATCGCCGCCACTGACAAGAAGATAGAATCCGTCAAAAGCGAGCTCGACAAGGCCATTGAGGATGCCAAGGCAAGCGACAGTGCGATGAAAGAGGAACTGGTCAAGTCCATCGAAGACGCGAAGGCAGACGTTGTCTCACAGCTTGAGTCGATGAGGGCAGAGATGACCGAGAAGCTCACGCTGATGAACACTACGATCTCAACACTTGAGAGCAAGAGCAAAGAGATCGAGACAAAGGTTACCGAGCTCCGCACTTTCGTCACTGACCAGATCTCATCCACAAAGGACTGGGCGTCAGCCACATTCGCCACTCTTGAGGAATATTCCAAAGTGACTGCCGAAGTCGCCACGCTGAAGGAGACAATCAACAATCTGACGGAATCGCTCTCAGAGATGGAGACCAGACTCAAGACAGAATGGAAATCCGACATCGAGACCGCAATAGCCCCTGTCAAGAAGCAGATCGAGGATGCGGTCGCCGCCATCACCAATGAATATACCAACGCCATCTCCTCCGCCAAGACCGAGGTGACCGAAGCCTACCGGGCCGAGATGAAGGTCGAGATCTCTAAACTGGAGGAATCTCTCAAGTCGTGGGTGAACGAGAAGTTCGAGTCCTACTGGACAATCGCCGAGACCCAGGCCAAACTTGACGCACAGAAAACCGACCTTGAGGCTCAGCTGAAAGCGCAGAAAGAGTACCTCGAAGGCCTCATCAACAACCTCAAGCCAGGCGCTTCCGAGAGCGAGAACCGCACGCTGATTGAGAACCTTACAAAAGAGCTCGAGTCGGTGAAAAAAGCCGCAAGCGACAACGCCTCGGTGATCGAGTCCCTTCGCTCCGACCTCACCACCGCGACCGAGAGCATCACCAAAGCCTACAAGGATGCCATCACCGCCGCCATCAATGAATATGACGGCAAGATCACCGGAAAGATTGAAAGCAAGATCAGCGAGGTAAACTCCGCGATCGACAGCAAAGTGACCGAGATCAACAACAAGATCTCCGCCCTTGACTCCAGAGTGAAGGCCCTTGAGGACTCCGTCTCCGACATAAAGTCCCAGATCAGCGCCCTCCAGGACGAGTTCAATGCCCTGAAAGCCAAACTCTCCGCAATAATCGGCAAGATGGTTTCCATCTCCTACATCCCGACCTACGAGGACGGTGTCGAGAATGTCCCTTGCACAATGTCTGGCTCGACCATAGTCCCAGGTTCGTTCACAATGCGTTTCGAGATCCAGCCAGCATCCCTCGCCGAAGATCTTGCCGCCTCTTGGAACACAGCCCTCTCAGTCAAAGCCGTCTATACCAAGACCCGCACCCGCGCCTCAGCCGGAGACTTCGTCACTCTCCCCGTCGAATCCGCCTCCGCCTCCGATGGAGTCCTCTCCGTCACCGTCTCCGGAGCGTCTCTCGACAACGATGCCTTCGTACATCGTAACAACCCCGTCAGCGCCCGCCTCAAAATCTCCGACGGCACAAACGAGGTTGCTTCCGAATATGTCAAACTCACCCCTATCGGCGTAGATTACATCGACAAGAACGGAATAAATTTTGGTCCAGGCACAATCATACACAATTCGATTTGGGCACCTGTAAATTGTGGCGCTACGATGTCAGACATTTACGGGAGTTACTACTCCAATGAGGAGTCCTTAACAGCTTGTCCCCAAGGATGGCGAACCCCAACAATTGATGAGTTCAAATCATTAGCCAGCAATTATCCTACAAGCTTTGAATATGGCGGCAGGGAATGGCGCAAGAAAAATGACGTATATGGTATGTGGTTTTCTGAGGACGAGGTTTTCTATGAAAAAGAAACATCGTCGATTTTTATACCGAAAAGTGGTTGCGAACAATATGTATCGAAAGACGGAATCCGCAGCATAAAGATCATTAAGAATTGCATTGAGCTATTTTCTTCAACATACGACGGGGCTCATTTATTACGATTTGGATGCAAACCTACGGTAGACTGTAGCAGATATAATATATCTTTCGATAATCACAGTGATCGTTTGAAATGTCCTGTTCGTTGTGTTAAAAAATAGTGAATCTAACTATAGTATTATTTATCTGTAAGGGTGGACTTATCCAGCCCATCCTTACAGAGTAACAAAAAATCATTATCATTATGTGTAAAATCATCATTGACGGGGAGGAAGTTAAATCTTTCTCCGACCCCATTCGTTGGGAATCAATCAACGGAGTCATCTCCGAAATCAAAACAAACCAACCGCCCTACAACTACATTACAAGAGTGGAAATCAGAACAGTCACGGCGCCAGAAGAAGAAGCGATTCTCCTTGAAATGCGTAAAGCAGCAGAGGAAAGTGAAGATCCCAGACTTGATGCTCGCCGCAAGAAAGCAGCCTCTGATTACCACAAAAGACAAGGGTAATAACCTTCATAATACAAACAAGAATATGTGTCATTTATGCTCACACCGCTATCAGACAAATACTGATGGCTATATAACCAATAAATGCGACCTCGACAAGGATTTATTGATTCAACGATCAATATACCTGACAGAAGTATTAGGCAACAATAGATTTGTTCCCCCAACTGACGATTGCTTCTTGGAAACAAACGAGCAACCTCAATGCCCATATTATAACGGATAAGGGTTTCTTACAACTCCAACAAGCAATCACATCAAATCTATACAAAACAACAATAATTTTCAAAAAAAATGGGAGACAATTTATTTAAATCAGAGAAAGTTCAGAATGCTTTCGAGAACTGGGTAAACCATAAACCAAACTATCATCCTTGTGATGATGAACGCTTTTACTCGTTCGTCAATTTGTACTTTGCTAACAACGAAAATGTAAGCGAGGTGGACTTCGTTAACGAGGCTGAGCGAATACAGCCAGATAGTAGCAAAAAAGAAATGTATCTGGCTTATTATAAGAAGCTTGAAACCATTGTCGCTTATCTCAAAAACGAAAAGAAAGAAAAAGAAGCTTAACTTACAGCAGGGCATTATTGAATCAGCACCCACGGCGTTCTTCTGTGGGTGCTAAAAACAAAAACCATTATGAACAAATTAAAACTTTTTGCGGTCATCGCAGCGATGGCCGTCTGCGGGGTGGCGAGCGCGCAGGTGAACAACTTCGCCAAGGTGTCATATTCAAATGTCGCTATCAAGGCGAGCGCTATGGGAATAACGTTCACTCAGAAACTTAACGGTGTCTCTGTGGGGGCATCGCAGGCGAGGAAGCTGCCGGGCGAGCTGCCGTTCCTCTACGAGTATGGCGTTGACCTGCTGGCGGCGTTCGGCGACAACAGCACGCTCGTCTCGGCGGTGGTGCCGGTCAACCTGATGTACAGATTCGACTTCGGGCAGATCCAGCTGCTTCCGTTCGCAGGACTCAATCTGACGGCGCACATCATTGGCCAGGACAAATACGACGGAGTGACTTCCAACTGGTTCAAGAAGGACGAGGACGGCGACGTGGCCTGCCACCGAATCCAACTCGGGGCGCAGTTCGGGGCCAAAGCCATCTACGAGAAGTACTTCATCGGAATATCCTACCAGCCGTCGCTGACCCGCTTCGCCGACAGCACCAACCTGAACATCCTCAACGTCTCGGTCGGACTGACTTTCTAACTTTCCGAATATGAACACAATCAAGCGTTTAGCAATCGTTGCGGTGGCTGCCATAGTGGCTACCGCTCTCTGCTCCTGCGGCAAGGAAAATGCGGAGGGGTCGTCAAGCGCCCTCATCGGGACTTGGGAACTTGTCAAGTACGATTATTCATTCTGCGGAAAGGATGTCGGCTCGGAGGTTATCCCGAAGAATAATCCAAAGTATATATTCAGAGAGGATGGCATCTGCGAAAACATAGATAAGGGAGCGCAGGATGATGATGAAATTCCAATCCCATACTTTAAGTACAAATATTCAGCGAAAAACAAAACATTGTCACTAATATTAGGAATGTTTATTGCTGATTACAAAGTTATCAACCTCAACGCAACGGAACTCGTCCTCGCACTATCTGGAGATTCGTATTATTTAGGCACATATAAAATAGGGAAAGAAGTTGACACCTACAAAGATGTGACAATCTACGAGTATTGCATAAAGAACTACGACGAGTTCGTCTGGGATGGAGATTACTGCTATAAGGACAGCAAAGGTGACATAGTTCCGTGTAAAAAGATTTCCGACGAAGAGTTTGATGGCGTTTTCAGCGGTGATGAGAATGGCTACTACGACACGGTCATCAACTACTTCAAGCGAGTCAAGTAGCAGATCTATCATATTCATTTAAACATAGAAGAACCAGCCGTGGCTATCAATGCCGGGCTGGTTCTTTTGTTTTATCGCTACGACAAACGTCTCTTCAAGCCCACCATCTTTTCATCTTATCTTATCTGCTACAGAGTCACTACCGAAGCGCCAACTGACGGAATGAAATCCGGCCAACTGACGGAATGAAATTCGGCCGAATGGCGGAATAAAATTAGTTTAAAGATTGATTATCTGGCATTTAGCTATTCCTATTGATTCATCAATCGCCACACTGACTACGCTGTCCAACCGAGAGGGTATCAAGGTCAGGCATATTCACTCATCCAGAAAAGACCGAACATCCACATTCAGCGGTCATAGAAGAGAAAGAGCAAGCATATTCATTGATGATAGTTTGCAAAATGGCGGCGGGCGAAAGTGGCTGGAAGTGGGTGTAGATGGTGGGTTTTCGCCAGCTATGGCTCAGTAGAGGGTAGGCAGCGAAAACACCTCCTCCGGACACGCTTGGAATTCAGATTGTGTGCCAACATTTTACAAAGAGACAGGGCGAGACACACGGACACATCTGCCGTGACTCGTTTCTCTTTAACTATAAGCCACTTACAATTTCCTACCGGGGCGAACGGGAAGGCACTGAAAAAGTAGGTTGTTTTGAAATTTTGATGATTTATCCCTGTACTCCCCTCCGAGACTATTGTTCAAATTTTCAATTCTCAGAGAGTTGTCATGAAAACAAGGAACTTTTTCAGTGCCTTCGCGAACGGAATGGCACGGACACGGAATTGATTGTCATTCAGAAGATTATCGAGCACGCCTAAAATTTAGGTGGATCGTATAGATAATCGATGATTGACGACAACTTGGATATGCGGACTGAATCACTTATTAGCCAACTTCTATATAACTCCCAAACAAAATGTTTATATCGCCCCCACAAAATGTTCAAATCTTATTACAAAATGTTCAAATCTCCGCAAGGATATTTGGCTTAAGTCAATCGCAAATAATTCAATTATAGACCCTTATACGTCTTTGCAACAATATGTAACCACGACTTATAATCAATTCCCCCTTCAAGAAACATCGCACATTCGGACACACTTAGATTTTCTGGATTTTACATTAAAGCACACGACGGGTGCTATAGCAATCGGTATCACGGGAGAGGCTTATTGGTACAGAAGGCTGTTCCCCCGACGGTTCGTACCACAAAGGGGTCGTTTTGGTACGAAAGACGGTTCACTCGATGGTTGTACCACAGAGAGGCCTATTTGGTACGAAAGGCAGTTCACCCGACGATTCGTACCACAGGAGTGGCTTTTTGGTACGAAATCCGGCGAGGCTGGGCGGAGCGGACAGGAGTTCTGCCAGAGGGTCGGATACAGATTGTCAGAGACCAGGCCGAGAACGGATGGGACATCACGAGGGTTCCGTCAGATGGTGCACCAGAAGGTGACGATGAAGGGGATGGAGAGTTCGAGGACGAAGCCGTGGAAGAGGGAGAGGACGGAATATTCCTTGCCGGAGGAAGACATTATGATCGGGAGGGTGGTGTCCATCGAGGTGACGCCGCCGGCGGCGATGGGAGCGAGAGGGCCGGCGAACCTTACGAGGAGCGGGGCGAGCAGAAGGGTGGCCATCTCCCTTATTATGTTGGACAGCAACGCGATGGTGCCAAGCTCGGCGCCACGATAGCCGGTTATGAATATGCTGGAGAGGGAGTAGTAGCCGAATCCGGATCCTACGGCGAGACAATCGGTGGCCGAGCGGGCGGAGAGGACCAGGGACGCCGCGGCGGCACCGGCGAAAGTCCCGACGATCGTGCCTATCGGGAGCAGGGCCATCCTCACATCCAGAGACTTGAACTTGGCGACCATCTCCTTGTCGCTTCCGATGCCGATCCCGACACAGAAGAGCAAGGCGCACAGGGCATAGAAGGTCAGGTCGCCCTCAACGACCGACTCAGGAATATAACCGGACAGCCCGGCGAGAATGCCTAAGACGAAGAATCCGACAATGACAAGACTTCCCTTCATCGCGACCTCCTTGATGAATGAATATACCTCCACAGCACCCAGGCAAGGGCGCAGCTTCCGACCGTGGACAGCGCCGCGATGATCAGAGCGTCAAGTCCCAACGACGGGAGGGACGAGATGATCGTCTTGTTCCCTCCGACCTCAACGCCAAGAAGGAACAGAAGGGCCCAGATCAGAACCGTCGTCAACTTCGACGCCCAGGCGCAGCCGCGGTTCCTCAGAAACCACCCGACCGCGATCCCGCCCAGCATAAACAAAACTACCGCAAACATATTCCTGAAAGATTGGAGTGCCGTGTGTGAAAAATCTCAACACCGCATCTAAAATATTCCCGCCGCGAAATTACGGCTAAAATCCGTTCCCGGCAAATGCCGCTCCAATGTGGAGGAACGCGCATATTCGTCATCGCCACAAACTAAAAATCTATGCGAGAATTGAAATAATCCTATTCACACAGCTATCCGCTTTTCGGAAATATGCCTGCCTCGACAAGAACGAATATGCCCGAAAACGCACTTGTCAAGGGTCATTTTGATCTCAACGATAGCATTTCCGGCAGGAAACGCGCCTCTCGCAGCCACGTCACACCTGCAATAACTTGCCCACGCCTCCCGTACTTACCTCAAGGTGCGTGAGTTTCATTTTGGTGCCTTCTTGCGGGGACGAGAAAAAGTCGCCACCTTTGCGGTGTCGAAAAGTTAGTATATTCCCAAAAGGGAGTAATGATAATATTAAGAGATTATGAAAAAGATTTTGTTGGCAGCTGCCGCCATATTCGCAGCAAATGTTATGACTAACGCACAAGGTAAATTTGAGACTGTCGGGCTCAGGAACTCGACACTGCACGTCTATTATTCCAATGACGTGATGGCTGACGCAAGCTACATCGTAGAGGGCAAGGATGCCCTCGTTGTTCTCGAGGTGCCTCTGTTCAAGAGCGCTCTGGCGGAATTTGACGCCTACATCAAGAAACTCGGCAAGCCGGTGGAGACGGCAGTCATCGACTACCATCTCGGAGGACAGGAAAGCCAGGCGATCGTGATGCCTCAGGGGATGAAGAAGTTCACGAGCGAGGGGGGTTATGCGGCGATGATGTCCGGATTCAAGCAGTCGTTCGGGGACTCGATGGTAGATCTGGCCGATGGTGACGTGAAAGAAGTGTCGTTCGGGCAGACAATCAAACTGGCCGGTGTTGATTTCCGGTTCGACAAAGGTCCGGCCAATGATTTTCCCGGATCGATGATCCTCATCGACGGAACGGCCTGCCTGATGCACTGGGCATCAGCGAAGGCTCACGTCAACACCTTGCAGATCAGTTCCGCCGAGGCGGTCGGCCAGGCTCTCGAAGGGTTGAAGGCAGCCGAGAACTCCGGGGCGACTGTCTGGCTCGGATGCCACGGCGGAGTGGCCGACAAGGCCGGACTCGATTTCAGGATCGGCTACCTGGCTAAGATTCAGGAACTTCTCGCCGCCAAACCGGACGCGAAGACATTCGCCTCACAACTGAAAGCCGAATATCCGGGACTCGCAGGAGAGGAGGGCGTGGACGCTCTCGCGAAGGCGCTTTGCAAATAGAAGGGAACATCCTCCCACCTTGCCCCACGATTAACTTCCAAGGAGACGATAAAGAAGGGCCTTTCCACTTACAGCGACAAAGCGACGCACAATCAGAGGTTGACTAAAGGCTTTTTAGTCAACCTCTTTCGAGGGTCAAATATTCAAGAATACTTGCTACCTTTGTATCAATCGAAAAAAAATCACCCTCTAATGAATATGTCACCAAAGGCATTCATTAGTGAGCTAAGTTGAAGATTACTAAACAATAAGCGGCTAACAATATGGACAGGAAAATGATTCAGGACGCGGCGTTCCCGAAATGCCCGATACGGAATGTTCTCTCACGGATCGGTGACAAGTGGACGATGCTCGTGCTTTACACCTTGGAGAAGAACGGGACGATGCGGTTCAACGATCTGTACCGCGGCATTCCCGACATCTCGCAGAAGATGCTTACGGCGACGCTGCGCACCCTCACGGAGGATGGTCTCATCCACAGGGAGCTTTTCCCTGGCGTGCCACCCAAGGTTGAATATTCCCTCACCGATCGCGGCCGGAGTCTCCTGCCCCATCTCGACGCCTTGATCGGCTGGGCCATCGAGAACTTCGACGCAATTCTCACCGACCGCGGCAGGGTGGCCGCAAGGTAATCGGCCTCAAGTCCGTCCTCCAACAACATTACGAACCGCAATAAGGCATTGCAAGATAATTATGAGAAGACAGCGTGCGCAAAATGGCTTCTCCCACGCACGAAACGGCAGCAGAAACACGTTTGGTGCGCAAATTACCCATATTTGCGCACCAAACTGATTTTCGATTGCATTCCGTGAATAAAAGCGCTTGTTTTGCGTACGAAAGGGTGGTGGGGATATGTGAACATGGCACTTCGACAGGCTCAGTGACCACAGGGAAGGATCCGGGACGGGGTCGCATACGAAAGGCGGCTGAAATACGTGTGGCCAGCACTTCGACAGGCTCAGTGACCGTGGTGAGCGACCAAAAGTGGGTTTGAGTTAGCTTTAACTATAGTTTTAGTTTAGATTCAAGATTCAGATTGGACTATAGCCGCCGAAAAAATCAAACCCGAAATTTTGGTAACGTGCAAAATTTTGGGTTTGCCTTTTTTTCGGCGGCGACGCCACACGATAACATTCAGAAAATCACCTTTGAAATAAACCGTGACGCATTAGAGGCCTGTAACAAAGGAGATTCACGCGCGAAATCCGGCGAACGAAACCGAGCCAAGGCGGCTACTCCTCGGAGAGGATCTTCTCGGCGGCGAGGGAGAGGGCTGTGTAGAAGTCTTCGCCGAAGACGGAGATCAGGGGGTCGCGGAGGAACTGATAGACACGGACGCCCTCACGGCGGCCTTTCTCGTAGGCATCCTTACAGATCGCCCAGCGATGGAGATTCAGGGCCTGACCGCCGCCGGTGAGTTTGGTGACACGGATCGGATAGAGCCAGCAGGACTGAGGCTTGCGGAGCTTGCACTCGCCGCGGAAGAAACACCTCTCGATCGAGCAGAAGCAGTTGCCATCCTCGTCGAAAGTGGTGTAGGCGCACTCCTCGGTCTGATCCACGACAGGAGTCACGATGTCACCGTCACGGTCGATGGAGAAAAAGCCCTCCTTGTCAATCTGCGCGCGGCCCTGCGGCCTCATCAGCTTTGAATATACCGGATAATTCTCCTCAAGAGGCTCCAGCTCAGACTCCTCCAGCGGAGCGCCGCTGTCACCGATGATGCAGCAGCAACCCTTGCAAGCGGCGTAGTCGCAGGCGAAATATTCAGTCACGACATCCTCCGAGATGAGGATGTCGCCGATTTGGATGATGGTTCCGAAATTATTGTTGTTTGACGACATATTCGATTCTCATTCCTTCGGACAGAGCGCCGAAGATTTCCTTTACCTTGTCGGCAGAGACGCTGCCGATTCTGTTGTTATAGCCGGTCAGCACGTCCTTGCCACCGGAGTAGCGCATCAGGACGGCATCCACATAGTTCTTAGGATCAGCCAGATAGACCGAGTAGCCGTTGGTCAGCAAGGCCTTGCAGGAAGCAAGTTCGGCCGCACCGACAGGCTTAGAAAGCACGTCCTCAATCGCCTTTCTGGCCTCCACGAGAGACCTCATCGGCTGGCTCGATCCGCTTTTCACGCCGTAAGGCAGGCCATTCTCCGGGACAGGAGAGCAGGTGAAGATCAGTTCAAGAGCCTCCTGCGGCCACACGGTGAAACGGTCGGACATCCGGACACAGAAACCGTTCTCGGCCATCACACCGGTCAGATGGCGCTGAAGAGCCAGGGCGGCGACCCTGAACGCCATATAGTTCTCGGTCGTGAACGGCTCGGCGCAGGCCAAGGCGATGCTTATGCTGACCGGCTCACCCCTTTGGGAATAGGTTGTGGAGCCGGTGCGAAGCTTGTACGGACTGAACTGGCGGACAGACATCGACTTGCTGACCCTGAACCCTCCAAGGTACTGGCACAGAACCTTCTGCGTGTACTCCGGAGACAAGTCCCCAATCAGGACAAGAACGCCGTCGTTAACTCTTACAAACTGATTGTCAAAGAACTCCGAAGCGTCCTCCATAGTGCTTCCGACAAGGCCGGACGGGGTCTTGACGGCGGAGTAGTTGTAGTCCTGGTACATCAGGCTGTCCAGATAGGCCGGCTTCAGGGAAGCCAGTTCCATCCTCCTCCACGACTCGAAGGCCGGAACGGAAGGCCTACGTTGGTTGGCGGCGGAAAGCAAGGCTTTGAGCGTCAAGTGCAGACGGTTGGATGGGGCTGAGCCATAGAGCCTGAGATCCGACGAGGTGACCGAGCAGTTCATCTCCACCCCGTCGGCGCGCAGAATCTTGTCGAAATCACGGCCGGACATCCCGGCGATCTCGCACAGCCCGAACATATCGGAGAAAAACGCCCCCTCCCCTCTTGAGAGATTCCGGACGGTGGAGAACCCGCCTTTGATCATCAGAGAGTAACTGAACTTCCCCTTTGTTGGCATCTGCTTGTAAATCACCTTCATACCATTGGAGAAAGTCCACATCTCGCCACCGGAGACAGGCTCCGGCGACACGGATTTGACCTTTATCTTGCTCTTGTCGTCCCACAGAGCGGACGTGTCCTTAGAGGTGGTCCTCCACCTGTAGATCGGCTTGTCCAGCGAAGCTACGCACTCGTTCACAGAACCGAAAACCACCGGCCAGAACCATTCGTCGTAGTCCTCCGGATCGCCGGTCCAGGTGACCTTCGGGGACTCCATATCGGAAAGAAGGGCGGTGACGTAGCCGTTGAACAGCTCACACTCAGCCTTCGGGGACATATTCCTTGAAGAAAAGAAGTTGGCTTTGGTCGCCGGGGAGGCCAGATCGGCTCCATAAAGGTAGGAGGAGACGCAGCGCTGAACCAGCGCGTCGTTGGTCTGGGTCTTCAGGAAACCGTTCAGAACTGAGTTGCGCGCGACAAGATACTCCCCCACACCGATTCCCTTGGAACAAATCTCGGAAAGGACGGTGGCGACCGTCAGCGACGCAGGCATCAACTGGCCGCGGCCGGTCAATGCGCTCACGGTGAAACGCTCGTCACCAGAGGCGGAGGCGCTGCCGACATAAGCCACATCCAACGACTTCACGGGGATATTCCTCGACATCAGGCTCTCCTTGACGCGGCGCTTGACAATCTCCCCGAGGGAGTTGGTGAAAAGCTCCGAAATGAACGGTTGGATGGTGTTCATCTCGGCGGCGGGAGTCCTCGGGGAGCGGAACTCCACCGTCAGGGACGACTCGTCAGACGGAATGAATGAATATTCAGCCGCGGCGGAAGGTCTCCAAATATATTCCTTCTTCTTGAAGGCGGGGTTGCGGGAAGGCACCATCAGGGAGAAGACGTTCATTCTTTCGATGATGGCGGAGGGGGTTATGTCGCCCGCGATGACGATGGCGTGCCGGGCGGGTTTCGACGCGATGAGGTCGAAAAGCATCAGGAGGGTCGTGTCCGACGCGGCCTGGTCAAAGACTGGAACATCGTCGAATCTAAATATGGTAGCGTCGTCCCTGTAGGAGATGTACCCTTCGGGACGGCAGCCTATTCCCTTGCGGGAAAGGAACTTATAGGGAATTGTCTTGTTGAAGTGAGGGAGCGAGGAGAGTTCTTTTCTCGCCGCCGTTGTGTCAGGCTCGCCTTTGCGGACAAGGGCGAAATCGGCGACTCCCTTGACGGACGGATTCGTCACGAGATAGTAGGAGATTCCGTTGGAAAGGCTGCCTGTCGTGACCGCGCCGTCCTTCTGAAGGGCAGGCAGACTCTGCGCCGCAGCCACCATTGAGAAGCCGGACAGCACCGCACACAAGATTGTTCTTACTATTGATCCTCGCATCTTTGACATCTCCTTTTTATGATGAGCCCGCGTCCGCAGGCTCTAAGTTTCGAGACTTCCCGCCGCAAAACGCAAGCCACCTTCAAGGCAAAAATAGCCAATAATGTGTAATTGACACAAATTTTTATTACATTTGTGGTTATCGCTGTTATGCTGAATATAGTTAAACATAAATTTTTATACGATGAAAAAGTTTATTCTCGCAATCGCGGCGGCGTTTATGGCCGCGGGAATGGCATCCGCTCAGGATATGGCCCAGGCAACCGAGCTCTACAATAATGGAGCCACCGCCATCTCTATGAAGAATTGGACCGAGGCTCTCGACTACTTCCAGAAAGCCCTTGAGATGGGTAAGACCATCGGCGCTGACGCTGACGAGCTTGTCACGAACTGCAAGAACGCGATCCCTGGAGTGGCTCTTGAGGTGGCCAAGGATCTGATCAAGGACGGCAAGTACGACGAGGCTGTCGCCAAACTCGACGAGGTCGGCAATATCGCGGCAGAGTACGAGAACGCCGAGGTTGCCGAGACTGTCAAGGAACTTGTTCCTCAGACTTGGATGAGAAAAGGAAACGATGCCCTCAAACTGAAGGACTTCGCTACGGCGGCCGACGCTTACGCAAAGTCTTACGCAGCTGACACGACGGCCGGAAAGACCGCTCTTCGTCTCGGACAGGCTCTCGGAGCGCAGGGCAAGGTTGAGGAGGCCGTAGAGGCTTTCCAGCACGCCGCTTGGAACGGAGAGGAGGCTGAGGCCAAGGATCAGATGTCCAACATCTACGTAAAGCAGGCCAACGCCGCTTTCAAGGGTCAGAAGTTCGCTGACGCTGTCAAGGCCGCCGAGAAGGCCAACAGCTATGCCGAGAACGCCACGGCTTACCTGATCGCCGGTCAGAGCTCACAGAAGCTCAGCAAGAACGCCGACGCCATCAAGTACTTCGAGAAGTATCTTGAGGTTAAGCCTGATGCGAAGAACGCCCCTGCCATCACCTTCACCGTTGCCGCCCTCTATCAGGGTGCGAAGAACAACGCCAAGGCTCTTGAGTTCTACAAGAAGGTTCAGGACGATCCTAAGTTCGGCCCGCAGGCCAAGCAGATGATCGCTTCGCTTAGCAAGTAACCACACTTGCCATCATTCACGGCAACGACATTGAGATTCTCTACCGAAAGACAATGGTACGATATCTCGAACTGCTTGCTCCGGCAAGAAACGCTGACATCGGCATCGCGGCTATCGACTGCGGTGCCGATGCGGTGTATGTGGCCGGACCTGCGTTCGGGGCGAGACAGGCGGCGGGGAATCCGATGGAGGACATCCGGAGGCTCACGGAGTACGCCCACAGGTTCGGAGTCAGGATATTCCTGACGCTCAACACCATTCTGTACGACAGTGAGCTTGCGGCGGCGGAAAGGATTCTGAAGGAGGCCAAGGAGGCGGGTGTCGATGCCGTCATCGCGCAGGATCCTGCCGTGTGGAGGCTGACGGATCTGCCGGTCCACGCCTCAACGCAGTGCGCGGTCAAGACTCCGGAGAAGGCCAGGCTGTACGAAAGCCTCGGGGCGTCGCGCCTGGTTCTGGAAAGGGAGATGTCACTTGACCAGGTCAAGGCCGTCAGAGAGGCAGTCGGCTGCGAGCTGGAGTTTTTCGTCCACGGGGCGCTGTGCGTCTGCTACAGCGGGCAGTGCTACCTTTCGGAGCGGATCGCTGGACGGAGCGCCAACCGAGGCGAATGCATCCAGGCTTGCAGGTCGCTCTACGACCTTGTAGATGAGTCCGGGAAGGTTCTCGCGCGGAACAAGGCGCTGCTTTCCCTGAAAGACTACAACCTGAAGGACAGGCTGTCGGATCTTGCGGAGGCGGGAATATGCTCGTTCAAGATCGAGGGGCGGTTGAAGAGCGCATCCTACGTGCGGAATGTCACACGGGCATACTCATTGGCATTGGATGAGTTGGTGGCGACGCATCCGGATAAGTACCGCAGGAGCTCGTTCGGGAGGGTCGAATGCGGATTCACGCCGGATCTCGGCAAGACTTTCAACCGTGGCTACACGCAGTTGTTCCTGGACGGGAAACGGTCGGGGGGATGGTCGTCGATGGACGCTCCGAAGTCAATCGGGGAGGAGATCGGGACTGTTGTCTCGGTCAGTCCGGCGGGTGGCATCCGCAGAGGTCTGGACGGAAAGGGTTCACGGGGAAACAGATCCGACCGATTCGGCAAAGATACGGTCAGCGGAGACATCACAATCACTGTCAGGATGAAGAATCCTGCCGAGAGGCTTCGGAACGGGGACGGATTCTCGTTCACCACCAAAGGGCGGGGTGACATTGTCGGTTTCCGCGGAGATGTCTGCGAGGGGAATCGGATAACGTGCCGTGATGTCCAGGGGCTTTACCCAGGGGCGAGGCTGTACCGGAATCTCAGCGCGGCGTTCGAGAAGGAACTGGAGGCCAACCTGCCTGTCCGCAGGATCCCGGTGGCGGTGGATGTCACGGTGAACGAACCACGTCATCCGGCGCTTCGACAAGCTCAGCGACCGGACGAAGCCCGACAAGCTCAGCGACCGGACGAAGCCCGACAACAGAACATCTCTCAACGACCGGACGGTTATCGGCTCAAGATCAACGCTGTAAGCGAGGACGGCAGAGCCGTCACCTTGGAGCGGGAGGGCGGAGACCAGGCCGCCGAGAATGCGGACAGGATGCGGGGAATGTTCGCGACACAGATCTCGAAAGCCACGGGAATATATTCATTCACACTCCGTTCCCTTGAGGTCCAGACTCCCGACGGAGAGATGCCGTTCCTTCCCGCATCCGCTCTGAACGCCATCAGGCGGGACATCGCCGCCGCTTTGGAGGAGCGTCCGCTTAAGGCAGTTCCGCTGCCTGCAAAACCAAATAGAGATCGGGCTGCTCTTGCAACGCAGGGAAGCGCCGAAGACAGCCCGACCGTCATCAACAAAGTTTCGGAGGGCGGGGCAATGGCAGCATTGGCGCAAACACTTGATATTCAGGAAAAGTCCTCCAACGGCATCCATCTTTCGTACAAAGCCAACGTCGCCAACCACATTGCCCGTGAGACGTACTCGGCTTTGGGTGCCTCAGACATCGATGAAGCCTTCGAACTCTCCCACCGCCCCGACGCCGAACTGATGCGCACCAAGTACTGCATCCGTTACGAGCTCGGCCTCTGCCCCGCTCGTCAACGAACGGCCAAGCCACAAGCCGGACAAAGCCAAATCCACGACGAGATTCCCGCGGACCAACGGATGCCAGCCGCAGGCACGGTTGCCCGCCCGTCCGGCCTCTACCTGACCAACAACGGCAAGCGGTACAAGCTGCTGTTCGACTGCGCTCGCTGTGAGATGGTGGTCAAAGGGGAAGAGTGATCAGCGTCCCTCGCCGAACACAAAACTGGACAGCCAGCCGATCACATAGCAGGAGACAAGGCCGAGGAATCCATAAAGAGTGGATGTCACGTGCGAGAATCTGTGGAACAACAGCAGTACGACAACGCAACCGATGAACCCGGCGAGAGCGCTTCTTGTTCCTATGCGCTTTGAGAATATTCCCATCAGGAAAAGCCCGCCCAGGCCACTTGTAAGAAGGCCAAGGAAGAAATTGAACTGATCCCACAGGGAGGCGATGTCGAAAGTCGCCAGTATTATAGCCATAAGGACGCCAAGTGTTCCAACCACAATTCCGGCCACACGGGCGAAATGAACCTTCTGCCGGTCGGTACAGTTTTTCCGGAATTTCGTGTAGAAGTCCTCACTCATAACCGTTGTGGAGGAGTTGATGTTGGAAGACAAGGTTGACATCGCGGCTGCGAAGACAGCGGCGACCAGAAGGCCGGAGATTCCAACCGGCAATTTACACATTATGTAATGCGGGAAAATCGAATCCGTATTGCTCATCCCGACACTGAGGAGTTGAGGCTCCTGCCGGAAGAGCACAAACAGAGCCGTGCCTATGCCGAAGAACAGGAATGCGATGGGAATGCTGAGGAGGCCGTTCATCCAAAGTCCCTTCTCCGTACCTTTCGTGTCCTTGACAGTCAAGTACTTCTGCACGACAGACTGATCAGAGGTGTAGGTAAGAAGCTGATTGGAGAAACCACCAAGAATAGCCACCCAGAAGACAGGTTGTGTCCAGTCCAACGACATATTGAGGATGTTGAACTTAGACTGCTCGACCGCCACGTCCATAAAGCCCTTGAATCCGCCGTCAATTCCCGAGACAATCCAAACGAACGAGAGGACAGCCCCGCCCACAAGAAGGATTCCCTGAACCACATCGCCCCAGACAACGGCCTCGATTCCACCCATCGTACAGTAGATGATCGTCACAACGCCCATCAGGACAATACACAAGTAGATGTTGATTCCAGTCACGGCGTTGAGCGCAAGCGAAGGAAGGAAGAGGACAATCGCTATTCTGGTGAACATAAACTGGCAGAAAAAGGCCGACGCCAAGTAACGCACAGATCCGCTGAACCTTTCCTCAAGGTACTCGTATGCGGAGGCGACCTTAAGTTTTCTGAAAAGCGGAAGGTAGAAATTAATGACGACAGGCACCGTCAGAAGGATTGTCATATTGAACATAAACATCCCCCAATCCGCCGCATAAGCCTTGGCGGGAATGGACAGGAATGTGATGGCGCTTAGGGCGGTGGCGAATATGCTGATGCCAGCCGCCCACCACGGGATGCTTCCTCCTCCTTTGAAAAACTTGTCGGAGCCACTGTTTTTCCTCGAGAAATAGAAGCCCATTCCCATCATCAGCAACAGGTAGAGAGCTACCACAAGGTAGTTGACCCAGCCAAATGACACCTTGTCGGTCACGGTCACCTCTATTATGTCAGGAGAGCGGACACCCGGTTTAGCCTCCCCGGACGGGATGACGATCTTCCCGCCAAAATCCACAGCGGTGGTCACGGCCGGAAGGGTAAAGTCAAGCGAGTCCAACGTTATCCACGTGTCAGTGATGGTGTGATAGGCAAAAATCTTGTTGGAAAAGCCTTTGTGATCAAGAAACGCGGTCGCCAGACTTTCCCGAGACGCATTTTCCCGGACAAGGGAGTCTCGGCGCAAAAACTCAACACCGTCATCCCCGCCGAAGACAAGAATATGTGCGGAACCATACTTGACCGCGGAACTATACATCAAGGAAAGAGGCCTGCCGCCATCAGTGAAGGCTACTTTCTTATTCCACACATTATGCGTGGGAAGATATTCCCAGACATTCCCTTCTATGAATATGCCGTCAGCGCCGGAGCTTCTTCCTCCGATGAGGTAGAGCGCCTCTTCCCTACCGCTATGCTGATAGACAAAACAACTACCCTCCGTCACCAGAGGTCCGGGGCAAGGAGCCAATTCCTTGAATTGACGCGAGCCGACATTAAGTCTCAAAAGGCAATTGGAGCCGTTTTTCGAACCGACGATGAATATCTGTCCCTTATAGTACTCGGCGGCGTTCGGAATGAACCCTTCGGGCAAACCGCAGAAACGCTCAACCTTGAGATCGGCGACACCGCCGCTGATCTTGAATATCTCGCCGCTGCGTCCGCCTTCCCCTATCCCGCCGACACAGTACATAACGTTGCCGTCACCGGCCACGCATCCGTTGCCCAATGGTGAAGGCAGATGGACTCCCTTCACCTCACAGCACGACAATCCGTTTTCACCCTTTGTTATCGCCCAGATCTTATCGAAATAGCTTTTCTTTCCGCCTTCCCAAGGTTTGGAGTCCTCGAAATCAGATCCTCCGGCCACAATGACCGCATTACCGACCTTTCCGACAAAAGCACCTGCGGAGCCGTGCATACCGGTGACAGGCATCAAGGCCGATTTATCGGCGGAACACTCTGTTGCTCCCGAAAAGAAGACCGAAAGGAAAAGGCCGACGGCAAAAGTTATTAGTTTTCTGTTCAACATCGCAAACTATGTCTTTTAAATTCTTCTTCTGCAAATATAATGTCCGAATTACATAATACAAAATATTACCATTAAATATTATTTATTTTGGCCTAAAAAGATACTTTTAAAGTATTTTATCAAAAAATTCAGCAATACGTATTGCATATATTTTACATAATTAATACATTTGCGACCAAGAACTACGACATTATATAACACTTTATATTTCTATGAAAAGTATCAAAGGTTTAATTGCGGCCCCTTTCACGGGGTTCAAGGAGGATGGGGCGATAGACCTTTCCGCCGTGGAAAGACAACAGAGATTCTACAAAGACAACGGGATTTCAGGAGTGTTCGCCTGCGGAACCACAGGTGAAGGGTCAGCCTTGACCTTGCAGGAAAAGAAAGCTCTCTTCAAGGAATGGGCGAAATACCGTGACGATGACTTCGCGGTCATCGGATTTCTCGGTGGCACAAGCGTGGCCGAATGCAGGGAGCTGATGGGATTCGCCAAGGAATGCGGACTGGACGCTGTGGCGATGACCGCGCCTTACTACCAAAAGGCAGCCAATGTGAAAGAGCTCGCCCTGACCCTTGCCGAGGTGGCGGCGGCGGAGCCGGATATGCCGTTCTTCTACTATAATATTCCTTGCCTGACCCACGTATGCCCTCCAATGATCAGCCTCCTCGAAGAGGTGGACAGGATTATTCCTAATTTCGCAGGGATCAAATACACCTACGAGAATCTGATGGACTACCAGCTCTGCCTTGAGTTCAAGAACAGGAAGTACAACATTATGTGGGGAAGGGACGAAATGATGCTCCCCGCACTTTCAATCGGTGCCGAGACATTCATAGGAAGCACCTACGGCTACAACGCTCCCATCTACACCGAGATTATAAAAGCGTTCAAGGAAGGGAGAATCTACGAGGCGGCACAGTTACAGTACAAGGCCAACCTGATCATCACAAGACTGGACAAATACGGAAACGGATGCGGGAAAGCGTTTATGAAGGCGGCCGGGCTTGATCTCGGGCCTTGCAGAAGACCGCTGACAACAATGACCACAGAGACGTACGACGAATTTCTGAAAGACCTGAAATGTACGGAATTCGAAAAATACAAGTGTGCGTTTAAATAGCAACTAAAAAATAACACAAAATGAACAGAACTTTAAGACTGATCATTCGCGTTATGGCGATGATGACCGCGGCGTTCGCTTTCGGGTTCGGGTTGTCCGCCCAGGGCAATGGATCCGGACAGGCAAGAACCATTTCTGGAATTGTCAGCGACAAAACCGGAGAAGGTCTGCCTGGAGCGAATGTCATTGTGCTCAGTTCGAAAAACTGGGCCATAACGGATGCGAAAGGCTCATACTCAGTCCAGGCTAAGCAAGGTGACGTGTTGGAATTCTCCTTCATCGGAATGCTCACCAAGACCATAACCGTCGGGACTGGCGACATAATCAACGTAAGCCTCGAAGATGACAGCCAGGTTCTTGAGGAATCCGTCTCCATCGGTTACGGAACCCAGAACAGGTCACTTGTCACGACATCCATCACGCGGGTGTCCTCGGAGGAATTCGAGCGCTCGCCGCAGCAAAGCCCTCTCGCCCAGCTTCAGGGGAAGGTTCCAGGACTTCAGCTTCAGGTAACGTCTGGCCAGCCGGGAGAGAACCCTCAGATATTCCTCAGAGGAGGCACCACGACCGGCACGTCTGACGACGCTCCGCTGATCATCATCGACGGAGCCGTCTCGCAGGGGATGAGAGCCATACAGGATATGAACCCTGCCGACATCGAGTCAATCGAGGTTCTCAAGGACGCGGCCTCAACGGCCATCTATGGAGCCCGCGCTGCGAACGGTATCATCATAATTACCACAAAGCGTGGCAGCGAGGGCAACGCCAAAGTTAGTTTCAAGTACACTTTCGGACTTGACCAGCAACCGAAAAGGCTCAATCTCCTTAACGCAAGGGACTATGTCTATCTGACACGAAAGGCCGCCTACGAGGATCCGAACGCCTCGGAGGCGGACAAGAACAAATACCTCAACGGTTCTTTCGGAATGTCAACAGGAAACAAATGGGACTCTCCGAACACACTTGAGTTCCTTGACACCTACCTGACCAACTACGGGCAGGATTTCGTAGCGGACTTGCTTGAGAACAAAGGATGGGAGACAATGGTCGATCCGGTGACAGGCAGGGAACTGATCTTCCTGGACACTGATTTTCAGAAAGCGACCTACCATAACGCTGTAAAGAATGAGTACGAGCTCAGCGTGTCCGGTGGAGACAAGAAACTGAGCTACTATGGAAGTTTGAGGCATCTCAATCAAGACGGAATCGTAAGAGGGACTTGGTACAAGAACTACAGTGCCTCAATGAATGCGTCATACCAGATTAGCAAGAGCTGGAAAGTGTTCTCGAAAGCGTCATTGAATGTCGGTAACAGGAACACAATGTCTAATTCCGTGAACTCGCTGCAAAGGGCTATGTTTATGCCGCCTACCTACAAGCTCTACTACGAGGACGGGACTCCAGCCCCTGGGGAAGGGATGTCATCGTTCCGTCCAAGGGAGTACGAGAACTACTACAAGACAAAATACACGGTCAACAAACAATACCGGTCATCCATCCAAGGTGGAGCGGAATGGACAATCATACCGGGGCTAAAATTTTCGCCGACAATCTACTATATGATGTCGGAAGGCATCAACGGTGGGTTTGAGGCATTGAACGAGACAACCGGCACAGCGATAAGACCGGCAAGCGAAAGGCATCAGCACGACGGACATTTTCAGGCGGACGCTATCCTGAACTATGACAAAACCTTCAGGAAACATCACGCCAATGCAACCGTCGGAGCAAGCTACATAAAAGATGACGAGTCGTACATCTCCGGAAGCGGAAGCGGCGCCTCGACGGATCTTATTCCTACATTGAACGCCACGGCAGACTCCACGCAAAGGGTCACATCCATCAGGACAAGCGAAGCTATGCTCAGCTACTTCGGACGTGTCAACTATGACTACGACGGCAAATATCTCGCTTCAATAAGTATGAGAGCGGACGGGTCATCCAGATTCGCCGAAAACCACAGATGGGGCTACTTCCCCGGAGCTTCGCTGGGATGGAACGCCCATAAGGAAAGTTTCTTCGAGCCTGCCCGGAAGTACGTCAGCAAACTCAAGCTCCGCGCGAGCTGGGGACGAACCGGCAACAACTCCATCTCACTGGCCGACTCAAGGGGTCTTTACGGAATCACAGGAACCACCTATTTAGGTGAGGTCGGCATCCTGAACACGACCTTGGCGAACGCCGACCTGGTCTGGGAGACAACAGAATCCCTGGATGCGGGAATAGACCTCGGTTTCTTCGGCAACAGACTCGAATTCGTTGTGGACGTTTACAACAAAAAGACCTTCGACAGGCTTTACGACAACAAACTCCCGGCAACCACAGGATTCTCTTCGATAAAATGCAACTATGGAAGTCTCGGGACAAAAGGTATAGAGGTGGAAATCAATGCCGTGCCAGTCAGCACAAAGGACTTCACCTGGAATCTTGGGATGAATTTCACTTGGTACAGGACAATCGTTCTCTCCCAACCGGAGAACGGCGAGGACAAGAACAGAACCGGAGGCAACTACATCTATGACCCGACGACCGGAACAGACATAAAGGTTGGAGGATTCGCCGAGGGTGAACGCTTCGGAGCCAGATACGCCTACCACTATATGGGTGTCTATCAGACAGATGAGGAGGCAGCCCTCGCACCGTATGATGAGAATGCGAAAGGAAGGACAAAGCACGCCGGAGACGCGATCTGGGAAGATAGGAACAATGACGGCTACATCAACGCCAAGGATATGATCTTTATGGGATATATTCGCCCTGACAAGACAGGAGGAATAACCAATAGCCTGAGATGGAAGAACCTCACGGCAAGGGTCGTCGCCGATTTCGCTATGGGTCACGTCATCAACAACGGATCTTTGGCTTATGGCCTTGCCAGTATCAGGAACAACTACAACACCTACACACAGGCTTTGACCGACTGCTGGACTCCCGAGAACAGAGACGCCAAGTACCCAAGGTTCTCGCCTCTGAGCGACGCCGACTACGCCACAAAGAATTTCACAAGATCCGGAGAGAACATCGGATCCTCGACATCAGGACAGTCAAACAACTCCGCATTCTATCACAAGGGTGACTTTCTGGCATTCAGGGAGGTGTCCCTGGCATACAATTTTCCTGAGAAACTTACCAAGAAGATGCGCATCTCCGCATTTCAGATTTTCGGAGGTGTTTATAATCTCGGTTACATAACCGGATACGACGGAATGACTCCGGAACTTTACCTTGGCTATGACTATGGACAATACCCAAGGCCGAGAGAGTACTCTATGGGTGTCAACATCACTTTCTAAACAAGGAACGAAATGAAAACAAAACACATATTGATAGCAATCGCAGCCGCTATGGTGTCAGCCACGTCCTGCGACAAGTTGCTCGAAGTCAAAAACCCTTCATACATCTACGGTGAAGGCTATTGGACAACCAAAAACGAGGTGGAAAGCTACCTGACAGGCACTTACACCACGTTCAGGACCTGCTGCAACTCTTTAGAGAACTTCGAGGCAAGGGGAGACGAGTTCGAACCCGGACTGGAAGGCGGCGGCTCAAACCAATGGGCACACAACCTTACCTCACTCAACGGCATCAGCTGGGGTTCGTACTACACGGTCATCCAGAACTGCAATATGATCCTCAGCAACATCGACAAAGCCGATTTCAGCCTCAAATCCGACAAGAATCAGATACTTGCCGAGACCTATACCATCAGGGCGTATATGTTCTTCTGCCTTACAAGGCTTTGGGGAGACGTTCCTCTTGAGACCGAAGCCACCAAAGGATCAGCGAAACCGCTCCCATCCCGCTCGTCAAGAGCCGAAGCCATAGACCAGGTCATAAAGGATCTTGAGACCGCTATCGACCTGTTCCCTACGGACTTATGGGCAAAGGGCAAAAGCCGGGCCTCCAAACCTGCGGCATACGCCCTTATGGCGGACGCATACCTGTGGAAGGCGAAGGTTCTCGGAGGTGGAGACGCTGACCTGAAAGAGGTCATCCGTTATGCGGAGCTTGCCGCCAAGGGATCAGCGCTTGAGACAGACTTCTCCGACATCTATGGAAGCAGGAACGGGCAGGAAGTGATCTGGTCAATCCATTTCGGCTATCCGGAGATCTCCGACAACTACTCACACTTTCTCACCCTCAGGGACGTGTTCGTGAACAAGGCGGTCAACAAAGACGAGATTCCCTATGCGAAAAGCGGAGCGAGAAGCAGTTACATTCCGAGCGAAAGAATACGTGAGATCTTCGGCAAGTACAAGGGCGACGTAAGAAAAGACAACGCCTACGTCGTCGCTGTCGATAAAGACGGTAACCAGCTTGGAATATCCCAAAGGAAGATGCCCGGGACCAAAACGGAGACCAATGTCATCTTTGACAATGACATCATCCTGTACCGGAACGCAGAGATGATTCTGTTCAAGGCCGAGGCCTACGCAGCCTTGGGCGACATCGAATCCGCGGTCAACGAACTGGACAAAGTCCGCGAAAGAGCCGGGATAGGCAAATACACCGGACCGACAGACAAGACCACCATAGAGAAGGAAATCCTTGACGAGAGAGGAAGGGAATTCTGGCTTGAGAACAAGCGTTGGCCTGATCTTCTGAGATTCCACTATGAAGGAGTGATCGATGTCTATCAATATATTCCAAAATTGAAGGCAAGGTACGACGCCGGCATCACCGTGCCGCTCTATTTTGCCATTCCTCTCTCGGAATTGTCCCTTAACCACAATCTTGTTCAAACAGAAGGATATGAGAATCTTTAATAAGTTTTTGACCATCTTCGCTATGGTCACCATTGCCTCGTCGTCTTGCAACGGTAAAGAGAGCCGGAATCCTGATCCGGGGAACGGCAAGGACAATGCGACCGTAAAGGCTCCGCACATCTTCGTAGGGAAAACAGACGGCTACCACACATTCCGAATCCCGGCTATTGTCAAGTCAAACGAGGGTACACTGTTAGCATTCTGCGAGGGACGCAAACTCAGCGGGTCCGACACGGGAGACATCAATCTGATCCTACGCAGGTCAACCGACGGAGGTACTACCTGGGGGAATATAATAACCGTATGGGACGATGGAGTCAACACCTGCGGCAATCCGAGTCCGGTGGTCGATCCCGTAACCGGCAGGATACACCTTCTTATGACCTGGAACCACGGTTCAGACGGGAAATCAGCCGGAGACTTCAACAAAGACGGAGCCACCATAGACACAAGAAGGGTTTGGTACACTTGTTCTGATGACGACGGACTGACGTGGGCGACACCTAAGGAAATCACATCTTCTGTAAAGAAGGATAACTGGGGATGGTACGCCACGGGTCCCTGCCACGGTATAGTTCTGACAAAATCGCCATACGAAGGACGAATCGTGATACCTTGTGACTACAACCAGAAAGGTGGTTCCGGGTACTCACACGTCATCTACTCCGATGACAGAGGCTCCAGCTGGAAAATCGGAGGAGAGGTCAAAGGCGGCAACGAGAGCGCCGTGGCCGAGATGGAGGACGGCAGACTGATCATCACTTGCCGGGCCGGAAACGGGAAGCGCCTCATCGCATACAGCGCCGACGGAGGAGAGACATTCTCATCCGCGGCCGCAAACAGCAGTCTTCCAGACCCAAGATGTCAGGGAACGATACTATCCGCTCGGAAAGACGGCCAAGGTGTACTACTCCACTGCAACTGCAGCAACCCATCCGCCAGAACACATCTGACGCTTAAGGGAAGCTCTGACTACGGGGCGACCTGGTGCGGCGGACAGACAATCTGGGAATCATTTTCGGCATATTCAGACATCACGCTCATCAATGATGGTGTAGTTGGTGTACTGTACGAGAACGGAGACAAAGGCTCCTACGAGAGGATAAGCTTCGTAAAAGTTCCTATCGGGTACGCATTCATTAAATAATCAACAAGATGAAACGAATATCTATTATAATATTGTCACTATCAATCGCGGCAGCCGCAGTTTCGTGCAGAAACGACGAAGCGAAGTCTCCGCTAAAGGCCGCATTCGAGGAATCCGCCACCGATGTCCTTGTAGGTGATGAAGTCACCTTCACAGACATTTCCACCGGGAATCCGACAAGATGGGACTGGTCATTCGAGGGGGCAGAGACCTCTATTCTCACACAGCCTGTAGCCCGGTGGATGAAAGTCGGGACATACTCGGTAAGACTCTCCGTGTCAAGAGGAGACGAACACTCGGAACTTGTCAAGGACAAACTTGTCAAAGTCAGTTACCATCCATCAGTCAAGGCCGACTTCACAATGGACAGGACAACCGCATTCGACAATCAGGAAATCACCTTCACAAACAAGTCAACCGGTTTTCCAGAGAACGTCAAATGGACATTCACCCCTCAGGAAGGAGACCCAGTGGTGTCAACCGAGAACAATCCTGTGCTGACCTTCAAGCCTGGGATCTACAGCATCAGACTTGAGATCAGCAATGCGATAGCGTCAGATGCGATGGAAGCCACCGACGGGCTTACAATTCTGGACAGATACGCAGTTATGTCAGGCTTCAGTGCCAAAAACACAACGACTTACGCCGGAGGAACGGTCACTTTCACTGATGAGTCCACAGGTAATGTACAAAACAGGGAATGGACATTCGAAAGTGGTGAGCCGCAGACATCCACTGAAGCCAATCCTCGGGTAACCTACAATTCTATTGGAACTTACAAAGTCAAGTTACGCACATACAACGAGAAGTACAGCGACATCGCCGAGAAGGAAGGCTATGTCCACGTGGTCCCTTCCGATGGTCTGGTATTGCTGCTTCCTTTTGATGGTGACATCCTTGACTACGGTCCGTACTCATTCTCTCCGATCAACTACAGTCTGTCCAAGAATGACAAGACCGTTTCCCTTAGCTATGAGGATGCGGTGACCGAAGGCAGGGGCAAATCAGTGAAATTCCCAGAAGGTTCGGCGAAGGGCGGGCCTTACTCAGTCATCCAGATGCCGGACAATCTGGCCAAGCAGTACCCGAACGGAAGCGAGATGACACTCTCATTCTGGGCCAAGCTTGCCAACACATCCGTCAGCCAGGCCATATTCGCACAGGGAGACTGTCCTGGTGTCGCTGATGTCAACAACCAGATCTGGGCAAGGTTCCAGTCCAAGCACCAGTTCCGCTGCACGGCCGAAGCAGGAGGTTTCTCCGGAAACACTCTGACTCTCACAGACGCAAGGTTTGACGACGGCACCTGGCACAACATCACGATAGTATATTCAAGAACATCCACTCCTCAAAGGAATCTTGAGATCTACCTTGACGGAGTCTCAATGGGGTCCAAGCTGGCGGATGACAAGGAGACCAAGACCCTGCCTTACTTCATCGGCTGCAATATGAGGCTCTCCAGCAACGCCTGGGCCCCGGAGAACATATTCACAGGAAACCTTGATGACTATGTGCTTTACAGACGCGTGTTGAGCGTAGATGAGATTAAGGCTATTGCGGCAATGAGATAATGATAAAAAAATGAAAAGATTGTTTTACATCTTCTCAGCGGTTATGCTTCTGCTCGCCACGGAACTGGTTTCCGGCGGGCAGACGCTTACCCAAGACGTCATCTTCCGTAAAGGAGAGAACGGAATACACACCTACAGGATTCCAGCCATTGTACAGACGCAAAGCGGGACGGTTCTCGCCTTTGCGGAAGCCAGGCACAACAGCGGCTCGGACACCGGAGACATAGACCTTGTCCTCAAGCGTTCCACAGACGGAGGAAAGACTTGGGGACCGATCATCACAGTCTGGGATGACGGCGGGAATGTCTGCGGAAACCCGTCACCTGTCGTTGACCGCAACACGGGCAGGATCATCCTGCTCTCAACCTGGAACAACGGCAAGGACTTCGAGAAGGACATCAACGCCAAGAAGAGTCAAGACACAAGAAGGGTTTTCTGCATCTACTCCGATGATGACGGACTTACTTGGTCAACACCAAAAGAGATCACACGTTCTACAAAGAAGAAAAATTGGACGTGGTATGCGACAGGGCCGTGCCACGCCACACAGCTCACATCCGGAAGGATACTCGTTCCTTGCGACCACGGCGACTTCACCGCCGACAGGACAAGCACATCAGGATCACACGTGATCTACTCTGACAACGGAGGAAAGACCTGGAGGATGGGCGGTGCATTGAACGTCGGCAACGAAAGCACGGTGACAGAACTGGCGGACGGGAGTGTTATGCTGAATATGAGGACAGACAGGGCAGGCCGAGAGGAACACGGCTACGGCAGACTGGTGGCTGTCAGCCACGACCAAGGAAAGACTTTCGGCGAGCCTTACTACGACAACGGACTGATCGAACCAGTCTGCAACGCCAGCATAATAAACTATAACACTGACGGAAAGCCGGGCAAAAAGCTATTGTTCTCAAACCCCGAGACAAAGAACAAAAGAAGGAATATGACCATAAGGATGAGCCGTGATTCAGGCCGCTATTGGGAAAGGGTATGCACATTGACAGAAGGTCCGGCGGCATATTCAGACCTGACCGTGTTTCATGACGGAGATGTGGGTATTCTTTACGAATGCGGCGACAGCAATCCTTATGAGACCATCACTTTCGCCAGGATTCCGGCGAAGGTTTTCAACCCGGAGGCTGACAAGACGGTCTTGCTCTATCCGGAAGGACAGGACAAAGACAAAGGAATAGTCGAGAACGGCGAGTCTATGACTCTTGGACCCGGAGAATCCAACGGAATCTCGGGAAAAGAGACTTACAACAAGTACGGCAATATCAGCCTTGTGGGAGACAATGCCCGAATGGAGTTATATTTCCCGGAAAAACCCAACGGACAAATGGTCATCGTCTGCCCGGGAGGAGGTTACTCGACAGTGTGTGCCATAAAGGAGGGAGAGGATGTGGCGAAATGGATGAACAGGCGTGGAATCACCGTTTGCGTGGTTGTGTATAGACTGCCGAACGGGCATCCGAACGTGCCTCTTACAGATGTGCGGAACGCATTCAGGTACTGTAGAAGGCACTCAAAGGAATGGGGAATCTCGCAGATCGGTGTTATGGGATTTTCGGCCGGAGGTCATCTGGCGGCCTCGGCGTCGGTTTTCTTCACAGACAAAGACACAAGGCCTGATTTCTCAATTCTCATCTACCCTGTCATCGATCTAGATCACCACGACGGGACAAGAAAGGAACTGGTCGGGGAAAACCACGCCCTGAAGGCAAGATATTCCCTGGAGGACAAAGTGACTTCCGACACGCCAAGAACATTCATCGCTCTTTGCCAGGATGACAAGGTAGTCAACCCGGAAAGTAGTCTTTTGTACTACAACAATCTGCTTGAAAAGGGCGTGAAGGCAGAGATGTACATCTTCCCGACAGGCGGACACGGATGGGGATTTCTTAGTGAGGAACTTGCCGGACGGAAGGACGGATTGACTCGTTACAGAGGAATATTCGGAGATTGTCTTGACAGATTCCTTGCCGATGTGAAGGAATGAATGTATTTTTGACAAAAAATAATATCTATGAAAGTTGAACAGACCTTAGTTGAGCAGACACAGAATGAGATACTGAAATACATAGCGTCGCATCAAGATGAGAAGAAACTACCGAAAGAGCAAGAGCTTGCCGACCTGTTGGGCGTAAGCAGGGTCGTGGTCAGGGAGGCCTTGAGCAGAATACGCGCCTTGGGACTTATTGAGACAAAACGCAAATTGGGGACTGTGATTGTCAGTCCAAAGATATTCGGCTCGCTGAGTTCCATCGTGACATCAGGTCAACTCGAAAGACAGACCTTGAAGGATTTGTATGAATTAAGGCTGATGATAGAAATTGGAATGTCGGACTTTTTGTTTCAAAACAAGACAGAGGCCGGGATGAAAAAGCTCGAGTCGATAGTGGCCAAACAGTTCAACTTGGAGAATAAACTGATAGAGGCTGGAACCGAGGAAGAGAAGTACGAGATAGCGAAAATGCTGACTGACATCGACATAAAATTCCACAGCGCATTGTTTGAGATGACCGGCAATAAAAGCCTTATGGATTTCCAGAGCATATTGAGGCATCTTTTCACGCTCTACGTTCCGAAATTACATAAAGACTACCACGACATCACACTGGTCTCTCACATAAGTCTTTACAATATTCTCAGGACAGGGAATGCCGATGCGTTCAGAACCGCTATGAGACTACATCTGAAGACCCAGTTTGACAACATTGAGAAAAATCTCGACAAGGCATTCAATAAATGAAAGACTACACGACAAACAACCCCTACTACCAAAAGGCGGTTGAATATATCAAAGAAGGAAAACTTGTGGATCTTCCTGTCGGCACACACACAATCGACGGTGACAACCTTTGGGTGAACATTGTGGAGACCAGGCTTAAGCCGGCGTCAGAAGCAAGGTTGGAGGCGCACAACAGGTACATAGACCTACAGATTCCGCTTTCCGCAGACGAACGCTTCGGAATCAAGCCGAGATCTGAATGTGGAAAAGAAACTGATGTGAATGCGGATAACGACATCGTATTCTTTAATGACCCCGTCAACGAAACGGTACTCGTAAAAGCCGGAGAATCCATAACATTTGCACCAGACACCGCTCACGCACCTCTGATAGGAAGCGGCCTGATCAGGAAAGCAATCTTCAAGATAAAGGTCATCTGACCGATACTGTCAGACAAATTCCTAAGCAAAACGGCGCCGCCGGGAATCGCCTCGGCGGCGCAGATTGTAACATCGCGGCGGATTTGGTGAGGTCCGACGGCTACAGCATCAGCATAGCGGAGGGTTGTATCTTCAGGAAGCGGCAGATGTGACCGGCTGTCTTTAAATTCGGTTCAGATCGGCCTGACACGAAATCATTCACGCGGGTTGTGCTGACACCTAATTCCTGGGCGAGCTGTTTCTGGGTAATGTGATTTTCTTTCAGGCCATCAGCGATAAGCTCGGCGACCGTCGGTTGGGCGATGGGGAAATGCTCTTTCTCATAATCAATGACAATGTCAGACATCATCATAAGCTCGACAGCCATTGGATCATCCAACGGAGTGCCGTCATCAACAAGAGGGAGAAGTTCTTCTACTCTGTTTCGTGCGAAATCATACTGATCTTTCGTAATCGTTCTCATAATGACGGATAGTTAAATAGTTGAAGCATCAATCTTGTCATATTCCTGATGGGTGCCGACGAAGCGTATAAAAACATAGCCCATTACAAACTTCACAACAACAACCAACCTGTATTTGTTTCCACCGACATTAAATACATAATGTTGGTTTCCGACAGAATCAACCGAGCCAAAAAACAGTTTCATTTCAGCAAAAGAATGCCAACTCGCCTCCTCTACAACTTGATACCAGCGCTCAAGCGGGATCTTAGCGTCCTGATGTCCAGGCTGGTCGTAGAAATCTTTCAACTTCCTATGCGAAACGACTCTCATACTATAATATCTTGCGCAAATTTACACAAACATTCCGAATAACAAAATTATAATCCAATAATATTCCGAATAACAGATATTCAGCAGGCCACAAACAGATCCTAAGCAAAACCGCGCCACCGGGAATCGCCTCGGCGGCGCAGATTGTAACATCGCGGCGGGGAGATGTGATTATCCATCGAACCGGTCACTCGGCGAAATTGACTTTGGAGTATGTTTCCGCCAAGGATTTCAAGGCGTTTTGGATCTCTTTCAGCCTTGCGACGGACGGATGCTTAAAGCCATTGATGTAGTTGCGAAGCAACGTGGGATTGATCCCGACATATTCGGAAAACCCAGCCACATTTATTTCTTTGTGCGTCAGGAAAAATTCCTGAAAGGCGGTCGGCTCGGCATCCTTGTACGCAAAACTCTCAAAGCTGACATCCACGTCCAGTTCCGCCCAATGGATGCCTTCAAAGCCAATATGATAATCACACCGTTGACTATCAGAGGCATCTCTCAAAGAGTCGTACCACAACAGCGACTGGCGATAAACTTTCCCGTCATCATCCTTCCCATACAAGAACCGCTCATCAAACCATATCTCCCTAATCGGCTTCATATCTTATTATTGTTAAAATAATTATTCCATACCTTTATCACTACATCCTTATTTTCTTCCAGAACCATCTCTATTTTCTTGACATCTCCAATTTTGATGTTCCTGACGAACCTCTGGACAAAGTGTCCAGCCTTCAAATCGTAAACAGCATAACCATCAGCACCCTCAATGTGAACGTGGATCGGCTCGTGCTCCCTACTAAAGAAAAAGAAGGTATAGCCAAACAATCTTAATATTACAGGCATACAAATTTAGGTATTATTTTTAATTCTACAAATTTTAAGAATATGAAGCCGAGAATCGCGGTGTGTAGCGGGACTACAGGAAGCTGAAGGTGACGCTGACATCGCCGAAACGGTTCGGCTTGCCGTTGTAGCGTTCGAAATAGTTGCTGGAAAGCTTGCCGCGCCAGACAAGGTCATCGTTGCGACGGAAAGGCAGGTCAACCTCAAAGCCGTAGGACTTGGACTTGATCTTCACGACACCGCTCGCCTTCCAAGAAGTCTGTTTGCCGCCATCGTCCTCAATCATCAGGAAGACACACTCCTCCAGCTGCGGAGTCCATTCGGACACAAGCACGGTGTTGAAACGAAGCGACTTGCCGACCTGCTTGCGCTTCACGTTGATCATCATATCCGTGACGGAAGGACTGTAGAGTTTGAGTTCCTCCTCGGTCTTGGCCGTAAATCCGTTCAAAGCTCCGCACTTGATGAAAAACTCTGAGCCACCGGCGAACCAGGAATCATAGTTGCGATGCGCCTTGAACTCCTTGAGAACCAGAGTCTTGAAATCAGTCGCAGATCTGGTCGAGGCCACATCATAACGCTCCGGGTAGAGAGCCTGGACCATCTGAGGGGTCAAGTACCTCGCATCCTCGTTCCTGTTGATGACCCAGACCGGATGTTCGCGGGCATATTCCTCATCCACTACAACCTCCTTGACAATCCAGGATCCGTTCGGCAACTGCTCCCGAAGGTAGCCGACATTCGCATCCTCCCTAAGGCAAGCGGCGGAAGATGCTTCTTCAGGATCGAAAGTGACCACCGGAAGCGTCAGGCCGTCCCAATCCTCCGAATACGGCCAATAAATCTGAAGCCCGGAGTCGGCAAGCGCGTCAGAAAAAGACCCGGATCTCGTCGCAGTCTGTCCTGCGGAGGACAGAAGGTCACGAAGCGGCTCTGAATATTCCGCCGCTGCCCTTGTCCTCAACAATTCGTCCCCGACACCAGAGCCAGGGGACGAGAACAGATTGGCGAACGGATACTCTTCATCGTAACCGTTTGACGACGAGGCATTGACCGCATCGAAGACCTCACGAACCTGAGTGAGGGTCAAAGGAAGCCCGGACAGCATCCTTGCGACACTTCCTGCGGAAAGGTCCTGAACGGACTCCGCCGCAGGGGAAAGCTCGGAAAGCGAGGGATCAGGCCGCTCAGAGCGGTCACAGGAGGTTGAAAACAGAACGGCCGAGGCCGCAAGCACTGGCGCCACCGGCGTCAGCAACTTCTTCATTGTACTGAAATTCTTCATTTTGAAAGAGTTTAAAGTTAATATTTCAGCACAAAGTGACACAAAAAGAGCCGTGGAACAAAACATTCCACGGCTAATTGTCAAAAACACACTCAGAATAGCCTACAGAGCCTATTTTGAATAGAATACGAAACGATTTTTGTCATAAAAATCCTTGACAAGCTCAGTTTTGGAGAATCCGGCGTCGCTGAAAACCTTCTGAGTTTCCGCTCCAAGAAGCTCATTGATCTCCGTCATTCCCTTTCCCTCAGCTGAAAGACAGGCGGTTGAGAGAGCCGCGATCGAGCGGTAGAACACCAACGGGTCATCATCGCTCACAAACAAAGCCGTGGAAGGCTCATAGTTGAGGACATTCACCCGCATCTGCGATTTCTGCGACTCCATTATGTAAGGTGGATTGCTGAGAATCAGGTCAAAATCCCCTTCGGCGAAAGACGGATTCTCAGCCAGTACATCGGCCACGACAAACTTAGGGGCGACAGCGCCGTTCTCCTTGAGAGAGAGGGCGAAATCCTGCGAGGAAGCCACGGCGACAGCGCTTTCGGAGATGTCAACACCGATCACTTCGGCGCCAGGAATGTTCAGAGCCACAGTCCAGGCAATGCAGCCGGAGCCGGTGCAGAGATCCAGCACACGGACAGGTCTGGCCAGTTTCCCGTAGGCCTTTCTCATCCGCTGCATCCTGGACCCTATCTTGATCGCCTCGCGGCAAAGAAGCTCGGTCTCGGGACGCGGGATAAGCACATCAGAAGTAACCCTGAACCTCAGGCCGCAGAAATCAGCGAACCCAATCACGTACTGGACAGGCTCACCGGCGGCAAGCCTGCCAAGGTCGGCGGACAGTCCCTCAAGAGACTTGTCCTTGATCTGATACTCAGGCTCGACGATGTGCGTGTAGCTCTTGGTGCCTATGCGGCTCTCACAGAGCATAAGCATAATGTTTCTGGCCTCTTTAGTCGGGTAGAGTGACTCAAGCCGAGCCACTCCCTCATTAAGGAAATCCTTCAATAGCATAAGCTTACCACAAATAAAGTTAGAATTGAAATTTATGAGTTCTCAATGATTCCCGTAAGGAAATCTGTGATGTCAAGACCTGCGGTGCGGATCATCTTAGGCACGAGGGAAGCGCTGGTCATACCCGGAATGGTGTTGACCTCCAGGAAATAAAGCCCGTCCTCCGCCAGAATGTAATCCATTCTCACGACACCCGCGCAACCGAGGTGTGAATATATTCTTTTACTTGTCTCCTGAATATGCCTGCTCAGCGACTCGTCGATAGGAGCAGGACAGATCTCCTGGCTGTGGCCGTTGTACTTCGCATCATAGTCGAAATAGTCATTCTCGGTGACAACCTGAATGACAGGCAGGGACTTTACACCCCCGCCGTCGGAATATGCGGCGCAGGTGAACTCCTGGCCCTGGATGCCCTGCTCAATGATGACCGAAGGTCCTTCGGAAAACGCGAACTGTATGGCCTCCGACAGATCCTCGGCCTTGCGAACCTTTGTGATCCCGAAACTTGAGCCGCCGTCAGTAGGCTTCACGAACACCGGGAATCTAAGTTTCTCCACGACCTTGCGGCAGACAGCATCGAGATCCATACCGCTGCGGACAAAGACATCCGGGGCGCATTTGACGAAATCCACATCCCGCAGATAACTCTTGCAGGCGAACTTGTCGAAAGCGATCGCCGAGACAAAGGCGCTGCAACTGCTGAACGGGACTCCAAGCATCTCAAGATAGCCCTGAAGCAAGCCATTCTCGCCCGGAGTGCCGTGCTGTACTATGTAGGCATAGTCGAACTTGATCTTCTCACCATAGACCTTGACGGAGAAGTCCGTCTTGTCAATCTCAGGTCTCGCTCCCTCGGCGAAAGGAACTCTCATAGCGTCCCTCTTCTTCATAGAGACCAAAGACCACTTCCCGAAGCGAGCGAAAATCTCATAGACATCGTACTTCGTCCCGTCGATGCGGGAGGCCACAAACTCCCCGCTGCGGCAAGCGACCTCCCATTCGGAAGAGTCGCTTCCATAAATCACTGCAATCCTCTGGTACTTGCCCATATTCCTTTTAATATACTCCTATAATATATTTCCTGATATATTCCTGATCATTCAAAATAATAGTCCTCCGACTTCTGCTGCTGAGTTTCCGAGGATGCGTCCTCGCTGCCGCCGGTGCAGTTCAGATTAAGTGTCACTCCCGCCGGAGCGATGAACCTGTCGGACTCGGAGACTCCGAGAGTTCCGTCCTCGACGACCTTGCGCATAAATATTCCCCAGGTAGGCAGGGACATATGAGCGCCCTGTCCGTAGGTGATCGACTGGAAGTGGACCTGCCTGTCCTCCGCACCCGTCCATATTCCCGCGACCAGGGTCGGCGTGTAGCCTATGAACCATCCGTCGGCGTTGTCGTTGGTCGTACCGGTCTTTCCGGCGATCTCGCCCATCAGCTTGTAGCGGTAGCGAAGTCTGGCGGCGGTTCCGCCCTGAACCACGCCCTCCATCAGGTTGACCATCAGGTAGGCGGTGTTCTCCCCTATCGCCTCGCGCCTGCGGTTTGTGAACTCGCTGATGACGTTTCCCTGATTGTCCTCGATTCTGGTCACGAAGAGCGGCTCGATGTAAACGCCCTTTGAAGGGAAAGTGTTGTAGGCGGCGACCATCTCCCACAAAGAGAGGTCAGCAGGGCCGACGCAGAGCGCCGGGACCTCGTCGATGTGGCTCCGGATGCCCATCCTGCGCATCATATCCGCCATCGCCTCAGGACCGAACTGCTTCATAAGGTAGGCGGAGATGTTGTTGGAACTGTTTGTGAGTCCCCACTTGAGGGTCACCGTCTTTCCGATCCACTCCTCCTTGTCCGTGCTTCGAGGCGTCCAGGTGTTGCCGTCCGGCAGGACGAATGTCTGAGGAAGGTTCACCACCTTGTCGCAAGGGGTCATTCCCTCCTGCATAGCGAGGGTGTAGAGGAACGGCTTGATCGTGGAGCCGACCTGACGTTTGCCCTGACGAACGTTGTCGTACTTGAAATAGCGGTAGTTAGGTCCTCCGACATAAGCCTTGACGTGTCCCGTTCCCGGCTCCATCGCCACGAAGGCGGTTCGGAGAATAGACTTGTAGTAGCGGATCGAATCATCCGGAGTCATCGTCGTGTCGGCGTAGCCGTTCTTGTTGTAGGCGAAAACCCGCATCTTGGTCGGCTGGGAGAATGTCTTGAGGATCTGCGCCTCGCTCTTTCCCTCCTTCTTCAGCACACGGTAGCGGTCGCTCCAGCGCCTTGCCTGACGCATCACCCTCTCTCTTGTCTCCTCGTCGATGTCATTGGAGAAAGGCTTGTTGGTCTTGCTCCTCAGATCCCTGCGGAAATCAGCCTGCAAATCCTTGATCCTCTCGGCCACAGCCTCCTCGGCGTACTTCTGCATCTTGTAGTTTATGGTCGTGTAGATCCTGAGGCCGTCCCTGTCCAGATCGTACTTCGAGCCATCGGCTTTCTTGTTCTTCTCAAGCCAGCCGTAAAGGTCGTCTGTAGCCCAGGCCAGAGAGTCGGCGGAATAGTCCTCGACAGCCGTGTAGTCTGACCTGCGCGGCTTCTTGGCGTTCATCACGCGGCGCACCATATCCCTGAAATAAGGAGCCAGACCGGCGTTGTGGTCCTGAACCTCGTAGTTCAGAGTGATCGGCACAAGACGGATTGAATCCCTCTGTGCCTTGTCAAGGTAGCCGGCCTTCTCCATCTGTCCTATCACGAAGTTCCTTCTGGTGAGCGCCTTGTCAGGATTGATGGCCGGATTGTACCTCGTAGGCTTGTTGACCATACCCACAAGCATCGCGCTTTCCTCGACCGTCAGCTCCGACGGAAGCTTCCCGAAGAAAGTCTCGGAGGCCGAGCGGACTCCATAGGCCCCGCTGCCGAAGAATATGGAGTTGAGGTACATCGTCATTATCTCGTCCTTGGTGTAGTCCCTCTCGAGCTTGACGGCGGTGATCCACTCCTTCAGCTTGATCCAGACCATCTTGACGTGATATATTCCCGGAATCTTGCGTCCCACGTCCGCCCTCGGATAAAGGGTCTTGGCAAGCTGCTGGGTGATCGTGCTGCCTCCTCCCTGACTTGAGTTGCGGAGGAGTATGGTCTTGACCAGCACTCGGCCCAACCCCTTGAAGTCGATTCCGGAGTGCTTGTAGAAACGGATGTCCTCGGTGGCCACGGCCGCGTGGACAAGATTCGGGGAGATCTCGTCGTAGGAGACGTAAGTCCTGTTCTCGATGTGGAACGTCGTCAGGATCTCCCCGTCCTCGGCTATGACCTGCGTGGCCAGCTTGTTGTCAGGGTTCTCAAGGTCCTTGAACGACGGGATGTCGGCGAACATCCAGACGAGGAGTATCATAAAGGCAAGAAGCAGCACCGGAAGCGTTATCAGAATCCAGAACCACTTTGTGATTTTTTTTCGAGTCGAGTCGGTCATAATAGGGACAAATTTATAACAAAATTTGGAAAATTGCCCAGTTTGTGGTTTACTTTGCAGATTGAAATGTCAAACTATCTATGAAATACTTGTAAAATAGTACAATATGGCAGACAATTTAGTTATCGTCGAGTCTCCGGCCAAAGCC
>CAYZKZ010000010.1:0-42715 GCA_964479325.1 uncultured Muribaculaceae bacterium
TATTTTTGAATATGATCAAGTCAATGACCGGTTACGGCAAGGCTGAGGCCGTCCTGGAGACAGGGAAACTCACCATCGAGATCAAGACGCTCAACGGAAAGAACTCTGATGCGAACATCAAGTCGTCGCTGCTTCCTAAGGACAAGGAACTGCTGGTGCGCAGGAAAATCACGGAGTCCTTGGTGCGCGGCACGATCGATTTCTACATCAACTGGGAGCCGAAGGCCGGCGGAGTGGCCAAGCAGATCAACAAGGAATTGGTCAAGGAATATTATAGCCAGATCATCGCGGCTCGTCAGGATCTTCCTGGCTTCCCTCAGGGGAGGCCGATGGATGAGGCGGGGATCGACAATGAGATCCTTACCGCCATCCTGCGTTTCCCGGACGTGATGGACAACTCCCGCCAGGACATCATCACGGAGGAGAACTGGCCTGTGGTGGAGAAGGCCATCGACGAGGCGCTGGAGGCCGTCAATGACTACCGCGTCAAGGAGGGTGAGGCTCTCTACAAGGATGTGACATCAAGGGTCGGGAATATACTTGAGCTTGAGAATCAGGTCGAGGGCTTCGAGAAGGAGCGCATCGACGCTGTGCGCGAGAAACTGATGAAGAATCTTGAGGCGCTCCAGCGGAAGGTTGATCCGTTACGTTTCGAGCAGGAGATGGTCTTCTACCTTGAGAAACTGGACATCAACGAGGAGAAGGTTCGCCTCCGCCAGCACTGCAAGTACTTCATAGACACGATCGACGGCGAGGAATATCCTGGCCGAAAGCTCGGCTTCATCATTCAGGAGATGGGCCGCGAGATCAACACGACCGGCTCGAAGGCCAATCATTCCGGCATCCAGAAGGCTGTGGTTCGTATGAAGGACGAACTTGAGAAGATCCGCGAGCAGTCGATGAACATTCTTTAATGTCATTTCAGCGGCGTGGCTGTCTTGTCGCTTCGACGGGCTCAGCGACCGATGACCTTTCGGTCGCTGAGCCTGTCGAAGCGCGGTCATTACAGTTCGACGCTTGCTGTGGTTCGACAAGCTCACCAACCTGTCGAAGCGCCTATTCCTCGGAGGCGCTCGGTGAGAGTTCTGGCGGTAAGATGGACTCTGATCCGACTTTGCGGACTCCGGTCTTGATCTTTCCCTGCGATTTCTTGGGCGACAGACCGAGATTCTCCAACTTCTGGATTTTCTTGAAGACACTCTGGTTGGATTCGGAAAGCTTCTTTGTGGCGTCGTCGTAGGCCTTTTGCGCCTTCGACAGCGACGCTCCGATCAGGGCGTAATTCTCAATCCATCCCTTCAGCTGCCCCATCAACTCCTCGGCCGTCTTATAGACCTCGGCGATGTTCTTCTCCTGATCCGCCTGCTTCCAGGCCATCTGGATCATATTCAGAACAATGATGAGAGTCATCTGGCTGACGATCAGCACGTTGTTGTCCTTGGCTGTCTGCCACAGCATCGGGTCTTCCTCAAGCATAAGCCTGAACGCCCCCTCGATCGGGATGAACATTATGTTGTAGTTCACCTTTCTGCGGCCTTCCGGGATGTAGGAGGCGTAGTCCTTGGCTTTCAACTCGTCCACGTGCTTGCGGACGCTTTCCGTGTGAGCCTTCGCGAATCTGACCCTGTCCTCGGCTTTTTCCGCGTTGACGTATGCATTGTAAGCCTTCAGGCTGACTTTCGAGTCGATGATGACGGTCGTGTCGTCCGGGTACAGCACCATCACATCCGGGATCATCGTCCTGCCGCCGTCGCTCTTTATCTCGTGGCCAGACTCGTCGGTCATCACGCTCTGCGTGAGGAAATGCACCCCCTCGACCAGTCCGGCGTTTTTCAGAACGTCAGTCAGCAGCATCTCTCCGAAGTCGCCCTGGACCTTTGAATATCCCGTCAGTGCGTTCGCAAGGTTCTTGGCCTCTTCCCCGACAGCCTGCGAGCGCTCCATCACTCCTTTTATGTGCTCCCTCAGCTCGGCGTTCCGCTCCACGGCTTCCTTTCTGGACTCCTGCACGGCTTTCCCTAATTCAGCGAATTTCTCCTGCATCGGCTTGAGCATCTCTGTGATCGACTCTGCGCTCTGTCTCCTGAAATCACTGCTGTTGTCGGCCGAAAGCGCCTTGAAGGCGTCTTTCATTCTCTCCAGATCCTTCTCGCGTTGCTCCCTCTGCTCCGCCAACGCCTTTTCCTGAAGTTCCTTCTGGACTCTCAGCGCCTTGTCCTGCTCCTCCCTGAGTCGGCTCTCATATTCCTCCCTTGCCTTGAGTGTGCTTTCAAGCGCCGCCTTCTCCCCGGTCAGCGCCGTCACTTCCCGCTGGAGAGCGTCCTCCGCGTCCTCATATTCCTTGATAATCCTCCGCCTTTCCGCCTCGCTCCTTTGGATGACGGCAATAAGCGCGATGACGGCCGCCACCGCCACCATCGAGATCAAAATGGTTATCACTGTAAGATTCATTTCCTAAGATGAATTTGTTTTTGAATATGTACGATTCAACTTTGCAATATTACATAAAAACAGAAAAAACGCAAAGAAACAGATGAATGTCGCATCTTACCCCTGCGAATACCACCGGTTGTGGGACGGATTGCCATAAATTGCGGGATGACAGTTTCCTGTGTGATTTTTTAGGGCGTAAAAATTTTTACGGGAAGTGTCGCTTTTTGGAAACTTTTATTAAATTTGTGATGTTTAGACTGGTGATTATGAAAGAGGCCAAGGTTTTTATGGATAGTATCAACCATCAGGCTATGAAAAAGATAATCTACAACATTGACAGGGTGTTAGGTGGAGAGATTAATGCCGACTTGTTCAAAAAACTGGACGGCACGAATGTCTGGGAGTTCAGGACAATCTACAATAAGTTGACTTATAGATTGTTTGCCTTTTGGGATACTAATGAGGGTGTTTGTGTGGTGGCGACTCACGGGAAAAACACCAAGGAAGGAAATAGAGAAGGCCGAGACTCTTAGAAAGGAATATTTCAAAAACAGACAAAAATGGAGCAGATGAAGTTATACACATTCGAAGAGGTTAAGGATGAATTGCTTGGAAAGGTTGGAACACCGGAGCGTGATGAACACGAGCGCAGGGTGGCTGATGCGATTTATGCCTACCGCATCGGCGAGATCGTCAGGGAGAACCGTCTTCGCCAGCACCTGACCCAGGAGGAGTTGGGCAAAAGGATCGGAGTCAAGAAATCCCAGGTCTCCAAACTGGAGAGGGGAGAGGATATGTCGCTTCGCTCTATGCGCCGCGTCTTCCGAGCGTTGGGAATCACCTCCGCCACCCTCGACCTTGGCGACGCCGGAAAAGTCACCCTTTGGTAGGGAACAGATATTCGCTATAAACCAAGATGCATAATCAGATATTACATCTGAAAGAATGTAATATCTGATATATTCTGATAATTTATATCCGTTGCGATGTAATCTTAAAATTGTTCGTATATTTGCATTCGATAGAATGTAAAATGTATGAAGACAATATTGTCGAGGACGCTAAAAACACTCCGTAAGGAATATGGACTCACACAGGAGGATCTCGCTCTCAAATGTGGTGTCGGTCTAAATTTCGTCCGACAGTTGGAGCAGGGCAAACCGACGCTGAGACTGGACAAAGTTAATCAGGTGTTTGCTATGTTCGGGTATGAAATGGCTCCTGTTAAAAAGAAAGAAGTAGATGAGAAGGGCTGAAATATATTATAAGGACATCCTTGCTGGTGTCTTGGAAGAAAACGAGGACGGCTACAGATTTAGTTACGCCAAGGATTATCTTGAGAATAAGTCTGCTGAACCTGTCAGCCTGACACTCCCTCTTACGCCCAAGCCTTATATGTCAAAAATATTATTCCCCTTTTTTGATGGCCTTATTCCTGAGGGATGGTTGCTTGATGTGGCTCTTCGCAATACAGACATCAGCGTCCTTGACAGAATGGCTTTGCTCCTGCTTTGCTGCAAGGATTGTATTGGAGCGGTCAGTGTGATTCCATTAAATGATGAAAGAGATGTGTAGATGTCTGTGTTGCTACAAGGAACTCGCTGATGGTGAGGTGGATTTTCACAGAGGATGTGCAAAGAGGTTCTATGGAACCCCTGATGTTCCGGAGTTCCCATATTCATTGACGGATATAGACTCTCTCGCCGTCCATGTCATCAAGTCACGGACTACTTTGACCGGAGTGCAGGCGAAACTATCTTTGCATCTTGACAGGCACGAAGGCTCGCGTAGGTTGACAATCGTTGGCCTTTGGGGTGACTTCATACTGAAGCCACAGACAAACGCATATTGTTGTATCCCTGAAAATGAGGATGTTACGATGCATCTTGCTGAGGCGGCCAAGATTAAGACTGTTCCGCATACATTGATTCGTCTCAAAGATGGCACTCTCGGTTATCTGACCAAAAGGATTGACAGGAAAAACAACGGAGGTAAGATTCCGATGGAGGATATGTGCCAGCTGACTGAAAGGCTGACTGAATATAAGTATAGAAGTTCTTATGAACAGATAGCTAAAGTGATAGCAAGATATTCGGACGTTCCGATCCTTGACATAACAGATTTCTATGAAGAGGTTTTCTTCTGCTGGCTTGTCGGCAACAATGATATGCACTTGAAGAATTTTTCTCTCTATGAGCCTGAGACGAAATGGATGCTTTCACCGGCCTATGACCTGTTGAATGTGTCAATCGTAAATCCTACTGATACCGAAGAACTTGCGCTCACACTAAACGGCAAGAAAAAGCGTATCCGGAAAATAGATTTTGTGACTGCGATGTCATCGTCCGGAATCCCGTCGAAGGTTTTTGATAATCTTATCACGAAATACAAAAAGTTGTTGCCTAAGTTCTATGAGCTGATAGATTGTTCGTTCCTTTCAGAGGAATATAAGCAGGCGTACAAGACTTTCATCGCATCCAGACTGAATATGGTTTCCCCTGATGAATGATCTCTTGTCCATCAGGGGAAATAGAAGCAAATCATTGCGGTGGGATTATTTCTTAGTCCAGTGGCGCTCGATTTCCTCGAGGGTCTTGCCGGTGGTCTCGGGGACGCATTTCCACATTATCAGGAGGTACGGGACGCACATCGCGGCGAAAAGGAAGAAAGTTCCGGCCGGGGTGAGGGTCTCGAGCATCCACGGGGTAAGCTGGCCGATGAGGTAGGTGCCGACCCAGAGGGCGAGTCCGGCTATGCTCATCGCGAGTCCGCGTACACGGTTCGGGTACATCTCCGACAGCAGCACGAAGACCACGGCGCTGATCGAGATGGCTGTGCAGAACACGTAGAGAAGGAAGAACGTCAGCAGGAACCAGGTCGGCAGACTTTCCGGGAATATGAAGTAGGTCCCGATCATCAGAAGGCAGACTATCATTCCGCCGACTCCCCACCAGACCAGCTTCTTGCGGCCGACCTTGTCGATGATTAGAAGGGCGACGACTGTCGTCAGCATATTCACAACCCCGACAAGCACCGTCGAGAACATCGATCCCTCGCTTGAAAGGCCGGCGTCACTGAATATCTTGGGGCCGTAGTAAAGAACGGCGTTGACTCCCATAAACTGGCCGAGGATGGCGATGGCGCAGCCGATCAGGACGGCCTTGAATATTCCCGGCTCAAGCAGCGTCCTCCATTCCGACCTTGTCTCGCCGGCGATGGACTCCCTTGTAAGCTCGATCTGCCTCGCGACCTCCTCGGAGGAATTGAATATGCCGCCGAGGATCCTCGCCGCCTTTTCGTCACGGCCTCTTGTGATCAGCCACCTCGGGCTTTCCGGGATGAAGAGGATCACGAGCATGAACAGCAGGTCCGGAAGCGTCTCGAATCCAAGCATCCCCCTCCAGTACTCGGAATTGAACATCCTTGACCAAAGTCCGGCCGATGTCGAGCCGGTGTCGGCTTCCCTCAGCACGAAATAGTTGATCAGGTAGGCCATTAGGAAACCAATCGTGATGGCGAGTTGGTAGAGAGAGACCAAAGAACCCCTTTTCTGCGCCGGGGCTATCTCCGAGATGTAGATCGGCGAGACGATGGAGACGATTCCGATGCCGAATCCGCCGACGATCCTGAAGACCACGAGCTGGTTGAAGTCACCACAGACAGCGCAGCCGATGGCCGAGACGCTGAAAAGAAAGGCGGAGACGAGCATCGTCTTCTTCCTGCCGAGGCCATCGCTCATCAATCCTGCGACAGCGACACCGAGAATCGAGCCGATCAGGGCGCAGCCCACGTACCAGCCTTCGGCGATAGTCGTCAGCCGGAACTGGTTCTTGACTATCTCCGTGGTGCCGGAGATGACGGCCGTGTCGTAGCCGAACAGGATTCCTCCGATCGCCGCCACAATGGCCAGGAACGTCACCCGGCCCATATTTATGCTTTTGTCCATTGCTTATCTGATGTCAAAATATTCCTTGTACCTGTCGTAAAGGTGTCCGGCCTGGAGGTAGGCCGACTGCGGACTCATAAAGTGGGAGAACTCGAAGGTGATCGCCTTGTCGTAGCCGCAGCGGGCGGCGGCCTCCAACTTCATCCTGAGCTTGTCGAACTTGATCGGCAGGAAGTCGATAGGCATATCCCTGTCGAAGGTCTCGGCGTTGGTCCAGCACTGCATCCCGTACTTGTCCGCGAGCTTCTTGTTCACTGAGAAGAAAGCGTCCAGCTCGTCGTAGTCGATGTGCCCGTCCTGGAAAGCGCAGGCGTCTACCACATCGTGGATGCCGTCGAAGATCTCGTTCCACTCCTCCTCGTGCTTGTCAACCGTGACACCCTCCTTAGGATTGCTCCTGGCTGCGTTGACCGCTTTCTTCCCGTCAATCCAAGGGGAGATGAATGTCGGAAGGCCGCCGGAGATGTCCTTGCACATCCGTCCCATCTCGTGGAATGTGCTGATGCAGTCCTTGGTCTTGCGGCTGATCTCCGTGGAGATGTACCAGCCGCCGAAGCTTTTGTGGTGGCCGTAGGCTTTCCAGACCTCCTCGATGACGAACTTGTTGGTCTCCAGCTCGTAGGACATATCACCTGTGTCCCAGTACCGGCCGCTGTCGTAAAGCCCGAAATAGAATCTCATACCATACTTGTCGGCGAGGCTGAGGAACATCTCAAGCAGATCCACGGACGGTGTGTAGCATCCCTTGCCGATGAGGTACTTACTCGGATAGGTGAGGAACTTGCGGTAGCCGCTGCGGATGAGGATCACGGTGTCGATGCCGATGGCCTTCATATACCTGAAATCCAGGTCCCATTCCCTCGCTCCCCAGTTCTGGTGCGGGATGTCGTGCGAGATCTCGTCCAGGAACGCTCCCGTGATCCGCAGCCCCTGTCCCTTGGGAACGATCAGTGTGTCAGTGACGCTCTCGTCAATCTTGAGCCTCTTATTGTCCTTGTCCGGACTTGTGGCGCAGGCTGTAAGCGGAGCGGCCATCGCCGCCGCGGCCGCCATCCCGGCCCCTTTCAGAAAAGTCCTTCTGTCTGTCATATTCAGTGTTCTTTATTATGTCGCAATAGTGTTAAAACCGAAGATTTCCCTCGAAGTCGATCGGGATCTCGAAAGGCCTGAGGGTCGAGTCGATCCTGACCGCCGCCTCACGTCTTGTCATCCCGTCACGAAAGAATCCGCTGACAATGCTGTCAGCCTTTGCAAGAGTCCTGCCGTCAGAGTAGAACGATTCCAGTCCATTCTTGAGTTCGGCTTCGGTGACGGCGCTGTCGGGGTGGAACCAACTCCTGTTAGCCCAGTGCCAAGGCTCTCCGGTCATCCGCAGGATTCCCGTGCTGGCGATTCTCTGGATGGCCTTGAAGTCCGGATCTCCCGGCGGCACGTCGTAGGTCGGCTGGAGGTAGCAGCCCTGCTCGAGAAGCGAGGCCTGAAGGTCACGGACAGGAATTTTCCTCGGCTCCTTGTTTGAGGCGACGGCAAGCGCCGCCAGCGTTCCGGCAGCCTGCCCTGTGCCAAGCACCACGGGCTGAAGCCTTGTCGAACCATTGGCCAAATTGCTCACGGAGATGGCCTTGTCGGACACGACCAGCCCTTCCGTCTCCGCGGGAAGCATCACCCCGGCGCTGACGCAGAAAGACGGAACATCCGGGAATATGAAGACCGGCGCTCCGGGGTTCTGCTTGTGGTGATGATCCACGGGATAGTCCCCGACGGAGACACCTGTGCGGTAACGGAGATTCCTGTACCGGTCCGCGATGTCGTCAAGCGTCATCGTCAGAGTCCCTCTCATCCTGCGCCCTTCCCGGAAATAGGCCTGATAGGCGAGTCCGTCCTCGGTGCTGAACTCATCGTCTGCTATTCCGAGATTCCGGAATCCGAGATCTGTCTGGATGAAGTAGATGAACCTCAGAGTTTTGGCTCTTGCGGCCTTTAGGCTTTCCTCCCTCTGGTCAAACGGCTGGTCGGCGCATTCGAGGTAGATGTCATTCCCGAAACGCCCCGGCCAGTTGATCATAAACTTCCCGTTCGGAAGACGGCCGTAGTCCAGCATCGTCTCGGCCGACATATCACCGACATATTCAGTGTGCCTGCAACCCTCGAACTCCGAAGGGTCGTAGCCGTCCGGCTTCGGGATTGTTTTGTCCGCGCCGGGACCGAAGTCCTTGAGAACCGCGACCAGAGTCAGGTCCTGGATTGTCCCGTCGGCCTTGTCCTGGGCGGCCGCCTCTCCGGTCTCCGCCTTGGAGTCCGTCCCGACTCTGTACGGAGTGCCGCTGAGCGGAAGAAAATCGCCGAGGTCTGTCGCATCGATCGTGACCTTGGCCTTGATCTTCAGGCGTTTGCCGGAACTGTCCCTGAACTCCGCCCCTTTGACTTCCCGACCGTCCATCACGGCGGAAGTGACGTGGTAGCCATAGATGGCGGAGGCGCTTCCGGCCTGAGCGAGCATATTCTTGAATATCCTGTCGCCGACGCTCGGTTCGAACTGGATGTTGCTGACCCAGCCTGTGCGAAGAGCCTCCTCTGAGCCGTACCTGCGGACCAAAGAGTCTCGGAACTCGCTCCAGAGTCCGCCTTTCAGGCCGTGGTTGCCGTCTGTCGCCGACACGCCCTGGGCCGTGAGCATCCCTCCGAGCATCGGGCTGGACTCCACGACGATGACTTCGGCGTCCAGCCTTGCCGCCGAGACCGCCGCCGCCACACCGGAAGTGCTGCCGCCGATGACCAGCACGTCACAGGTCTCCGTCCTGGAGCAGGAGACCGCTCCAAGCAGTCCGGCAAGCGCCAGGGCATTGATCCATAATGGCCTGATTCCTACTCGCATTTCTCTAAGATTTGCCAGATCTCGAACAGTCCGCGCGGCACGTGGAAGCATCCCTTCCATTTGCCTCCCTTCAGAGGAAGCAGCATCTCGCCGCGGCGGTTCAGGTAGCCGAACCATTCAGGGTAGAGAGGATCCTTGAAATGACTCCACATATATTCATCCAACTTCACGAACCATTCGAGACATTTCGCGTTGCCGGTGAGCTGGTAGCCTTTGATCATCGCAATGGCGGACTCCAGGTGGACCCACCAGAGCTTCTGGTCCCACTCCAGTTTCTGCTGCGGAGCGCCCTTGCTGTCCAGAAAATAGAATATTCCGCCGAACTCCTTGTCCCAGCCTCTCTCGATCACTTTCAGCGAGATCTCCACACACTTGTCGATCAATGCCTTGTCGTTCCTCCTGATGCCGAGGTTCATCATAAACCAAAGGGCCTCAAGGTCGTGTCCCGGATTGATCTCGCGTCCCTCGTAGCAGTCGAGCCTGGAGTTGTCGATCGAAGAGACGTTCTCGACCATACATCCGAGATCCGGCTGGTAGAACACGTCCAGAACCTCGTGGAGGCAGTCGTCAATCGTCTTCTCCAGCAGCTCAGGGTCGTTGATGATCTCCTCGACCTCCAGCGCCATATTGCAGATGATCATCGGAAGCGCGAAGTCCTTCATCGGGCGCGTCCCTGGTACCGCCTTGCACCATTTTCCCTTCGGGGCGGAGCGGCGCTCAAGGATTCTTCTGAATATGTTTCTGGCGATCCCTGCATATTCCTCGCTTCCGGTGACCTTTGCGAGCTGCGCAAACGCCATACAGGCGAAGGTGTTGGAGAATATGTTGTAAGGCTCGACGAGCGGCCTGCCCTCCCGTGTCAGGGAGAAGTAGAAGTCGTAGTCTCCTGTGTAGCCGTATTTCTTGAGGAACTCGGCGCCCTGTACGGCGGCCTCCTTCCATTCCTTCCTCTCTCCAAGTTTGTTGCAAAGCATAGAGAACAGCCAGACCTCCCGGCCCTGAAGCCAGATGAACTTGTCAGTGTCATAGACGCTTCCGTCCCTGTCAAGACAGGTGAAGAAGCCACCGTACTCCTTGTCGATCGAGTTGTCCAGCCAGAATGGCAGGACATTGTCCAGCAGCTCAGCCTTGTACTTGTTCGCTAATTTTTTGAAATCCATCTCTAAATATTTGTTGTAGTTTTACTTATCTCTCATTGAACGATGCGGCGAATCCTCCGCCCGGAGCCATCCTGACCTCAATGCTGTCGGCCGCGGTGACTTCCCTGGCCGTGATTGTGTAGGCCTGAGGGTTTGTCTTGTAGTCAGCGTCCGGAGCGTCCGCATAGATCCTGACCTCGTAGGTCTTGCCCGGGTCGAGGAACGAAAGCGGAACGGAGAACTCCCTCGCGTTCTCGTCGGTCACTCCTCCGAGGAACCACTGGCCGTCCTTCTTGGCCTGTCGGGCGACGACGATGTAGTCTCCCGGCTCCGCCATCAGGTACTTCGACTGTCTCCAGTCAACCGCCACGTCCTTGATGAACTGGAACGCGTCCGGAAACCTCATATAGTTCTCCGGCAGGTCGGCGGCCATCTGAAGAGGGGAGTACATCGTCAGGTAGAGCGCCAGCTGGTTGCAGATCGTGGCGTTGACGCGCGATTTGTTCGTCGGGCAGAGTTTGGACATATCCATCTCGAAGATGCCCGGCGTGTAGTCCATCGGACCTCCGTTCAGCCTTGTGAACGGGAGGATCGTGACGTGCTGAGGATGAATCCCTCCGAACGACTGGTACTCGGTGCCTTTGGCGGACTCGTTGCCTATCATATTCGGATAGGTCCTGCAAATTCCGGTAGGGCGTACCGCCTCGTGGGCGTTGACCATAATGTGATGGTCGGCGGCCTTGCGGATGGCGTACTGGTAGTGGTTGTTCATCCATTGGCCGTAGTGATGCTCTCCGCGCGGGAAGATCTGGCCGACGTAGCCGGACTTCACGGCGTCGTAGCCGTAGCGGTTCATCAGGTCGTAGGCCGCATCGATGTGGCGCTCGTAATTCCTTACCGAAGAGGATGTCTCGTGGTGCATCATAAGCTTCACGCCCTTGCTGTGGGCATATTCATTGAGCGCCTTGATGTCGAAGTCAGGGTACGGGGTGACGAAGTCATAGACGTAGTCCTTCGAGAAACTCTCCCAGTCCTCCCATCCGACATTCCAGCCCTCGACGAGGACCTCGTCGAATCCGTTGGCCGCGGCGAAGTCGATGTACCTGCGCACGTTGGCGGTGTTGGCGCTGTGCTTCTCGGAGTGTGGCATCTTGCTGTAATCCACCGTGTTGAGGTCAACCGGACGGACATCTCCTGTGTAGGACCAGCTGCCCTTGCCGCTGATCATCTCCCACCAGACTCCGATGTATTTGACCGGCTTGATCCAGCTGACATCCTCGATGGCGCAAGGCTCGTTGAGGTTCAGCACAAGTCTGGACTCCAGCTGGGCGCAGGCGTCGTCCGTGACCTGGATCGTTCTCCACGGCGATTTCGCCGGAGTCTGGATCGTGCCTTTGCCGCCGGTAGCGTCAGGTGTCAGCGAAGCCTTGAGCGTCAAGGTCTTCGGGTCGATCTCCAAGTGCATACAGGCGTAGTCCAGCAGGGCGGCCTCGTGGATGTTCACATAGACTCCGTCGTCCGTCTTCATCTGAAGCGAGGTCTGCACCGCATTTGTGGAGTACGGGCAATGGTAAGGGTTCGGAAGCAGCTTGGAAGGCAGCAGGGAAGGGATCTCGGACAGGCGGGAGCGGGTATATTCATACTCCTGCGTGTCGAAGTCTCCCGGAATCCACCAGGCGGTGTTGTCGCCCGTCATCGCGAACTCCGTCAGCTCGTCGTTGATGATGAAATATTCCGGCCAGCCCATCGCCCCGAACTCGTAGCGGAATCCGAGTCCGTCATTGAACAGCCGAAACCGGATTGTCATCCGCCGCTCGGTCGGTTTGTGCAACAGGTTGACAGCCAGTTCGTTGTAGTGGCAGCGGATCGAGTCTTCCTCGCCCCAGACCGGATGCCAGGTCTCGTCGTGGGAGTAGGTGTCGATGCTCTCCAGTTCGAAATCCTTGTAGAAATCAATCCGCGGATGCTTGTCCTCCTTGGTGATCTCCGTCCCTTCGACCTTGATCTCGGAGACGTTGAGATCCCCTCGCAGCAGGAAGCCCAAGCGGCTGTCCAGCACCACCTTCTTCCCCTTGTAGTCCAATGAATATTCCGGAGTCCCCTCCGCCGACAGCTTGAACATCATCTCCAGATTCCCGTCCGGAGACACAAGTTCCCTCTCCGCCAGCGCCTCAGCGCCGCCGTCTCTTTCATTACCTCCGCCGGAGCATCCTCCCGCCGCAGCCATCGCCACAGCGGCTCCTAACATCCCTGCGATCAATTTGTACAATCTCTTCATATTATATTCCTTTTTTATTGTCTGTTAGTTTATTCCTGCCATAGCGGTTCGATCGTGAAGTCGAAGGTATATGGTGCGGCGGGAATGAGGTAGGCGTGGAGGGGATGGTCGCCGAAGGAGGAGACGCATCCGAGGCCCATCTGACGGAGGTCGAGGTTGACGTAGGTGCGGCCGTTGGTACGGTCGGACTCGCAGGCGACCTTCTTCAGTTCAAGGGAGTGCTTGAACTCAGGGTTTCTGTCCAGCATTTGCCTTGACACAGGCAGGGCTGAGGCGGAGAACTCACCAGAGGTGGACATTATGCGGATTCCGTTGCCGTCACCGTTCAGGACGCTGAACCATTTCAGGCCGCAATGAGTGCCGGATTCCTGCGGACGGACGACGGTGTAGTCGTACTGATCGTTGACACTTTGGGTGTAATGCCCGATCAATGTGGAGCTTCTGCGGTCGCAGTAACTGTCGTGCGGACCCTCGCCGTAAAAATCTATCAATGAATATTCTCCCGGCATAGCGAACTCGACCCCCACCCGGAAGAAGTGTGGAGCGTCCTTCAGGCCGCCCGCGTCCTCGATGCCGAGGGTGGCGTTGATGACTCCGTCGGGGGCGATGCGGTAGGTGAGTACAGGGAGGACTCCCTCGATCGGCTTGTACCTTACGGTGACGATTCTGATGTTGCCCTCCTGGGTCTCCTCGAAGGATGTCGCCTTGATCTCAGGGTTTCTCCAGGTGTCGAACATCCGTCTGGCCTCCTTGTCGAATGACAGATCGACGAGCATTCCCTCGTCGTTGTCGGTGACAGCCCTGCCGAAGCACGGGAGGATAGGGCTGGAAATCAGGGATTTGCCGAAACAGGTATATTTTGTGAGAGCGCCGGTGGACTTGTCGAACTCGACTTCGACAGGGGCTTGGCCCTTCGACAGGCTCAGCCCCTTCGACAGGCTCAGGGACCGGGCTGGGTCGGTAGGTGAGCCTGTCGGCAGACCCGGATCCTTCGACAAGCTCAGCCCCTTCGACAAGCTCAGGGACCGGGCGGGTTCGGTAGGTGAGCCTGTCGAACCTACCGTCTCGGCGGGGTTCCACTCCTCGCTGATGGCGATCTGCTCGTAGGACAGCTCGATGCCTGCAGGCAGAAGGCCGTCCTGCCTGTTCAGCCGGAAGCTCATGTTGAGGTAGAGGTCGGAACCCTCAAGAAGTTCTTTTCCAGCCTTGAAGCCAAGGTCGATCACGGCTGTGTCCTGCGGGGCGACATCCAATGAGGCGACCGAGCCGCACCTGACGGCCACACCATTCCTGACCAGTTCCCAATCAAGAGAGAAGCGGTCAAGCGGGATGAAGAAATATTCATTGTATAAGTTGACCCTTCCTTCCGCCGCTTCCTCCGGACTTGCCCAGGCGAGGATGGAGCGGTGCTGGTAGCGCACCTCGTAGGCGTGCCTGTGCCACTGCCTGTCCGGAGCGATGAGCCCGTTGCAGTTGAACGACGCGTCGCTCGGATCGGTGTCGTTGTAGTCTCCGCCGAATGCGAAAACGTGGTCTGTGCCGTACTTCTCCGCGTCCACCGGCCTGTAGAGCGCCTGATCGACAAAGTCCCAGATACAGCCGCCCTGGAATGTAGGGTACTTGCGGATCAGATCCCAGTACTCCTTGAAGCCGCCCATCGAGTTGCCCATAGCGTGGGCATATTCACACATTATGAACGGGCGGTCCTGATCCTCGCGTATGTATTTCTCCGCATTGTGGTAGCGGATGTACATCGGAGTGAATATGTCGGAGTTCCTGTCCCGGTTGGCTCCGCCCTGTCCCTGCTCGTACTGGACCGGACGTGTCGGGTCGAACGCCTTGGCGAAGTCGTAAGCGTCGAAGAAGTTCCGACCGTTGCCGGACTCGTTGCCGAGACTCCAGACTATGACCGAAGGATGGTTGCGGTCACGCATCATCATTCTTGCCACGCGGTTTGTTATCTCCTTGTTGTACAGAGGGTTTTTCGCGATTGTTCCCTCGCCGTAGCCGAGTCCGTGGGCCTCGTTGTCCGCCTCGTCGATGACGTAGAGGCCGTACTCGTCGCACAGCTCGTACCAGTACGGATCGTCAGGATAGTGGCAGGTACGCACCGTGTTGATGTTCAGCTCCTTCATTATCCTGATGTCCCGGAGCATATCCTCCTTTGAGATCACATAAGCCCCGTAAGGGTTCATATCGTGGCGGTTGACACCCTTGATGAGGATCGGCTTCCCGTTGACGAGAAGCAGCTTGCCCTCGATTCTGACCGTGCGGAATCCTGTTTTCAGAGTCGCCTTGCCGCGGGACCCGCGGCCGTCCGTCGCGGCGACCTCCACGTCATAAAGCTCGGGAGTCTCGGCGCTCCAAAGGCGCACCCCGTCAAAACGCTCCGAACCCTCGAACACCTTCATTCCGTCCTGGACGGAGGAAGCCTTTTTAAGGGCAACTGAATATCCCAACTCGGGAACCGAGAACTCAACGCCCTTTATCCCCTTTGTCGTCAGCACCTTCCAAGAAAGGTTTCCGTCGGCGTCGGCGGTGATGTTGATGTCCTCGATGTGTTCCTTCGCTCTTGCCGTGAGGTAGGTCTCACGGGCTATTCCCGCCAACTTCCAGAAATCCTGATCCTCCAGATAGGTGCCGTCGCACCAGCGGAAGATCTCGAAGGCGAAGAGGTTCTCCTCGCCGGGCTTCACAAGTCCTGTGATGTCGAACCGTGCCTCCAGCTTGCTGTCCTGGCTGTAACCGGCCTCCTTCCCGTTGACCCAGACCCTGATGTTAGATGTGGCCGAGCCGACGTGGAGGATGATCTGTTTTCCGTTCCACTCGGAAGGAATGGAGAAGGATTTACGGTACTGCCCGACGTGGTTCTTCTCTGTCGGGACAAACGGAGGGTTGTTCTCGTACTGGCCTTTCCAGCAGTAGCCGATGTTGACGTAGAGAGGATCGCCGTAGCCGTTGACCTCCCATATTCCCGGAACAGGCATCGTCCCCCAGTCCGAGTCGTCCGTCCGCGGCTGGAAGAACGTCTCGGAGCGTCCCCGCGGGTTCTCGTACCATTTGAACTTCCATAGTCCGTGAAGGGACATCTTCGGGTCATCGGTGTGGAACGAGGCCCTCATCGGCATCCTGTTTCTTTCCACAACCCCGGCGTTACGCCAGTCAGGCTCTGTTTGTGCCGCCGCGGCCTGGTTTCCGCCCATCGCAGCCGTTCCGAAAATGGCTGACAGCAAGAGCGCTTTCCATATCATTGAGATGTCTTTCACTTTCATAACGCTTTTGATTTGTGGTTGTCAGGATGCCGTGAGAATTACATTTTGGACGCCTTGTAGGTCATCGTGAGGATTTCCGTCGGCTCTGTGGCCGTGATGGTGAAGGTCGGAGCCTGGTCGATGAAGTAGCTGCTGATCCAGGTCGAGCGCGATCCGTTGGACTCGTACTCGGTGTGGATGTAGTCGCCCATATCGACCCTGATCTTGCCTTTGAACATTATGTGCAGGCTGCCTCCGGACAGGAACTCCCGCCCAAGCTCTGTTCCCGGCCTGAGTGTCTGCCCTTTGGCGAGCTTCAGGACGTGGTCCACGGTCTTTCCGTTTGTGGTGAAGTCATCGAAGTCAAGATCGGCCGTGAGGTTGCACAGGTTTCCGCTCGTGATCTCGTTGATCTCGCAGCCGGAGGCCGAGAAGTCCATTCCGAGGGCGAGCATCCTCTCCGAGCGGGCGCGGTTCTCGTAGGATCCGGCGAACCCGATGTAGCAGCCTAACTTGTGGACCTCCTTGCAGATGTCGGCGAGCTGCTCGTCCGTGAAATCGTAGGTGTTGCCCATACAGTACATATACGGCGCTCCGTCTCCGATGAACCGGCATCTGCCGAGGATCTCCTCCTTGGTCTTGTAGCCCCAGTACTCAAGGATAGGCCCGGAGAACTCCTCTCTGTAGCCCCAGTACATAATGAAGTTGTTGCCCATATACGACTTGATGATCTCGACCTCCGTGGAGTCCACGTGCTGGATCATCGGGGCGATGTTGTTGCGGCGGCACTCGGTCAGGAATTCCTCCAGGGATGTGATGTGGGTGCGGTACTTGGCGTACTTGGAGCGATAGACGAACTTTGTCATCAGATCCTCGAACGAGGTCTCGCTGATCACCACATCCTTGGCGCTGCTTCCGTCAAGTCGGGTCACCTGTCCTCCCAATCTTCCACGGTCGCCGTGCATCACTATGTACTTCCCCGGAGTGGCGGTCTTGTGGACATTGCCCTCGATGAACTTGAAGCCGAGCCTCGCCGCGATCTGCACGTCGAAGACCGACTGGCAGGGGATCACGACATCGCTGTCCTCGTTGATCTTGTCGATGAATATGTGGCTGTAGTACGGCCCGCCGAACTTGAACGGCCAGTTCGCATTGACGGCATTGACCGTGTTGGCCTCCACCCGGCGGTCCTGGGCGGAGACTTGCGCGGCCAACATCGCCGCGAGGATCATTATCACTAATCTTCTCATTGTTCTTTTCTTTGCCGCGCGGGAGAATGCTGTTTTCACGCGCGAAATCCTTCTACTTGTTCCTGTACGGGCGCTTGGCGACGAAATCGCAGAAGTCCTGGAAGAGTTCCACGTCGCGAGGGTCGCCCGAATGCTTGAGGTGACGGACACCGTGGGTGTCCTGGTAGTAGGCGAACGGACAGGTGGCCCAGACCCCGCTCTCCTTGAATATTCTCATATAGGCCCTCAGCTTGTAGTCTAAGCTTTTGTCACCCCAGAGCGGCTTGACGGAGGCTCTCTCGTCGAACTCCATCTCCATTCCCATCCCGTTTGCCGGGCCCTGCTCGCAGGCGGTTGCTATCTGGGACTCCGGAACGTCGTAGAAGAAATAGTTCGGCTGGTACCAGGCCAGGTCGAAGCCTTTCTCCCTCCACTGCGTGTAGCCCGGAGCCTGGAAATAAGGAATCCAGGTGATAGGGTAGCCCTTGGAGTGGACGTACTCCGAGACCATAGGCAGCAGAGGACTCTTGTCAAGGAACTCCTCGGTGATCCAGTAGAAACCGGCTAACTCAACATATTCGTACTTCTTTGACTTGTAGGCCTTCAACACCTCGTCGATGAACCATTTGCAGGCGGCCGCCCTGTCATTCTCGTCAGAGAAATCCGTGACCTTCCCGTCGATGAGTCCCCAGTAGGTCGTGCCGCCCTTCTTCGTGATGGATTGCCTGTAGGGCATCGGGTCGGGGATCGAGATGATCACCTGCCTCTTCGCGGCCGGCTTGCCGATGCGTTTCGCCGCCTCTCCGACGGCCTTGTCGATCGCGTCGATGCAGCTGCCGTCCTCGAAATAGTAGTCGATAAGCTTCTTCCAGTCAGCCTGACCGGCGGATGGAAGCCAATGTCCTGTGCTGTCCTTCATCCCCGGGGTGAATGTCACCTCGGCCGCGTTCTCCTTTCTGGTGTCCCAGATCTGGAGAAGAAGGTAGCCGTCGAAGAGCCAGTGTTCCTTTCCGTCCCTGTCGATGTAGGAGACATAGTCGGCCGCATAGTCCTTGTCGTAGTAGTTGCCCAACTCTCCACCGGCGTAGAACAGCACCACATCAGTGGCCGTGATCTTCTTTATTTTTTTCGCCTCGGCGGCTCCTGAGACGGCCAGCAGCATAAGCGCCGCTACAATAACCTTTTTGAACATATTCATTTACTTGATGTTGTCTTTTCTGTACGGGCGTTTGGCGACGAAGTCGCAGAAGTCTTGGAAGAGTTCCACATCGCGAGGGTCGTTGGATCTCTTCAGATGGCGAACGGCGTGGGTGTCCTGGTAGTAGGCGAACGGGCAGGTGGCCCAGACACCGGTCTCCTTGAATATCCTCATATAAGCCCTCAGCTTGTAAGCGAGACTGACATCGCCCCATAACGGCTTGACGGAGGCTCTCTCGTCCAGCTCCATCTCCATTCCCATCCCGTTGGCCGGTCCCTGCTCGCAGGCTTTGGTGATCTGGGACTCAGGAACGTTGTAAAAGAAGTAGTTCGGCTGGTACCAAGCTATGTCGAAGCCTCTTTCCTTCCATTCCGTGTAGGCCGGAGCCTGGAAATAAGGAATCCAGGAGAAAGAGTAACCCTTGGAGTGGACGTACTCCGACATCGCTGTCACAAGCGGACTCTCGCCGAAGAACTCCTCCATTATCCAGTAGAATCCCGCCAACTCCACATTCTCGTACTTCTTTGACTTGTAGGCCTTCAGCACCTCATCCACGAACCATTTGCAGGCGGCGACACGGTCGTTCTCGTTGGAGAAGTCGGTGACCTTGTCGTTGATGAGTCCCCAGTATTTGGTGCCTCCTGTCTTCGGGCCGGACAGCCTGTAAACCATCGGATCGTAGAGCGAGATGATGATCTGCCTCTTGTGGTCAGGTTTCCCGATGCGTTTGGCGGCCTCTCCGACGGCCTTGTCAATAGCGTCGATGCAGCTTCCTTCCTCGAAATAGTAGTCGATCAGGCTTTTCCAGTCGGCTTGGTTGGCTGATGGAAGCCAGTTGCCCTTGCGGTCCTTCATCGCCGGTGTGAACGCTATGTCGGCGGAGTTCTCCTTGGTGATGTCCCAGATCTGGAGGAGAAGGTAGCCGTCGAAGAGCCAGTTCTCCTTTCCGTCCCTGTCAATGTAGGTGACATAGTCTGAGGCATAGTCTTGGTCAAAGTGGTTGCCCAGCTCTCCACCGGCGTAGAACAGCACAACATCCGTGGCCGTGATCTTCTTTATTTTTTTCGCCTCGGCGGCCCCTGAGACGGCAAGCAGCAACAGCGCCGCCGCAAGAATCTGTCTGATGGTTTTCATTGTATTTCCTCGTGAATTAAGTGATTATTCAAAAAATGATTTGTAACGTTCGATGTATTCGGGTTTTAGCGGGATGGCGGACAGCCTTGAGAGAGCCGAGTCATAATTCTCCCAGAAAACCCGCAGGATTTCGTTCATCCTTTCCGGATGGTAGTAGAGAGACTCTCTGACCGTATAGACGGGAGCGAGAAAGTCGGGGAAGAAATATGTGAGGTCCTCGTGGTTCCTCTTCAGGTCGTAGATGGCTTCGTAGCCCCTTTTCGCCGCTCCCTTAAGCCCGTCGAGCAGGGACGGGTTGATGGAGGAATATTCAATCTCGATTGTCTTCTCCATGCCGCATCCGGTCTCCGGAACATCGACGGTGACGGCAATGTCTTTCCCGTCGAATGACCATCCGGCTTCCTTGCCGTTGACTTTCACGGATTTCGGGCAAACCGCAGAAAGCAGCTTAAGGCTGAACTTTCTGTCTGACGGCATATTCCTGTAGTTTCCTTCCCTTGCACCGATCACGATCCGGTGCGACAGTCCGTGGCGGGAGGAGGTGATTTCCGTGGTGGCGAAGTTGTGCCTATAGTCGGGATCGAGTCCGTCATCCTCGTAGAGGCTGAACCGGCTCTCTCCGTCGCCTCCAGGAGCGATGAGGATTATGATGTCCTCGTCATTCCTGTCAAGGTTGGATTGAGTGCCGTCGTACATCGGGACGATGGCTCCGGCCTTGAGGAACAGAGGATATTCATTCAGGGCGTAAGGCCTTTCATATTCCTTGCCTCCGTCCAGCATAGCTCCCGTGGACCATTCGTACCACCTGCCTTCCGGAAGCCAGAACCTCAGGTGCGAGAGACGGCTGTCTCCTTTCGGCGCTGTAATTGGTGCGACGAGCATCCCGTCGCCGAACTGGTACTCGTTGGCTTTTGAATATGCCTCCTCACTCTCCGGCCATTCGTAGTAGAGGGGACGGCAGACCGAGACTCCGGTCTCGAACGCCTTCCTGCTCATCGAGTAGATGTACGGGTTCAGTGCATAGTGGAATCTGACAGCCTCGCGCAGGGGTTCGAAGTACTCTCTCGGTTGCTCCCACGGGTACTTGTTGATGGAAATCTGTTTTGCCGACTGGTTTCTCATCGCCGGAGTGAGCGCTCCGAATTGCATCCACCTCAGGAGAAGCTCTGAATCTTGTTTGGCCGTCTGACGGAAAGGTTTCTCTGGATCCCACCATTCGTTCTGAAAGCCTCCGAGGTCGTGTGTCCAGAGGAATGCCACGTTGGCGGATGTCGTGTTGTAGATTGTCTGGAAATCAAGTGATTCCCACGAGGCGAATGTGTCTCCTGAGAAACCTACCGGGTAGCGGTGGCCTCCGAGTCCGCCGTAGCGTCCGAGATAAAGCGGGCGTTTGCCTCTTGACGCGTTGTCCTCAAAGAAGAAGTGGCCGCGCCAGAGGTTCATATCCATTGACGGGAATCCCGGGGCGGGAGCATAGGCTCCATTGTCGTCCCAGAGGAAGTCCCAGCCGAGGTCGTACATCCCGTCGATCTCCCTTTTGAGGAACGATCCGGCCGTCTTTCTGTTGAAAAGGTCGAGCGTTATAGTGTCACCTGGGGCCAGTTCCGGCCCTAAGTCCTCCTTCATCGGGGCGAAAGCCGACTCGTTGCTGTAAAGGAGGTCGATGTGCATATTCGGAGTCAGTTTCAGACCTTTGGAGTGGAAGTCCCGGAACATTTCCGCCGGGTCTGGGAACAGACTGTAGTCCCAGTCCCATCCGTACCATCCGTTGATGTGGTAGTCCATATCGATGCAAAGGACATCGAGCGGAATTCCATAGTTCTTGTAGTTGTCCAGCATCTCCCTGAACTCTCCGTCTGAGTAGAGCCAGTACCAGGAGTGCCAGTTGCCGTAGGCGTAGCGTGGGAGCAGCGGGATAGGTCCGGAGAATGACGTGAAATCCTTAAGCGCCGAAGGGTAGTCCAGCCCGTAGGTCAGCAGGTACCAATCCTGCGCTCCGTTGTCCGGACGTGCGGCGAGCCACTCTTTGGTGACCTGATGGCCGTCGCCGCCTCCGTCATTGATCAGCAGCGGGCCTTTGGAGTCGTCTATCAGAGTCCAGCCGTCCCTCGCGAGGATTCCGTCCTCCAACTCGATGGTCTTGCCTTCATTCTTGCCGTACATCACAGTCCTGCCTTTGACGGCATCGTAGGCGTGCCTCGTCCCTTTCAGGTTCTGCTTCTGCTCCATTCCCGGCTTCCAGACGAACTTGAAGTCCGCGTCCTTGGCCGATGTGACGCTCAGGTTCGAGGCCGTGAACGCTCCGGAATTTCTCAGATAGCGGATGACTATCCGGGAGGTCTTGATCTCGACATACTTCCCGGCGTTGCGGACCTTGAAATCCACGGGGGCATATTCCCTCTCCACTGCCAGCATCGACTTCGAGTCGATGAATTTCCCGTCGGGGGAATATTCCAACCGCGCGCTCCGCTCCGAGATCAGAGTGAAGCGGACCTGCGAGTCTCGGTAGGCCACGTTCGGGGAAGTCTCTGTGGCGGCAGCGGTCCAGATGATCGCATATACCGCAAGGATTATTGTTAGCAAACGTCTCATTGTGTGTCTTTTGTCAAGTTGTCATTAGCCTTATTCGTAGCCGTAGAATCTCTTCTGTCTGTCCGCTATGTCCTTCGCCACCCGCTCGTGGAACGCCTTCCAGTCAGGGTCGGAGATGTTCTCCCTGGACGGGAACATCGAGCCGCTCTCGTAGTAGGTTAGCGGCCAGTTTTCCAGAACGCCTTTCTCCTCATAGACGTCCCAGTACTCGATCTGTCTTTGCAGGGAACGCAGGTTGTCCATCTCCATCTCAAGGTACATCCCGTTTGACGTCGCCTTGTCGAACGCGTCGTAGAGGTGGCTCTTGTCAGGGTAGGCATCCTCGTAGAAAAGGTAGTTCGGCTGAAGCCACGCGGAGTCGAATCCGTAGGCCTTCCATTTCGTGTTGTTGTAGGCGTTGTACCACGGAACCCAGTAGAAACCAAGGTTGTAGGAATGAATATGATCGGCTATCTCCATCCCGTTCTCCTCCCAGATCCGTCCGTTCTCCTCGTGCCAGTAGAAGCCGATCAGCTGAAGATTCTCGTAGTCTTTCTCGGCGAACCGGCGGATGCACTCATCGACGAACCATTTCGCTATGGTGGCCCTGTCCTTTCTGCCTTCGGCGCTTTCGTTGGAAGGGTGAAGGGCGACTCCGTCAAGCTCGCCCCAGTTGTCGTTGACAATCAGCGGGATTGTCAGCACAATCTTCTTGCGCACGAATTTTCCCGGCACGGACGGTTTCAGTCCGCTGACTATCTTGTCAATCTTCGACAGCCATTTCCCGCTCTCGAAGTATTGGTTGAGAATGTCGGTCGTCATCGTCTTGTCAAGATGGGCATTGCCTTCTTCCTCTCCTATCGACTGCCCGTTGTACCTTCCAAGGCTTGGACACAGGGCGTCGAAGAGCCATTGCGTCCGGCCGTCCTTGTCGTAGAGAAGGTAGCCTTTGTAGTCGGCCTCCGAGCGGTCATATTCAAGAAGCATCAGGTCGCGGAAGTCGGCCTTGGCGATCTTGTCGGTAGGGGCCTGGGCCACGGGAATCGTGATTGTCTTGGCTTCGTCCTCCGTCTTGAGGGTGAGTGAGGCCTTCCTTTCCTTTCCGCTGATGTTCCAGTCGATTTTCAGGTTGGCGAGCACTCCCGATCCCTTTTCGATAGTAGCCCAGTCGGCCGTGCTTTCCGCTGTCCAGGCCTTGTTGGATTTCACGATGATCACCTCGTCAACAGCCTTGTAGTCGGTGTCAAGCGTGGTGAGTTCTGCTCCTGTCGAGCGCACTGTGACGGTGATGTAGGTCTCTTCCGGCTTTATCGGATCGGGATCTGGCCCGCCGCCGCTGTTCCCGCCGCTTCCGCCGCAGGAGAAAAGTGGCAGCAGCGTGATGACCGCCAACGCTAATGTCTTAAAGTCTTTCATTTCTTTTTGAAGAATCCCATTGTTGATTTTACGGCTCGGTTCTCTGTCTTCGTGCCGTCCATATTGCTGATCTCGCTGTTGAGGCGTTTCCCTTCGCAGACCATCGTCGTGGAGCCGCCGCCGTCGAAGTTCACGGCGTAGGTGCAGCCGAGGCCTTTCATTATCATCGCCAATTCGTCCAAAAGCGCCCCGCGGCTGGCCTGGATGCGTCCGTCGCAGACAAACAGGATGATCTTTCCGTCAGCTGTCTGTCCGACGGCCGTCCTGTCAGGCTGCACTCCTGGGCCGTAGAGGTCGTAAGGGATGATCTCGAAGTTGTCATAGTAGTACTGTTCTCCTTTCTCTGTCGCTGTGAAGTCGAAAGGACATTTCCCGTCGTAGAGAAGGACCGGACCTCCCGTGACGGCGTATTCAGGTGACCAAGAGATCGGCCTCGACGGCATTGTCTCCGAGACTTTTGAATATTTCGTCTCACCCTTGATGGAAGGTAAAGGGCGGTCATAGAAGTAGTTGCTTCCGTTTGTCCCTACCCAGCAGGTCTTCGGCTGGCCGTCTTGGCCGACCCCGAATATTCCTCTTGTGGCAGGATAGTAGGTCTCATATTCCTCAGGCTCGTTCTTCTTGTCAAGCGAGCCTTGGAGGTCGCTGATGTAGCCGGAGATGGTACCGCCCACTGCCGAGACTCCGATGTTGAAGTTGCCGTAGAAGTAGGCGGCGTTGACGAGGAGCAGGCAGTCCGGCTGGTTGTCGCTGTACTGCTTATCTACCGTGGTAAGCTTGTCCGGCACGCAGACGCGGAACTCGACATTGCCTTGGGTGATGTCGGCCACTGCGTACCAGGCGTTGAAGTTGCGGCCGTTCAGCTTGCCCTTTGTCTCGAACACCTCGATGTCGGATGGCAGGGCAGGGAGGTCAACCTTTGTCCAGTTGAAGGTGATAGGCTTCGGCTCATCGCCCAACTTTCCCTTTACCTCGTTGCTGTAGAAGACCTTGCCGCCCGATTTGAGGTAGGCTCTGAATGAATATTCCTTCCCGTAGTCCAGCATAACGTTGGAGATGGCCTGCGTCTCGCCTTCGCTGCCTTTGTCGAGGACAGGTCCGTCCTGACGTTTGTCGTCGATCGTAGGCGAGCCGGTGGTATTCCAGCAGACTCCGCAGACCGGACTTTCGGTCTTGTCAAGATTAGTGAAACTGTACTTTACCACGACCGCGGCGGGAAGGGACAGCGGTGTTCCGGCGAGTGTGACTTTCGGCCTGTCAGGATCCTCCAAAGTGAAACGGTCCGACCAGGCGATGTCGGAATTTTTCACAGTCCCGGTGCCGTCAGCCCTCACACCGAAGTAATATGTCTGCCCGTCCTCCAGTCCTTTTGTGACGCTGTAGGACGTGGCGTTCTCCACCGTGAATCCGACGCGGTCGGACACGTTCGCCTTGTCCTGAGAGACAAAGACGGAGAATCCGGTCTCGCCCTCGGAGTTGTCTTTCCAGGTGATTCTGGCCGAGGTCTTGGATGACTGTGTCACCGTGATGTCGGACGGCGGCAGGAGCGTCTTCGTCTCTTCCGGAGTGCTGTTGCCTCCGCAGGAAACGAGAATCGCCGCAATGACTGATGTGGTAAGTAGCCGTTTCATTTTGAGAACTTTTTTGCCTCAATTTTTGCTCCAAAACGGAACAGGCATCGTCTTACGGTGTCCGCTCCGTTTTGAAACTTGTTAAAATCAGTATGTTATGCTATTTGTTGTACTCGTAGAGAGACACCTCTAAAATGTTGAACCAATGTGCCCGGCCACTCCACCACTGGAAGAATTCGGTCTTATAGACAGTGTAGCCGTTGTTGGTCATCTTGTACCTATAGTACCTTGAGGCCTTGTCCTTAGCTACGTTGATAGGCTCGCCGTCCTTCGCTCTTGCGAAAGGATCACCGGCATTCAGCTTGCCCTTGATCTCATTGGCATAGACATTGGAAATGTCGCAGCTTCCGACTTTGGTCCACTGAGTCCAGTCTCCGCTCTGCGCCGGAGCGCCTTCTCCATCGTAACGATAGATTTCCCAGGTCATAGGATCGTGATCTCTGTAGCCACGGTAGAGGTAAGTGATGAATTTACCGAGGATAATCTCTTTGCCGGCATCAATCGTGAAACAGTCCGGACCTTCGCTTGCCTCGGCTCCGAACGGCTTATAGCCGTATGGGGAGGCCTGAGTGTCATCACCTTCAGGGTAAACTCTGTAGCTCTGGTACTTACCACAAGACCATAATCCGTCAAACACTGTCTCGGCATTCTGGTAGTTCTTGTTATCATTGTCCAGGAAGATTACCTTGCAGTTATTCTTGTCAACGAGCGAGAGACCGGCCTCCTGCTTGATTACGATGCTTGTGATCTGAACACCAGCCACTGTCTGGAGCGAGATCTCGGCCGAGCGAGGCGCTGTCTCCAAGGAGGCGGCTACGTCAAGTGTGATGACATCCTCGCGTGTGGCTTTTGTCTGTACATTGCTGATCCAGTCGCAACCGGATGGAACAACGACATTGTAACCGTCTTTCTCAATGTCTGTTGTAACCTTAAATGTGATGGTCTCTCCGTTAGGGTTGGCGTTGATCTCGTTTGTCGAAACTGTGAACTTACAGCCTACGAAGTTGAGAACGCGGACGATTGACTTGTCCTCTCTTGTGGCAAAGACGACAACCTTTCCTGTTTCCGCGGCGGCAGGAGCTGTGATGACAATCACTGACTTGGCCGCATCCACTCTGGCTGAGATGGATCCTGTGGCGATGCAGTCAACGACAGTGTTTGCGCTTGCGCCTTCAAGTGTGTAAGGCACTTCCACTGTGGCACCGTTGTCAACCACGACAGAAGACTGGAGTGTGAAACTGAACGGCTTCTCCTTAGGGATCTCGATGGTGCTGCCGTCCTGGAGTGTGAAGACAACCTTGTCGTCCTCCTCTGTGACGCTCTGGAAGAGATAGCAGTGATCCATCTTGCCGCTGAGGGCTTTCCATTCCTTTCCGTCAAGCGAGATGTACCAGGTCTCCTCCTCGGCTACATACTTGAACTGAGGGGTGACTGGAGCGGCCACGGAGACCTTTGCTCCCGTGTCATCAAGAAGGTACTCTCCGTTGACGGTCCAGTAGAGGATTCCGTCCTCGTTCTTGACACCGATCACAGGGGTGACACCATCTGCGCCCTTGTCTCCAGTGTCACCCTTATCTCCTGTCTCGCCCTTCTCTCCGGCGTCACCTTTCTTTCCTGTCTCGCCCTTGTCTCCCTTCTCTCCTTTCTCACCGTTGGTGATTGTGGCGATCTTTCCGTCCGAGAAGACGATTTCGTAGCCGTTATCGGTCTCGGTGACAGAAATCACGGTGACAGCGTTCTTGTACTGTTCCATAATGGTCTTGAGGTCTGAGACATCGGTGTTCATCGTCTTGCAGAGAGCCTCAAGGTCGCTGACCTTTGTCTCAAGGATATCGACTCGTGTCGTGAGTTCCGAGTCATCGTAACATCCCGTTGCCAGCAGACCAAGCATCGCGGCGGCCGCGAAAGTCAAAATCTTTTTCATAATGTGTTATTAATGTTTTAATTGTTTTCTGAATATGATTAATAGTCAATGTATTCGTAAAGAGAGATTTCGGAGATTGTGCACCATCCGAGCCATCCCCAAGGAATTCCCCAGGACTGGATTCCGCTGCTGATTCCTGTCTCCTCGGCCTTGACACCGTACCACCAGTAGCCGTTACCGGTCATAGCGAAGCGGTAGTAGCGGGCCGGGAACATATCTTCCTCCGCAACGCTGATGATGTCTCCCTGCGCAAGTTCGTTGAAGTAGTCGCCGTCCTTGTATTTCGCATTGAATTCTGTGATCTTCCCGACGTTGTTCACGCTGCCGATCTTTACCCATCCGTCCTCTGTGTCAAGCGGCTCGTCTCCAGTTGGGGTGGCGTTTGGCTTGTAGGCATAGACATCGTAGGTAAGCGGGGTCTGAGCCTCGAACTGGTAGTAGTGGTAGGTGACAAACTTGGTGAGGTTGAACCTGCGTCCTGCGTCGATTGTGAAGGTCATAGGACGCTCCTGGATCTTGTAGTTGCTGATGTTGAAACTGAAGGATTTGTAGGAGATTCCAGTAGGTTTGTCAGGGTCTCCGTCCTTGAAGGTGTTGTACTTGTTCTTGTAGATTGTCCAGGCACCGTCGAAGAGGTACTGCTCCGTTCCTGCGTCCCACTGTGAGTCTCCTGAAAGGACGATTGGCTTCATTCCGGACTTATCTACAAGGCGGAATGTCACAGGTGCGATTGACTGCACTGTGGCCACATACTTGAAGTTGGCGTAGTCAGGGCTTGTGAAAGTGATTTCGGCTTTCTCATCCTGTTTGAGCAGGTTGGCGAGTTTCCCGTCGAAGACAAGATGCTTGTTATTCTTGTAATATTCCTGGAGCCAGGCTCCGTTCATTACGGAATATGTCCAGTCGAAGTTTGCTTCCACATTGATGTCAAGCTGGCAGCCTCGCACTCCGAGATCTATGCTCTCCGGGATCTCCGCGCTGAACTTGAAGTAGTTGATTGGCTTCACCGTCGCCTTGGCGTAGAATGTCGGATCGGAAGGGGATGTGAACTCTATCTCTGCCGGGACATCCTCATCGAAAGCCGCCGCGGGGTTCAGCTGGAAGATCAGTTTTGAACTGGTCTTGCTGAACTCCGTGAGCCATTCGCCGTTCTTCACTGTGTACTCCCAGTCATCGGCAGGTTCGGTCAGTTCAAGTGTGAGTGACTCGCCTTTCTTGACCTCGACACTTTCCGGGCAGGTCACACCCATATTCACGATGAACGCCGGCTGTGTCACCTGGACTCTTTCCACGACCGCCCCGGCCGTGAACTCGAGCACGGATGTACGTTCAAGTCCGGTCTTGTTGCGCTCGGCGACAAGGCGGATCTCGGTCTCGCCTTCGCCCCGTTTAGGGGTGATCTTGAACCAAGGGTCTGAGACGGTCATCTTCCATTCCACATTGGACGAGACCGAGAATGTGATGTCATCTGCGTCGGAGGTGAGCTCGATAGCCTTTTTCGACGGGTTGATGTACGCGTCCTCCGTCTTGTCGCAGCCTGTGGCGGCGGCGACAAGGAGGGAGAAAGCCATAATGAATATATTCAGTCTTTTCATTATTTGCAATGATTATTGGTGATTACTCATCGACGTTGTATTTCCAGACCTCAAGTTCGGAGGCTGAGTAGGCGTTGACGTTGGACGCACTGCTCCAGTTCTTGTCAATCTTGTCCTGGAACACCGACATAAAGTTCTTGATGAGCTTCACGCGGTAGTACCTTGACTCTGGCACGTCGGCGTAGTTGAACTCTACAGCCATTCCTTCGGAGAAGTACGGATGTGTGCTTCCGGCAGGCTCCGCAAGCGCTGTCTCGTAACGGTCGGAGAAATCCGCCGTCGCGATGAGCTGCCAGTTTGTCCAGTCTCCGGACGGCTCTCCGTCAAGTTTCCAGGCGTAGATCTCGAACTGGGCACCGTCGATTCTCGTGTAAGGCCAGTAAGGCCAGAACACCATCTTGGCGACCCTCATCTTTTCTCCGAGGTCAACGGTGTAGGCGTTGCCGTACTGCTCGCCGTTCGAACCCTTAAGGTCAGGAGTGTCCATCTGCCAGCCGAAGCTTCTGTAGCCGATTGCGCTCCAAGGTCCAGGTACGTCATTTGTCGGCTTGGTCGTCATATACAGGCCGTCGAAAAGATGTTTAGGAAGAGATCCGTATCTTCCCTGGTCGTCATCTGTTGTGCTCATCTTGGCAGGGTTTGCGTCGCCTTCGAGGCCTGTGATGACGGAACACTGGGTGTAGTCAACCTTGACTGTCGCGGCCCTGAACGCGCTTGCGGTGTAGGTCACGTCCTCTTCAAGATTGTTCACGACAAAGGAGTAGGTCTTTCCGCCGGAGAAGTCAGCGGTCAGATCCTCCAAGGCTCCATCCTTCAGGACTATCCTGGACGGATAGTTGAGTTTCACCTGGACGGAAGTGAAATCCTTGGTCTCCTTGAACACGAAGGTGACAGTGTGGTTGTCATTATCGACCACTCCGTCAACGGTCTCGTCTCCGACGGTCGCTGTTGCCGATTTGACAAGCTGAGTCAGCGGATAGGTCGGGATCTCCGTGTCGAATTTCTTCTCGATGTCGCAGGACACGGCCACGAAAGCCGCCGCTGACACCATCATTATTGTTTTGAGTAAACTTTTCATTTCTCTATAGTCATTTTAGATTCTACCACCAAGGATTCTGAGTCAGTCCAGGGCTCTTGTTGATCTCGTCCTGAGGAATCGGGAAGAGATAGAACTGCTTCTTGAACACTCGTGTCTCGAAGATTGTCCTCTTGTAGAACTCCGTTGTCTTGAAACTGTTTTTCTCCGGATGATCGGCTTCCTCGCAGGCTCTTGTGGAGAGTCCCCAGACAGGACCGTTGTCGCCGAATTTGCCGACCTCGTTGGATGTCACGGTATTGGCCGAGGCATCGAGGCAGAGGAGTCGGCGGTGGCAGGTGAAGAATCGGTCGCCCTCGAAGTTAAGCTCGATCTGACGCTCGCGGAGGATGTACTTGCGCTGAGCGTCCTTGTCGCCCTTGATCTCAGGATAGGTGTCGAAGATGCTCGGAAGACCGGCTCTCTGGCGGATCATATCCCAGTATTTCTTGATGTCGGAGTTGGACGGGTCATATTCATTCAACGCCTCGATGTAGTCGAGAAGGATCTCGCCGTAGCGGATGTAAACGGTCACGTAGTGTCCTGAGAATGTCAGGTTGGAGAAGTCTCCAGGAATGATCCTCTTGTGTGTGAGGAATCCGCTGTGAGGGTAGTAGGTAAGGTTCGAGTTGTTGGACATTCCGCCGTAGTAAAGCTCAAGCCTTCCCCATCCGTCCTGCTGGTCCTCGCGGTTGTTGAACGCGTTCATCCATTCCTTGTCGGACGGGTAGAAGATCTGCACCCTGTGGTTGTAGTTGATGGATGCGTAGAAGCGAGCCTCGCGGTTTGCGAACATATTCCAGTCACCCTTGGAGTGTCCCCAGCTGTCGAGTCTCTTGAGGTCGTCGATAAGACCCTTTCTTCCGTCTTCCGTAGATTCGTCAAATTTAGGCTCGCCGTCTGTGACGGGGTTGTAGTGCTTGCCGTTTGATGTGGCGAAGCCGCTCTCGACGTAGCCTGACTCCGGATCCTCTATTCCTCGTCCGTTCTCCATATAGAACGCGTCCACAAGCCTGAGGGTAGGGGCGGTTCCGCCGTTGAACTTTTGCTTTCCGTTTGAAGGAAGGGTGTGGTACATATACCCGTAACGGGATGGGTAGTCGTTCCAGGCGCTTCTGGCGATCTGGGTCGTTCCGAAGATGATCTCCTCGTTCCAGTTGGTCATCTCGATGTTGTAGTAGGCCTTGTAAGGGTTGTAGTCGGATGAGTTCACGTCGTTCTTTTCTCCGTAGTAGAGGCCGAGGTTCGTCTCCGTCTGGTGATTCTCAGAGAGGTCGATCACTGACCTGGCCGCTTCAGCCGCCCTTTTCCACTTGCTTTCGTCGTATGACGCCGCCACAAGCGGATTCCCGTCATTGTCGCGGAGCAGGGAGTAGTAGTCCGAGTTTCCGTTCCACTGAGGCGAAGCCGCGAGAAGGAGAGCCTGTGTCTTCACGGCGCGGCAGGCTACCTTGGTGGCGCGTCCGAGATTCACTTTGTCGGATTGGTAGGAATATGGAAGGAGGTCGTAGGCCTTGTCCATACATTCCACCACATAGTCGATGCATTCGTCGAACGGCGCTCTCGGCATATTAGCGAAGTCGGTGGAGGAAGACATCTCCTCCTTCAGAAGCACGACAGGACCGTACTGGCGGAGAAGCAGGAAGTAGTAGTAGCCTCTAAGGAATATCGCCTCGCCGGTGTACCTTGTCCTGAGGTCACTCGCCAGCTCGGTGCATCTTCCGACGTTGTTCTCGAACTTGAAACTTGCCCTGATCGCCTTGTAGTAGGTGGCCCACACCTTGTTGGTTGTGGTCGTAGGATCCCAGCTACCCTCGTTCAGCTGGATGAACGGACTCCAAGGAATGTCGCACTCGTCTGAGAGACCGTACCAGAGGCCGTTCCAATCGGACTCGACGCAGTTTTTGTCCGGCAGCGGTGCATAGATGTTGGTGAGGTAGGAGAGAACCTCGTTGCGGTTGGTCCAGACCATCTCCTCGGTTTTCATATCATCCGGCATCTTGTCGAGGTAGTTGCATCCCGAGAGGAGAAATGCGGCGGATGTTATCAGAATAAGATATTTTTTCATTGCTTCCGTCATTTTAGAAAGTGAATCTTACACCAAAGTTGAACTTGCGGGTAAGCGGGTAGGAGCTACCGTCGCTTGAGCCGGTCTCCGGATCCCACATATCCCATTTGGAGTGCATCCACAGGTTGCTTCCGACGAAATAGATCCTGAAGGCCTGACATCCCCAGTTCTTGAGCCAGTCGCCTTTGAATGTGTAGCCGGCCTCGACATCGGACAGACGGATAAGGCTTCCGTCGTAGATGGTCTTTGTCGATGTCTTCTGGTTGTTGGTGTTGGCGTATTCGGTGAGTCTTGGGTAGAAGGCATCCGGATCAGGGTTGTCAGGAGACCAGCGGTCAAGCGCCTTCTCGAAGAGGTTGCCCTGCTTCACTCCACGGTAGAACGGGAAGAACGCTCCGCCGAGGTAGTAGGACACGTTCCCCTGTCCTCTGAAGAACACTCCAAGGTCGAGTCCTTTCCAGGTCACCTGCGCTCCGAAACCGTAGTTGATCTCAGGCACGTTGGCGTAGCCGATGGCTACCTCGTCGTGTTCGTCAACTACTCCGTCCTTGTTGTAGTCAAGGTACTTCACGTCACCCGGAGCCAGCGGCAGTCCGAACTGTGTCGGGCTGAGGTCGATCTCGTCCTGATCGGCGAAATAGCCGAGGGCGATGTAGCCGAACCTCTGGTTGAGGCGGTGTCCCGTGCGTCTGCGCCAGCTGTCAGTCGGAGCCTCATCCTTCTCAAGGACCTTGTTGCGGGCGAACGAGAAGTTTCCGTAGATTCTGTAGCCTACCTGACCGATATGGTGGTTCAACTCTCCGGTGAACTCGAATCCCTGGTTGTTGAGCACACCCATATTGGCGAGAGGAAGATTGTTAAGACCGGCGACACCAGGAACGGTGTTTCTCTGGATGAGGATGTCCCATCTATGCTCGAAGAAGTAGTCAAGGTCGAAGGAGAGAAGCGAGTTGAAGAGCTTGATCTCGAGGCCGACATCCTTCTTGAGACCCTTCTCCCAGGTCAGGTTCTCGATACCTTCCTGATCCTCTCCGACTCCGCTGGACCAGTTGGCTGAGTCTCCGAACCTGTGCCCGCCGAGACCTGATCCCCAGGTCGAGAGGTAGGCGAAACGTCCGCTCGCAAGCACGTCCGAACCCACGAGACCCATTGATGCCCTGAGTTTCAGATGGTTGATGTATGGCTTGACGTTGGTCCACCAAGGTTCGTTGGAGATGAGGTAGCCGATGGCTCCGGCAGGGAAGAAGCCGAATCTCTGACCTTTGGCGAAGTTCTCTGATCCGTTGTAACCGGCGTTGAACTCGGTGAAATAGCGGTCGTCGTAGGAATATGTCGCCCTGAACGCAAGACCCTGCTTACGGTAAGGCAGCGAGTATATCGCCGAACTGGCGGAAAGGTTGACATAGTTGCGCTGGTAGTACATCACCATCGCTCCCACACGGTGCTTCTCCGCGAAATTCCTGTCGTAGTTGACCTGTGCCTTGAACTCATCGGCGCGGTTTCCGCTGTTCGAAGAGCTGAAGTTAAGGAACTCGTCACCCACGTAGGTCTGGGTCACTTTGTAGAGTCCGGTCTCGTCATCGACCCCGATGATGGCGTACCGTGAAGAGTATTTACCGCGGGCCTGGATCGATGTGATGTTGAAGTCGTAGGAGAACGACATATTGGCGCTAAGGCCCTTTGTCAGCATATCAAGGTTCTGCTTTACGATGATCTGCGACATAATCTGGGTCTGGTAGGTCTTGTTGTAACCTGATCCGAACAGACGCTCGGCAGGGTTGTTCGTCGAGTTTCCGGTCGAACCGCCCCACGCCCATTTGATGTTACCGTTCTCGTCGTAGCCGATCGGTACTCGGACAGGAGTCGAGACAGGGTCAAGGTTGTAGGCCATAGTGAACAACTGCGAGGCCTGCGCCTGGTAGTTGTTGTTTGCCGTGATAGGCCTCGGCTGGTGGGAGTCGGTCATATTCGCTCCTATCTCAAGGGACAGCACCGTGGATTTGGTGACGTTCATATCGATGTTAGAGCGGAAGTTGTACCTCTTCACGTGGATGTTCGTGCTGTAGTCGGTTTCAGGGCTGGTGTAGAGGTTACCGTTGTCCCTGATGTAGGCCGCCGTCACGTAGTATCTCGCGCGCTCACCTCCACCTCTGATGCTGATCGAAGCCTGCTCGTTGTTTGACCAGCGGGTGAAAAGCTCGTCGAACCAGTTGACGTTCGGGTACATATAAGGATCGGTTCTCGCCTCTGTCTTGGCGATCTGGTCCTCTGAGAACACCTGTGAGCCGCTCGCCTCGTTGTAAAGGCGCATATAGTTGGCTCCGTCCAGCAGCTTAGGCATATTTGTCAGCTCCGAGATACCGCCCTCGATCTTCACATCGATCTGTGGCTTCTGTGCGATACCTTTCCTTGTGGTCACGAGAACGACTCCGTTCGCCGCGCGCACACCATAGACGGCTGTCGCTGAGGCATCCTTCAGGATTGAGATTGTCTCGATCTCCTCGATGGCGAGGTTTGACATCTCACGCTCTACTCCATCCACGAGGATGAGAGGCGCGCTGGAGTTCAGTGAGGAGATACCTCTGATCCAGAACTCGGCGTTGTCCATACCCGGCTCACCTGTTCTCTGCACGACCACCGCTCCGGCCACCTTTCCGGCCAGGGCATTGGTCAGGTTTCGCTGCGGGATCTCAAGCTCGGTGTTGGACACTGACGAGATGGCTCCGATGACGGAAGCCTTTCTCTGGTGACCCATACCGACTACGACCGCCTGATCCAGCTCTGTGGCGTCATCCTTCAAGAAGACGTTGAGCTCAAGTGACTTAGGTACTGTCTCCGTCTGGGTCTTGTAGCCAAGGCTTGAGATCTCCAGAACAGTTCCTGGTCCGGGAACCTCCAGCTCATAGTAGCCGTTTATGTCCGACATTGTTCCGGTCTGGGTTCCCTTGATCATCACGGCCGCGCCCGGCACAGGCTGTCCGGTGCTGTCGATGACCTTACCCTTTACCGTGACCTTGCTTGGGGTGGCGGAGGCCGCCGCCGCATTGTCCTTGGCTCCGGAATCGCCGGTGTCCGCTCCGAAGGATGGGACTGCCAGCAATGTGGCCAACAGGATAACCGCGATCTTCCGTCTTCCCGTTGATAATTGATCAGTCATAGTGTTTCATTAAATATTTGATGATAAACAATAATATTCTTTAAGTATTGAATACAATACTGGCTATTGTCAATAGTGTACCGCGCAAATGTAGTAATATATTTTCATTTTGAAAATAATTAAATGGATATTTTTAACATATTTACCGTCACTCCCTTTTCGGGGTGGTTTAATTGAATATATTTATTGGTAGTTCCGGTCATATTCTTTCAAAATGGCTATAAAATGCTTAACTTTGGGATTCGAAATACATCACTATGGCAAGCATTAACGACAAAGAATCCTTTTTAGAGCATTTCAACGGCAGAAACTCATTCTTAAAGCACCTCATACTCGAGAACTGTGTCTATGACAAGCAGTTCACCTTGGCGGACCTCAGCCGCGAGTACGACACCTCCGTGCCGACGGCCTCAAGGATCGTCGCCGACCTGATCGACGACGGATTCGTGAAGGAGATCGGCAAGATGGAGTCCTCAAGCGGACGCAAGCCTGTTATCTACGGACTCAATCCTGAGGCCGGCATCTTTGTGGGCGTGGATGTGAAGCAGGACTACCTGAATGTGGCGGTGACAAACTTTATGGGCGAGCTGTGCTTCTTCAAGGAAGACATCCGCTTCACATTGGCAAGCACGGAGGAGTCGTGCCGCAGGATGTGCGAGGTTGTCCGCGAATGCCTGAAGACCACGGGGCTCGACCTCTCCAAGATCCGCAGCTACGGATTCATCTTCTCCGGGCGGGTCAACTGCAACACCGGCTACTGTTTCTCCTATTTCATCAGCGAGGACAAGCCGATTGTCAGGATTCTGGAGAATGAGATGGGGGCTCCGGTCTATGTGGAGAACGACTCAAGGGCGATGGCCTACGCCGAGTATATGTGCAGCGAGAGTCCGGAGAAGACGTTCCTTGTGTTCAACGTCAGCTGGGGACTCGGTCTCGGAATGATCATCGACGGCAAGCTCGGCTACGGCCGCTCCGGTTTCTCCGGCGAGATAGGCCATTTCCCGATCTTCGACAACAAAAGAATATGCCGGTGCGGAAAAATCGGATGCCTTGAGACGGAGGCCTCCGGGTCGGCGCTCCACAGGATAGTTCTGGAGGAGATGGCGGCCGGGCAGCCTTCGCTTCTGAGCAAGAAGTTCAAGGCGGGCGAGGAGATCACCCTGAGCGACATCCTTGACGCGGCTGATTCCGAGGACACCGTGGTCATCGAGGCCATAGAGAGGGTTGGAAAGGCGCTCGGACAGGCCATAGCGGGAATGATCAACCTTTTCAATCCGGGGGTGATAGTCATCGGCGGGTCTCTTGCGCGCGCGCATAAATATCTAATGACACCAATCAAGGGCAGCGTCAACAAACTGGCCCTCGCAATAGTCAGCAGCGACACCTCGATCGTCGTCACCCGTCTCGGCGAGAAGGCCGGGGCGATCGGAGCGAGCTACATAGCCAAAGTCAGGATGCTTGGAATAATCTGATTTTATGAATATAAGACTTTCCCTCTCACTCTGCCTTGCCGCCCTTGCCGCGACGCTGGCCTCATCCTGTGTCCGTGACGGCGGGCGTTCGGACATCGTAAACGTCATTCCCGAGCCTCAGGAAGTCCGTCTGCTCGGAGGCCGTTCGGACGCAGGCTCCTGTGTCCGCAAGGATGTGACTGACAGTACTTTGTCCGAGGAGGAGTACCGCCTGCGCATCAAGAACGGGATCTTGACCGTCACCGCCTCTTCGGAAAGAGGCTTCCTTTACGCCGGGCAGACGCTCAGGCAGTTGAGGGACTCTGACGGGATGTACCCGGATGTGGAGATCCGTGACTGGCCCCGCTTCCGCTACCGCGGGATGCACCTTGACTGCGCCAGGCATTTTTTCTCTGTGGATGAGGTGAAGAGGTACTTGGACATTATGGCCCTGCACAAGCTCAACGTGCTTCACTGGCATCTCACCGACGACCAGGGCTGGAGGATCGAGATCAAGTCGTGGCCTCGTCTGACTGAGGTCGGGGCGTGGAGAAAAGGCGACAGGCTCGGCCGTGCCGGGACTGACATCGGTCCGGACGACAAACCCTACGGTGGCTTTTACACCCAGGATGAACTTCGTTCCATTGTCTCCTACGCCGCCGGTCTCGGCATCGACATAATGCCGGAGATCGATCTTCCCGGTCATACGCTTGCGGCGCTCGCCTCCTATCCTGATCTTGGATGTACCGGAGGACCCTACGAGGTCTGGGCCTACGGCGGAATCTCGCAGGATGTGCTGTGCGCGGGGAGCGAGACCACATTCGGATTCATAGAGGATGTGCTGACCGAGGTTATGGACATCTTCCCTTATGAATATATTCACATAGGCGGCGATGAGTGTCCTAAGTCACGTTGGGCCGGATGTCCCCGCTGCCAGTCGAGGATAAAGGAACTGGGCCTTGTCCCGGACGGGGAACGGACCGCGGAGCAGGCGCTGCAAGGCTATGTCACCGAGCGGGTCGCTCGGTTTCTCGGCGAACACGGAAGGCGGATGGTCGGCTGGGACGAGATCCTTGAGGGGAAGGCTCCCGACGACGCTGTCGTGATGTCGTGGAGAGGCAGCGAGGGCGGAATCAAGGCCTCCAGTCTCGGCCACGATGTGATAATGACCCCGAACACGAATCTTTACTTCGACTATTGCCAGAGTTGGGATCCGACCACCGAGCCGGAGGGCATCGGCGGATTCATTCCTGTCTGGAAGGTCTATGAATATGAGCCGTTCACCCCGGAGATGACTGACTCGCGGAGACTTCGGATTCTCGGTGTCCAGGCCAACCTGTGGACGGAGTTCATCTCCTCGGACCGGCATCTTGAGTATATGCTCCTGCCTCGCCTGAGCGCCCTCAGTGAGGTGCAGTGGTGCGAGCCTCGCAGAAAATCGTTCGACAGGTTTATGAAGGACATCGCCCGTATGTCCTCCGTTTACGATGAGATGGGCTTCAATTACGCCAGGCACATCTTCGGCATCATCGACCAGCCTCGTTCTTTGGATGAGGGTGTCGAGTTCACTCTCCACACCGCGGGCGACGGGGAGATCCGCTATACTCTCGGCGGCTCTGACCCGACGGAGGAATCGCCGCTCTACACCGCTCCTTTCATTGTCGCTGAGCGACCTGCGGTGATTAAGGCCGCGGCCTTCCGTGACGGGGGACGTTCGGAGGTATATTCCAAAGAGATTCTTGCCAACAAGGCCTTCCGCAGGAAGGTGACGGCCTTGACGCAAAAGGCCTGGAACTACAGGTGGCAGCCGGACTCGTCATTGGTTGACGGCCTGTGCGGAGGCCTGAGTTTCAACACCGCTGACTATGCGGCCTGGAACGAGGAACCGATGGATGTCGTGATCGATCTCGCCTCGCAGTCGTCCTCATCCTCCTCCCGGTCGCTGAGCTCGTCGAAGCGCCCGGCTTCCGACTCTTCCTCCCGGTCGCTGTGGTTCGACAAGCTCACCAACCGGTCGCTGAGCTCGTCGAAGCGCCCGCACCCCACCACCGTCCCTGAATATTCCTCCGTCACCCTCTGTGTCCTGGTCGATAAGCTGAACTACATCTTCGCCCCGTCCTCCGTCGAGGTGAGCGTCTCCGATGACGGAGTCTCCTTTGTGCCGGTGGCCTCCCTTGACGTGGAGACCGACACCAAGGATGCCCCGGACGGCCTCAGGGAGATTCCCATTTACTTCCCTGAGTCCTCCTCCCGCTTCATCCGGGTCAAGGCCTCCCCGCTGAGTCCAATCCCGGACTGGCATCCTGGCCGCGGCCACACCGCCTTTGTCTTCGCTGACGAGGTCATTGTTCTGTGATGACGGTATGATATGTTTGAAATATTACTTACTTTTGCAAGATAATAACTACACTGTGATATGACCAATAACGAATCCGCGCCCGCCACTGGCGGACGTCTCCTTTCCCTTGACGCATTGAGGGGCTTCGATATGATGTTCATAATGGGTCTGAGCGCCATCATTGTGAATCTCTGCGGACTTTTCCCCGGCGGAGAGGACTGCTGGCTCGCCACCCAGATGTCGCACGTTGACTGGGAGGGCTTCCGTCACCACGACACGATCTTCGCCCTCTTCTTGTTCATCTCCGGAATGACGTTCCCTTTCTCGTTCGCCAAAAAGACGGCGAAAGGAATGTCCCGGCGGGCTCTCTGTCTTGATGTGCTGCGCCGCTGCTGCGTCCTGATATTCCTCGGCTTTGTCTATCAGGGAATATTCCAGTTCCACTTCGCTACGCAGAGGTTTCCGAGCGTGCTTGCCCGCATCGGACTCGCCTGGGCGATCGCGGCCATCCTTTATATGTTCACGAGCAGGAAGACGCAGTGGGGCATCGCCGCCGGAATCCTTGTCGGCTATTTCCTTCTCCTGAAGTTTGTCGTCGCCCCTGACGCTCCCGCCGGAGCCGACTCCTTCTCCACAGAGGGCAACATCGCCTACTACATCGACAGGGTACTGATGCCTAACCACATCTACAAGAAAGGCCTTGGTGACCCTGAGGGTCTGCTGAGCACAATTCCAGCCGTTGTCACGGCTATGCTCGGTATGTTCACCGGCCGCTATGTCAGGGAGTCAAGCGATTCCGGAGAGCGCAAGACCGTGAAGATGCTCGCGGCCGCCGCTGTGATGGCTGTGCTCACGATAGTGTGGTCCTTCTGGTGTCCTGTCATCAAGAGTCTGTGGACCAGTACATTCGTGCTTGCCGCCGGTGTCTGGTCAGTCGGAATGTTCGCGTTGTTCTACTACCTCATCGACGTTAAGGGCTGGCGCAAGGGTGTCGTGTTCTTCCAGGTTGTCGGAATGAACTCGATCACGATTTATCTCGGCCAGAGGATTCTGAACATCAATTCCATCACGAAGTTCTTCTTCGGAGGCACAATGGATCTTCTTCCTGAAAGCTGGTCCAAGCTGGTCTTCAGCATCGGCTACTTCGCCGTCTGCTGGTTCCTCCTCTACTTCCTCTACCGCAAGAAGTGCTTCCTCAAGGTGTAGCCCGCGTCCGTCGTAATCGCAAGAAATGCGTTCCGCCCTTGCCACATTGCGAAAAATGCCGTAATTTTGAGGTCTAAATCTCTCCGTCCGTCTATGACAGAAAAAATCATCATTCTGGATTTCGGCTCGCAGGTCACACAGCTGATCGGCCGCAGACTCCGCGAGCTGAACGTTTATTGCGAAATCTATCCGTTCAACAAGGTTCCGGCGTTGGACTCGACCGTGAAGGGCGTGATCCTCTCCGGCAGCCCTTGCTCAGTGCGTGACAAGAACGCCCCGCAGATCGACCTCAGCGGCATCAAAGGTGTCTATCCTCTTTTGGGAATATGCTACGGCGCGCAGTATCTCGCCCACAAGTTCGGCGGCGAGGTACTCGGATCACTTGCCAGGGAATATGGCCGCGCGATGATGGATGTCGTTGATCCTGAGTCACCTCTGCTTAAGGGAGTCTCCGCTCACTCGCAGGTTTGGATGTCCCACGGCGACACGATCGCCCGTCTTCCCGAGGGAGCCGAGGTGATCGCCTCGACAGAGAGCGTCGCCAATGCGGCGTTCCACATCAAGGGTGAGCAGACTTATGCCGTGCAGTTCCATCCGGAGGTCTTCCACACGACGGAAGGCACCAAGATTCTCGGCAACTTCGCTTTGGGAATATGCGGCTGCAAGGGTGACTGGACTCCGGACTCGTTCATCGAGACCACTGTGGCGAGCCTCCGGGAGCAGCTTGGGGACGACAAGGTCATCCTCGGCCTCAGCGGCGGAGTCGATTCGACAGTCGCCGGTGTGCTTCTGAACAAGGCGATCGGCCACAACCTCACCTGCATATTCGTGAACAACGGATTGCTGAGGAAGAACGAGTATGAGGATGTGCTTGCGTCCTACAAAGATATGAACCTCAATGTGATCGGTGCCGACGCCTCGAAGGAGTTCATCTCCGCTCTCGCCGGTGTCACCGAGCCTGAGGCCAAGAGAAAGATCATCGGAAGACTCTTCGTGGAGACTTTCGACAAGTACGCCCACACGATCGAGAACGCCCGCTGGCTCGCCCAGGGAACAATCTACCCTGACGTGATCGAGTCCGCCGGAATCGAGGGCATCGCCTCCAAGATCAAGTCGCACCACAATGTCGGCGGACTTCCGGAGAAGATGAATCTGAAGATTGTCGAGCCTCTCAGGATGCTCTTCAAGGACGAGGTCCGCAGGGTTGGCCGCGCCCTCGGCATCAAGGAGGAACTCATCGGCCGCCATCCTTTCCCGGGGCCGTCTCTCGCGATCCGCATCATCGGAGACATCACCGAGGAGAAACTGAATGTCCTCCGCGAGGCCGACGACATATTCATTAAAGGTCTGCGGGAATATGATTGCTCCGCCCTTCATCTCCCTTCCGCCTCCGATCCCCGCGTCGAGGCGACGAACCTTTATGACGCCATCTGGCAGGCCGGTGTCATCCTGCTGCCTATCAAGAGCGTGGGCGTGATGGGTGACGAGCGTACCTACGAGAATCCTGTCGCCCTCCGCGCCGTTGTGTCCACCGACGCGATGACCGCCGACTGGTTCCATTTCCCGTACGATTTCCTCGCCCAGGTCAGCAACGACATAATCAACAAGGTCAAGGGAGTCAACCGCGTAGTGTACGACATCTCCTCCAAACCGCCCGCAACCATCGAGTGGGAGTAGTGACCTCATTCCCTGCGGTTTCTACCATCCGGATTCTCGTTGAGTCTTAGATATTTACCGCCCGATGACAGTTTTCCCCTGCGGCACCTTGCGCATAGCACCCTCAACGGGTAAATGGTGTCGCGTGGAAACTGTTGTCGGGTGATGTCTTAGGGTATGAAATATTTGTTGCCCATTGCGGCAGATGCGGCGAGGTATTTTCGTTTCTTTTTTTCGTTGCAGGTAACATACTGTTGTCAATGAAAAAACTACTTGTTCTGGTGCCAAGCCAAGTCCCTGAAATGATGGGCTGACGCGCTCATTATGCATAACTTAAGTGCCATGAGTAAGCGGTTTAAATTAGGTTTTAGATGGCGTGAATGCTAAAGACGGTCTCTTTGTCTGTGGCTATGATGTTGAGTCTCAGACTTACCGAACCACGGGTCGTACTTGACGAAGATGTCAGCGTCTGTAAGCGTTCCTTCTTTTGTGCGAATGGTGTCGGTGAAACAACATCTCCATCATAGGCCCTTTGAAATTGGCGGGAACGGTGATGCGCGGTGGATGGCCGCCAGAGGCACTATACCGTTCTTGAGACTGCGTTTTATGACGGAATCGGGAACGGTCGACTGCACCTGAAAGCCTTCTGGCGGGGGATGGTGTCCTCGTCAATTTTAAGAGTCTTACCTCTGTTGTCGCAAAGGGGCATTATGTATATCACGCCCCATGCAAAATGGTGGAGCTGTCGGGCTAACAGAAAGTACACGACATATACTCTCGATGACAAATTTACTCCACTTGTAGAATAGTTGCTGAAATTTTCTTGGAATGTGACTATTAATAACTTGAGAGGCTGTTTAAATTTGCCGTTAATGTGCCGTCTGTTGCAATTGTCCTTTGTTATACTTTCATTATCAGTACAAATTTATTACTTTTGTCATGCAAACCGTGGACTCAGAAAACAATGCTGCAAATCTTAGGTTTGCAACAAATATGAACCGCCAGCCACAATATGGACCAAAATGTAAAACTAATATATGACCTTATCCAAAAAGATTTAAGGATGCAGGGATGGGACGATGAAGCCATGGATCAGCCGAAAAAGTGGGTGGAGAGGAAGATTAGGCATAAATCTTCTGAAGCC